>JAZBOO010000374.1:0-55881 GCA_036351155.1 Candidatus Krumholzibacteriia bacterium | reverse complement strand
CTCGGCACGCAACAAGCTGATGATGCCCGCCTTGGCCTGCAGATACTGCTCCAGGTCTTGATGGTAGTCCAGATGGTCCCGCCCCAGGTTGGTCATGATCGCCACGTCCAGCCCCAGGCCGGCGGTGCGATCCTGATCCAGGGCGTGACTGGAGATTTCCATGGCCACACTGCCGCACCGGTGGTCACGCATGCGTCCCAGCCAGTGGTAGAACACCGTGCCGCCGGGGGTGGTCAGGGGAGCCGGCTCCGTCTGCACGCCATCGTCGTAGTTGATGGTGCCGATCAGACCGCAAGGCCCATGCAGGTGTCCGAGCATCTGGCGCAGGAGGTAGGACACCGTCGTCTTGCCATTGGTTCCTGTCACGCCCGCCGTGACCAGGGAAAGGTCAGGGTTGCCCTCCAGCCGTCGAGACAGCAGTGCCGGAACAGCCCGGGTGTTGTCGGCCAGGACCACAGCCGCGAATCCCGCGGTTTCCTGGATATCTTCCACCATCACGGCCTGACATCCGGTCGCCTGGACCTTGTCCAGATAGCGGTGGCCGTCGCCCGACGATCCTCTCACCGCCACGAACAGGGCACCCGGTCCCGCCTGCCGTGAATCCACTGTGATCCGGTCCACCATCAGATCAAGATTCCCCTGCAAAGCCAGGCGCGGCCAGGGGGCGAGCAACTGACCCAGAGTCATCGCCATGCGCCCTCCATCCGTACCGAAATCCGGCGATCTTTCAGGGTCGTTCCCGGTGGCGGATCCTGCTTCACCACATAGCCTTGCCCCGCCAGATCCAGGGCCACACCCAGCCTCGCCGCCAGACTGCGAACCTGACGATTGCTCAGTCCCAGAAAGTCGGGACAGATGGGTGCCGGGGCCGTGGCTTCGGCCGGCCTGGCCGCCACGGACAGGCGCACCGTTTGCCCGTAAGGCACCTGGGAACCTGCGGCGGGAACTTGCTCCACCACCACTCCGGTGCCCGGTGTTCCCGTGATCCCCAGGCCGGCCCGGGACAGTCGCCCGGCCGCCTTGTCCACGTTCAGGTGAATCACGTCGGGAACCCGGACCGTCCGCACCGACGGGGCCTGAGCCAGGGGAGCCGTGCGTCCGCCGGGCACGTCATCCAGCCAGTCGGTGGACTGCCGGATATCACGCACCACCTGACTGAAAAGAGGAACCGCGCTCTGAGCGGCATAGTACTGTCGATATCCCTGAGGCTCGTCCAGAACCGCCAGGATCACCAGGCGGGGCTGATCGATGGGCACCAGTCCGGCAAAGCTGGCCACATAGGCCCCCGGAGCATAACCCTGACCGGGGTGCGTCACCTTCTGGGCGGTCCCGGTTTTTCCCCCGGTTTCGATCCAGTCGGTGCGCGCCCCTTGCGCCGTCCCTTCGGCCACCACGCGCCGCATGGCCTCGCGCAGTAATCCCGCCAGAGGTTCGGACATCACCCTGCGCAGAGGCACAGGGTCCCGTGTCTCGAGGATATGACCCTCGTGATCACGCACTTCACGCACCAGCCGAGGCGCATAGAGAGTGCCCCCGTTGGCCACGGCCCCGAGCGCCATGGCCAGCTGCAAGGGAGTGGCGGCCATTTCCTGGCCGATCGAAAGGGTGGGCCGGGACCTGTCCGACCACCGGGTCGGATTGTGCAGGATTCCATCAGCTTGGCCCGGATATGGCAGGGTGGTCTTCTGGCCAAACCCGAAATCCACCAGGTCCCGGTAAAACTCTTCGTTGCTCAGATTGCCCACGGCGCGGGCAAAATAGATGTTGGACGACTTGGTGAAGGCACGCATCAGAGGCAGGTTGCCGTACTTGTGCCCGTCGTCGTTGCGGATCACGCAGGACCCGATGTCCCCGTTGCTGCAGTCGAAAACGGTCGAGGTATCGATGGCTCCGTTACGCATCAAGGAGGCCGTCGAAAAGATCTTGAACACCGAACCCGGCTCGAAAACTCCGGTGAAATTGGTGTTTTGCCAGATGCGCTGATCGCCGGGAATGCGCACCCGTGAATCCAGCAAGGGCCAGGAGGCGGCGGCCAGGACATCGCCCGTCCGGGGATCGACGACCAGCAGCGAACCCCCCTTGGCGTTCTTGTCCTTCACAGCTGCGGCCAGCCGTGACTCGCAGATGGCCTGCAGATCCGCATCCAGAGACAGGACCAGGCTGCGTCCGTGGACCGGATTCTGCAGCATGACCTTGCCCAGACTTTCACTGCTGCCGGCCCGCTTGATCACGCGAGCCAGTCCGGCGCTACCGGCCAGCTCCAGGTCCAGCCCCTTCTCCATTCCCGTCGACAGGTTCTGGCCCTGGCTATGCCGGTAGGTGCCGATCACCGAGGCACCCAGCCCATCGAAGGGGTAGATGCGCGAGCGCAGATCTTCCAGGGTGACGGCGGGCATGCTTTCCAGGGAAAGTTTCTGATCCCGCCCCAGCACCACGTTCTTGGCCAGCACCACGTGGCCCTGGCCTTTCCCCAGGCGCTTTTCCAGGGACACCCGATCCAGGTCCAGGATGTCGGCCAGCTTCTGGGCCAGGTCGGCGGTATTCTTGATCTGAGAGCGGGCCACCCCCACCTGCCAGCGGGTCACCGAAAGTGCAAGTGGACGGCCGTTCCTGTCATAGATATTGCCACGATCAGCAGGCAAGGTTTCGTCATCGGTCCACAGATCCTGAGCTCGCGCCTTCAGCTCCTCGTGCCGAAACACCTGGATCTGAACCGCGCGCCCCAGGAGGATCAATCCCAGGGACAGAATGAAGAGGCGCAAGATGAGAAAACGCGAGGGTCCCGCCGGCCGGTGGCTCATGGCGTGGACACCTGCCCCAGGGGTTCACCCCGAGGCCGCGGCTGCAGGGAGATCATGTCGCTGACGATGGTGGCCGGAGTCGCCGCCTGGACATCGCTGCCGGCGGCCAGATTTCCCAGCCAGTCCGGCAGGGACCAGCCGTGGCGGTCGCGGGCATCGGGGGTTCGAACCAGAACCAACCCCGGCTCCGGACTCATGATCAGGCCCAGTTCCTTCTCCGCGCGATCGCGAATGACCAGGGCAGAAGTGGCTCGGTTCCACTGTTCCAGCAAGCTGGCCGCACGCGTCTCCAGGAACCCCTGTCGATCTTCCAGCACACTGATGTTGGTGCGCATGACCGTCATCTGGTTGAGGACCAGCACCCTTCCTCCCAGCAACAGGGCGATCAGAAGAAACACCATCAGCATGGCCGTGACACGGCGGGAACACAGTCCCTTGCGATGGGCCATGCTGTCGGCACGCCTCGCCACCGGGCTTTCCCCGTGGCCACTGCCAAAAGCCGCACTACGCCATCCGATCATGGCTTTCCTCCGGACAGGATCCGGGCGGCGCGCAACCGGGCGCTCCGCGACCGCGGATTCCTCTGCTGTTCGTTTTCGTCGGCCTGCACCGCACCCTTGGTCAGAGGCTTCAGCAGCCGCGTATGCCCGCAGACACACATGGGCAGCTGAGGCGGACACAGACAGTCACGCTTCTCTCGGTCGATGAACTGCTTGACCAGTCGATCCTCCAGAGAATGATAGGAAATCACCACGAAGCATCCGCCCGGCTTGATCACCCGGGGCAACTTCTGCAAGGTCTCGGTCAGGGCGGCCATCTCGTCGTTGACCACGATCCGCAAGGCCTGAAAAACCCGACTCAGCGTGGGCGCTGTTTTGATGCCGCGAGGCAGGACACCCACAACGATGTCACGCAAACGCCCCGTGGTTTCCACGGGCTCTTCCCGGTGGGCCCTCATCACCGCGCGGGCAATGCGGCGGCTGGCCCGCTCCTGGCCAAACTGCCAGATCAGATTGGCCAGAGTGGTCTCGTCGGATCGGGCAATCAACTCGGCCGCGCTCTGACCCGCTTCCTGGTTGAAACGCAGATCCAGCGGGCCGTCGGTCCGGTAGCTGAAGCCCTTGTCCGGGTCGTCCAGCTGAAAACTGCTGACCCCCAGGTCCAGCAACACACCATCTACCTGCTTCCAGCCCACGGACGACAGCGCCGCCTCCAGATCCTTGAAGGAACTGCGGCGGCAGGATAGTCCGGGAAACTCGGTGGAAAGCTCGGCGCAGGCGTCCTGAGCCACCGCATCCAGATCCAGACCCAGAACCTCGGCCCCGGACTCCAGAAAGGCGCGGCTGTGACCGCCAAACCCGAACGTGCCGTCGATGATCCGCATGCCCTCCTTCGGCTGCAGCAGCCTCAGGGTCTCTTCCTTGAGAACCGGGACATGAAGATCATCGGTCATGGCATTGCTTCGGGACGACTGCGAGGCACAAGATCCTGATCCAGAGCCGCCGACGGGCGGCCGGCCAGTTCGCCGTCCCAGTCTTCCATCAGGAGAATGGCCTTGAGGTAGGAGCTCCATTGCAGCAGCATCAACTGGTGCCCGAACAGACGAAGCCGACGGTTCCAGGCCACGAGCTGCCCGGTGGCGCGGTAGTCCAGATGAGTCAAGCGTGATCCGTCCAGGATGATCCGGTCTCCGCGTCCACGCAGAGCCGGCGTCACCCGGCTGATCAATTTCCCCACGCCCTGGCGGTCCAGTATCCCCGAGAGAGTGACCCTGACAGTCTGGTCCGTTTGCCTGACTTCAACTTCCAAGGTATTCCGGTGACTGCCTGCGGCCTCCTGCCTCACAGACTGTCGGGCCATCTCTCTCGGCATGTGGGCTCCTTCCCAGCTTCGCCCATCCGTGGGCTATCTCTTTGACCGCCTAGCGGTAGAATCGGTACATGAAATCCTGGCTGGGTCCTTGACCCTCGGGACTGATCTGGGCCACGGCTTCGGGCGACCACAGTTCCATATGTGATCCCATCCCCACCACCGTCACCTTCTTGGCCACCTTCAAGAACTCCAGAATCTCGGCCGGAACAGCCACGCGCCCCTGGGCATCCGGGCTCAACATGCGGCTGTTCAGGCTCATCAAACGCAGATCGCGTGTTTTTTCAGGGCTGGGCTCTTCAGCCCGCAAGCGGTTGAAGTTTTCCATCCAAACCGCATGAGGAGTCAGGGTCACCGAACCGTCCAGACCCGGCGAGATCATGTATTTCTCGCGCTCCTCTTCCTCGACCACAGCCGCCGGGCTCTGGTTCCGGAAGCGGAAAGGCAGATGAAACCGGCCCTTGGCGTCCACAGCACGGGTATACGATCCGTGGAACGTGAAAGGGAAATCTCCGGCACCGGCTGCCTGCGGATCGAAGTTCATGGTCTGGGATACGTCCTTCCCGAAGCGATGGCCCTGGTCCGGCTGGGGAGGAAAAGGCAGAAGTCCTTGTCCTGCGAGGTTTTGGGAAAGAAGGCGGCGTTTCGGCAATCCTTTGCGCGGTTCTGGCCCCTCCGTGGGCCGCCGCCATCTTCACCAATCATGACTTGAAAGTCACCTTTTTTCGCCTTTTTCCTCCACCAGCCACCACCGGAGAGTAACTTTTCTCCACCAGGTGGTCAACCCTCTTTTTTCATTTCAGGACAAAAAAAACCGGGCCGAGGGCCCGGAACGGTCAAACCATCTGTCTGGCTTTGGGTTACGCTATCGTTTTTCCTTCCGGAGCACCGACCGGAAACGGATCAGCATGATTCCCCCCCCCACCGCATAGGCAATGGTGCTGGACCAGGCCGCTCCCACGGGGCCGTACAGGGGAATCAACTGCCAGGCCACCAGCAAGTTGACCGCCACGGTGGCCGCACTGGCCTGGGTGTTCCAGTGAGGCTTGCCCCGGCCGATGAAATCGCCGGCCAGGACAGCCCCGGGCGCAAACAAGACAATGCCCGGCAAAAGGGCGCGCAAGGCGGGGCCTGACCCGGCGTACTCGCCCCCGGCCAGGAGTTTCAGCAAGGGTTCCGCCAGAAAGAACAGAGGCAAGGCCGCCGCCAGGGTCAGGAGGAACCCGAACTGGACAGCTCGCACCGCGGTGGTGTCCCGGCGTCGGCTCCCACCGTCATCGGCCGAGGAATGGACCAGCAAGGGGGTGATGGCCCCGGGCAGCAGCCAGAGCATTTCCCCTACATACACGGCCACCGAGTAAATCCCCACTTCGGCCGCTCCGCGGAAGTGCTCCAGCAGGCCTTGATCCAGGCGCAAGAGAAGGAAATAGGCCACGGCAGAAATCTGACCGATCCAGCCGCGCCGCAGGTTGTAACCGATCAAGGCGAGGAGAGACCGCCGATCGAGATCATCGGGAACATCGGAATCCGAGACCCCCACCCCCGAGATCCCGGGGAGTTCACGCAAGGGCCGGCGAAATTCGCGCAGCACCAGGATCAGCATGGCGGCTCCGCCGGCGGTCTGGGCCACGGCAAAGGCTGCCACCGAAAGCCCCAGGGTCAGGGACCCCACACCCCACACCATCAGCACCACGGCCAGATGTCCCATGGCACGATAGCCGTTGACGGCCGCTCCGATGACCAGTCGCCCCCGGGCCAGGAGGTTGTAGCTGAAAACCTCGAACACCAGGACGGCCAGGGCGGCCAGAGCGGCCAGGAAGCCCCAGCCCGGACGCCATCCCAGGTGGTCCGCCAGGAAAGCAGCAGGAGCAGGCGTGGTCGACAGCCAGGCCAGAACTCCCAGGACCACGGCCATCCCGGCCACCCAGGTCATCTGGACCCGGAACATCCGAGCGGGGCGGATCTTGTCCTGGCGCAAAGGCGGAACCGCAGATAGACCCATGCCCCCTCCCAGCAAGGAAGCCAGCAGCAGCACGCCGGCCACGGTGAGGCTGTAGTGCCCCTGTCCGGAAGGTCCGAGGGTCTTGGCAATGACCATGACCACGGCGGCGTTGGCCAGGACCTGTCCGATGCGGCTGAACAGAATGCGGGCGCCGGCCTTGAAAAGCCTCATGTCCGCCCCTTCCGATCATGCCAGCGCCTGCCGCCCTTGGCACCGGACCGTCGCACCCGGGACCACAGAGTTTGTCCTTGCTTGAGGAGCTTCATTCCCGCGCTTTCACGAACATAGAACCCGCGCTCCTCCAGGTCAGCTCCGAAATTGCGCTTGAAGCCACCTAGACTGACCACTCCGCCACTGGCACCCAGATCAAGGGAGCGCGCGCCCCGAGCGCAACTTTCCACGATGTCCCACCACATGACCACTGTGGCGGGAAAATGCTTGCGCGCGTGGGCCGGGTCGGTCACCCCGTTCCAGGCGAACACCCGATCGCCGTGGACCAGGTTGAGATGGCCGCCGATCACCTGATCCTCGAACCGCACACACGAAAAAAAGCACTTCTCGGGACCGAGGCCCAGCAGAGCCTCCAGGAACTCCAGAGGGACCGGGGACTGGCCCCAAACCTGGCTCGCGGCGAGATACAGCGGGTAATAAGCACGCAGGAGGGCAGGGTCACTGGTGGTGCAAGCCTCGACCCCGCGCTTGAGGGCGCGGTTGCGTTCGTTGCGCTTGTTCATGCTCATCAGGTGGGCTTCGACGTGCTCGCGCCCTTGGGAAAGATCGACCACCGACCCCGGCACAGAAAAGCGCTGCCACAGAGGCTGGTCAGCCAGGAGGTGGCCAAATCGGTTTTCCTGGAATGTGTTCAGGGATATGGCGCAGCGGGAAAAGGATCCCGTGGCCAGGCGCAGCATTTCCTCCACCAGGGCCCGGAAAATATGGTCACGGGCGGTTTCATCCAGTTCTCCCACCACCAGAGGCCCCCCGGACACACCCTCCAGATTGCTCTCCAGGCGCACCAAAGGCCCCAGCAAGGGAACCCGGCCCACTCGATCAAACCCGGCCATTCCCCCCACGGTGCGGTCACCCTGTCGGGCCTCGATCCAGAAGGGTTTCAGGCCGGGATAACAACGTGCGGCCAGGCGGGTCCAGTCCGCTGTGTGAAAGAAATCGGCGCCGGGGTCGGCGTCCACCAGGGCATCCCAGCCGGCAGGGGCATCCTCCTGGTGTGTGATCTTCATGGTCACAGTCTCAGGAGGGGAGGAGGTCATGACTGGCGATCGGACAAGCTGCGGCGAACCACCGTGATCACGTCCTCGATCTCGCCCTCGGTCATGGCCGGGAACAGGGGCAAGCTGACACAGCTTTGAAAATATTTCTCCGCCTCGGCCATCCCCTCGGCGGGCAGCCCACCCCGGGTCCAGACCGGATGCTTGTACAGAGGGATGAAGTGCACCGAGCTGCCCAGCCGGTTGACCTGCAAATCCTCGATCAGGCCATCTCGGCCCTCCCGGATCCGTTCGGGATCCACCCGCAGAACATACAGGTGCCAGGCATGGGTGGCCCAGTCGGCCTCCTCGGGCAAGAGCACTCCAGGCAGATCAGCCAGCGCCTCAGAATACCGCGCGGCAATTTCCGTTCGTCGGGCCAGGAATTCGTCGGCTCGGCCCAGCTGGACCAGCCCCAGGGCTGCGGCCGGATCGCCCAGGTGGTACTTGAATCCGTATTCCACCACCTCATAGTACCAGCTGCCCCGCCCGGAATAGCGTTGCCAGGCATTGCCGTCCATGCCGTGAAAGCTCAGCATGCGCACCTTCTCCGCCAGGTCGGGGTCCTGCGTGGTCACGAGTCCCCCATCACCGGTGGTGAAATTCTTGGTGGCGTAAAATGAAAACACCGTGGCATCGCCGAAGCCCCCCAGCAGGGTGCCGTCCAGTCGAGAGCCGAAGCTGTGCGCGGCATCCTCGACCACCTTGATCCCGTTCTGCCGCGCCGTGGCCAGGATTTCTGGCAGACGGCAGGGATGACCCGCCATGTGCACCGGAATCACACAGCGCGTCCGCGGAGTGATGGCGCGCGCGAACGCTTCCGGATCCAGCCCCAGATACCGGGGTTCGATGTCCGCCAGGACCGGAGTGGCCCCGCAGTGGACCACGGCCGACAGGGTGGAGATGAAGGTGATCGGAGGGAGGATGACCTCGTCTCCTTCGCCCACCCCCAGCGCCTTGAGCGCCAGGAAAAGACCGGCCGACGCACTGGCCACCGGCACGGCGTGCTCCACCTTCAGATAGTCGGCACAGCGCTGGCCGAACTCCCGCACCTGCGCCCCGTAGGTCAACCAGCCGGAACGGAGAACCTGGCTCACCGCATCGATTTCCGCATCGCCCAGGTCCGGCCGAAAAAAGGGCAGGACCTCCTGGCGCTCGATGTACCGACGTCCCTCGCTCATGGTCAGGATTCCTTTCCGGAAGCCACCAGGGCCAGCCCCGGCTGTTTCAGCACTTCCGCCAGAAGTTCACGCAAGGGGGCCACGCGTCCCCGCTGAGCCAGGTCCAGCAGCTCGTCCAGGGCTTCAAGAACCTGCTCGGTTTCCTGTCCTGTCCCATCAGCTTTCATGATCAGGGGGTGCTCGCTGGCCACCAGCGTTTCGTAACTTTCATGGAGAGCCTCGTGCAGCTTTTCTCCGGGACGCAGACCGGTCACCGTGATACCGGGACCGGTGTCTCCCCCCGCGGGGTCGAAACCGGAAAGAGCCAGCAGGTTGCGCGCCAGTTCAATGATCGGCACGGGGTTTCCCATCTCCAGGATGTAGGTGGCCCCGGGGTCCCCCAGCAGCATGGCCTCCACCACCAGCTGGGCCGCTTCCTTGATGGTCATGAAGAATCGGGTCATGTCCTCGTGGGTCACAGGCAGAGGCAAACCCGCCTCGATCCGCTTCATGAAAAAGGGCACCACCGAGCCCCGGCTGCCCAGAACGTTGCCGAAGCGGACGGACATGAATCTGGTCTTTTCCTGCCGGGCCGCAGCCCGGGCCACCAGCAGCTCGGCCACCTTCTTGGTCGCCCCCATGATACTGGAAGGCGCCACGGCCTTGTCGGTGCTGATCAGGACAAATCTTTCGGCCTCAACCCGCCGCGCAAACCGGATCATGTTGGCCGTGCCCCCGATGTTGACCAGCACGGCCTCCTCCGGGTTATCCTCCATGAGCGGCACATGCTTGTGGGCGGCGGCGTGCAAGATAAGACCGGGCCGATGCCGTTTGGCCAGCACCTCGAGGCGACCGGCATCTCGCACATCGGCAATGACCTGCCGGATCCGGGTGCCCCGATTGGTGTTGGCCAGTTCCCCGGCGATCTCGAAGATGCTGTTCTCGCCCCGCCCCAGCAGGATAAGTTCCGCCGGTTCCAGGGGGAGAATTTGCCGACAGAGCTCGCCGCCGATGCTGCCGCCCGCCCCGGTCACCAGCACCGTGCGGCCCGCCACCAGTTTTCGGGCCCGGTCCACATTGAAATCCACGGTCTCGCGCCCCAGCAGGTGCTCGGGCTTGATCTCGCTGATCTGTGAAATGGTGACATCGCCCCGGATGATGTCGCGCACCCCCGGCACGATCCGCACCGGCAGCCCCGCACCCTTGCACTCGAGGATCAGGCGCCTCAACAGCCCACCGCCCGACGAAGGGATGGCCAGCAAGACTTCACGCGCGTGCATCTGACGGGCGATCGCCACCACCTCTGCGGTGCCCCCGTGGACCGGTAAACCCAGGATCTCGGTGTCGATCAGTTCAGGGTCGTCATCGACAAAAGCCACCGGCTTCACCGGGAGCCCACTTTGCTGCAGCTGCTCCACCAGAGCCCGGCCCGCGGCCCCGGCCCCCACCACCAGGAGGCGGGTGGCCTCCCCTTCAGGGTGCAAGGTGTCGCTATGGTCTTTCGCCATGGATGCTCCTTGTCTCCGACTGTTTAACGCAGAATGGCCAGGGTCTTGACCACAGTCTGTCCCGCAAAAGTGATCCGGACCACGTACATACCCGTCGTCACGTCATTGCGCTCGATGGAAATGTTGCGCCCGTCCCAGAACCCGACATCGGCGGACACCGCCAGGTTTTCAAAAACCAGCTGGCCCTCCATGTTGTAGATCTGCACCTCGGCCGGATCTCCGTTGACCGCATCGGCCGCCAATCCGCCCAGCTTCAGGCTGCCTTGCCCTTCGGCGGGCTTGAAGGGGTTGGGATAGAGATAGGCCCGTGACTGGTTGTCGCTGGTGCCGCCTCCGCTTGATCCAGCCCCCGGTTCGATCAGCACGGCACCCCGATCAGAGCTCAACAACAGATCGGTGCCGTCGGGATTGGCCAGCAACTTGCGGTACAGGCCGCCGGGCAACACCGTGATGGCATCGGGAGAGTACAACGAAGCATAGCTGGAATCCGACAGGTAGTTTCCGAGATCGAACCAGGCCTGGAAGGTGGTGACACCCTCCTCGGTGATCCCGCGGTTGAGTCCTGCCCGGGTGGCCACCCAGAGATGTCCATTGGCATCGATGGCCAGGTCCTCGACATTACCGTTGACCAGGCCCTCGCCAAAGGGGCTGTTTTTCTGGCTGAAATGCTCCTCCACCACCACGATCCGGGAAAACTCACCATAGCTGATCCGGGTCACCCCGTTTCCTCCCACCCACATGGTGCCGTCCGGCCCCGGAGCCAGCGCCACGGCATCCAGGGGGTCATTGAACGTGCCGGGGAACTCGGCCACCGGTTCATCCCATCGGTCATCGGCCATGTTCTGCCAGGTCAAGGAATCGTCGGGGCCCTGCAAATCGCTATTGAGATCCCAGCGCACCAGCCCTGTGCCTTCCATGGCAAACCACATCACATCGTTGCGCTCGAACAGAACGTCCCAGCAGGTCGGGCCGGTGCCCAGTCCTCCTTCCCCCAGGGGCAGAGAAACCCAGCTTTCGGGATTGCGCCACTGGTCCGGATTCACCAGGATATCCACCTTGGTGATATCATTTCCCCAGTCGTACAGAAAGAAAACCGGGCCTGCCGGGTGCACCACCATGTTCACGACATTTCCATCGGTGAGCCCGCAGTTGGATGGCATCATGATATGGCTGCGTCCCGCCACCGGGTCGTGGCGTATCACCCCGGCCGTATACTGGGCGCCGTAAATGACGCCATCGGTGCCGGTGGCCATGCACAGGAAGTTCGAGCTGAAGTTCATCAAACCGGAGGAATCGTTCTCCGCCGAAGCCAGTTCGTAGATACTGGCCCACCCGTCAGGTTGCAGATTGGATACGGCGTCCGCGTTGTGGGACCCGATCCAGGGCGTCCCGTCCAGGCCGAAAGTGATGCCGTGGGCATTCCGGACCAGAGAAGCTTCCATCTCCCAGGTCTCGATGGCCATGGCTTCGTCGTAGCGGCCGAGGAAACCAAAACCCACGGCCCCGGTCATACCATCGGGAACATACTGGCCGCCGATCAACAGGTCGTGGTCGGCGCAGAGAGAGCGGGTCCGAGGATAAGGCCGCGTCAGGGTCACCCATTCTCCTCCGGTGAACTGGCGTACAATACCCGTATTGCCGGCCCCCAGCCCCAGACCAAACGTCCCCAGGGGACCACTGGCCAGCTCAAGTGCCCAGCTACCGAAACTGGAAATCGTGGTCCAGAATTCTTCCTCGGCATCCCATCGGTACACGCCCCCGTTGCCGGCAGCCAGCAGATCACCCGCGGTGTCCACGATCAGGTCGTTGATGACCAGATTGCCCAGACCATCATTGACATCGGTGAAGGCATTGTTGACGAAGCGGGAAATCCCCGAGGGGGTGGCCACGAACAGCCGGTCCTCGAAGAATGCCAGGGCATTGACGTTGTTGTCGATCAGGCCATCCTGTTCTGCACTGTAGAGCGCCCCGGGCAGGCCATCGACAATGCGGCCGATCCCCGCCCCATCCATGGCGTAGAACACACGCTCGCTCTCTCCCAGCAAAGTGGCCGCCACCGCGGTCAAGGCGAGGTCACCCAGGTTCGAGGAATACTGCCGGAACTCCAGCTCACCGTCGGGATTGCCGATCCGGGTCAAGCCCCCTTCGCGAGTGGCCACCCAGAGGTGGCGGCCGGACCAGGCCATGTCGGCAATCTGGTTTCCGGAAAGACCGCTGCCGGCGACGAGGCGGCGGGGAGCATCCATGTCATCGTGCTCCCAGATCACCAGTCCGCCCTCATCCAGACCAGCGAATATGCGTGACCCACTGTCCCAGAGGGAGACCACGCTGCGCGCATTGAGATAGGGTGTGAAGTCCACCGACTGGCCATACGCCAGAGAGGACAGGGTCATCAGGCAGAGCAACAATGTACCCAGGACCCATCGGATCTTGGAAAAAAGATTCATCATGTTTCTTCAACCTCCCCCGTGGAACGGGATGGAGTGAGTATGTCCATTTCCTGCAGCCGGCGGGAACCGGAATGGTCCAGGCCGGCCGGAGATTTCCAGAATTGACACCAGATAGCCTTGAATCGCAGCCATCCTCTTTCCTCGGATGTGGCCCACGGTCCCGTCAACCCCGGAGCGGCGGGCTCAGCTTGCCAGAACGCCAGAATTTGCGCCGAATCACGGGGCACTTCCACTTCACCTTCGGGAACGGCCCGAGGGCCCCAGGGCGCCAAGCTCCCGCGCCACAAGGCCGAAACCAGTCCCCATTGCCACCACAGAGGCAGCAGATTCCCTTGAGCACCCTGCACCAGAGAGACCGTGGGATCGTGACCCCAGACGTCGGTCAGGGTGACTTTTTCCCGGCGGGCGGAGCCTCGGGGAAGGCGCCAGACCCTGAGCAGCAGCCAGAAGGGCCAGGACAGCAGCCCCAGAACCAGGGCCGTGAGGATCCCGAGCATCCTGCGTCCCAGAGTCTGAAGAAAGGCTCCACCACTGCTTTCCTTGACCGCACTGAGCCCGGAACCGAACACCTCGGTCCGTGAACGGGCGGCCAGGAGCCAGACCTCGGGCACCTGCCAGCACAGACGCACCCGCAATCGGCGCAATCCAGCCAGCTGCTTCCAGGAAGCTTCCGAGCCATCGGGACCGCTCCAGAATACCACCTGGCTGATCCGGTACCGGCGCACCACTTCCAGGATCTCGTCGGCATGGCCCAACCAGGGGATGGCGCCGCCGGCCAGGGGAGGCAAGCCGGCCGTGGCCGATTCCATGGTGCCCAGATAGCCGGCCACATCCACGCCCTGCTCCAGCAGAGTGTCGGACAGGTCGGGAGTCTCGGCAAGCCACGATCCGAGCACCGCCGGTGAGCCCACCAGCAGGGTTCTCTCCAGAGACAGGCGTCCTTTTTCCAGGCGCCCCATCAAGGTGCGGAAGGTGAGCTCGGCCAGCAGCGTGGTCACCGCCAGCAAGGGCACGAAGGCCAGCAACACGGCCCGACTGACCACCTCCAGGTGGCCCAGGTAACTGCTGGCCATCAACAGGAGAGCCACGGCTCCCATCTGCTTGAAATGCTCGGCGAAGGGACGCGGTCGCCGCTGACGCCGGGCCCGATACCGCCCGGTCATCAGGAAGGTGACCGAGGCCACCAGCATCGAGAAAAGCAGGAGCGGGCGATACTCCCCGAAGGGAAAAAGGTCCTCGGCAAACAGACCGGGCATCAGCCGGTCGGCCATCCCGCGCAGGCCGTAGGCCGCCCCGAAAGCCACCAGCAGGCCCAGCATATCCGCGGCCCACAGCAAGGTGACCATCAACGGTCCTCGCCACTTCTTGGCCAGCCAGACCAGCATACCCCACTTTTCGTAGAAGGAAATGAGGCTGCCCAGATGCATCCAGAACGTGCGATTGAAGGTGCCCCGGGCACTGTCGCGCCGATGCCGGTGCATGAATCGGGCATCGGGTGTGTACAGCACCTCGTGCCCGGCCTGCCACATCCGGTAGCACCAGTCCACGTCCTCGAAATACAGGAAAAAGCGTTCATCCATGGGTCCGGTGCGGTCCATGGCCGACCGGCGCACCAGGATACACCCGCCCAGCACCCAGTCCACCGGACGGCTGGATTGATGATCGAAATCCTGCATCAGATACCGACGCACGGTCTCGCTGTTGGGAAAGATCTTGCCCAGGAAGGTCCGCCGCAGAAGCAGGGTATTCAATGTGTAGAAACGCCGACACGATTCCTGAAGCGACCCATCCTCGTTCAAAAGCTGGGGCCCGATGATCCCCGCTCGAGGGGACTGATCGGCAAATTCCACCAGCCGATCCAGAGCCCCGGGCTGCACCACGATGTCCGGGTTCAAGACCAGGTAGTACTCGGCCTCCACCTGCTCCATGCCCAGGTTCACACCCCGCGAGTAGCCCGTGTTCTCCTGGCTGAAAACCCAGCGAAACTCACGGTAGTTGCGGTGCACCTCGGCCAGGCCCTCATCCTGTGAAGCATTGTCGACGATGATGATCTCGTGGGCAAAACGGGGAGCACAGGCAGTCAGCGACTCGAGGCACCGATCCAGATCGGCACTCGCGTTGTAGTGGACGATGACGACGGCCAGTTTCACCCGATCTCCCCGGTCAGGGTATGCGGCGCAGGCGCAGTGCCCACACCATCCACATGGCTTCGACGATGATCTTCTTGCTCATCTTCGACACGCCGACCGCGCGGTCGACGAACATGATGGGAATCTCCTTGATCCTCAGTCCACGACGCCAGCAGTGGTAGTTCATCTCGATCTGGAAGGAGTACCCGTCACTCTTGATGCTGTCCAGGGGTAACCGCTCCAGGGTTGCCCGGCGGAAGCACTTGAACCCACCGGTGGAATCCTTGATGGGCATCCCGGTGACGAAGCGCGCGTAGATGTTCGCCCCCACGCTGAGAATCAACCGCCTCAGGGGCCAGTTGACCACCGTCACGCCTTCCAGGTACCGGCTCCCCAGGACCAGGTCATGGCTGTCGATCTCCTCCAGAAAATGGTCCAGGGCTTCGGGCTGGTGGCTGAAGTCCGCATCCATCTCGAACACCGCGTCGAATTCGGTATGCTCGAGGATCCACTGAAAGCCGGCAATATAGGCCGCACCCAGCCCGGCCTTGCCCGGTCGCTCCAGCAGAAGGACCCGGTCCCCGAAACCCGGCAATCCCTTCACCACGGCACCGGTGCCGTCCGGCGAATTGTCATCGACCACCAGCACCGAAAGACGAGGGTCACGGGCCAGGATCAGGGGAATCAGCCGTCCCACATTTTCGGCCTCGTTGTAGGTCGGCACCACCACCACCGCGGTGCGGATGGGTCCCAGAACGGGCAATCCGGACTGGTCCTGCGGCAAGCTAGACATGGGCCACCTCCCCCGCGGGCTTCTTACCCAGACGAGCGGCCACCAGGGGCCAGATCACCAGGGCCAGGGCCAACAAAACGCCGGCAATGGTCAGGGCAAGGCCCCGTCCCACGGCGGGATCGCTGAAATGGAACCGGACCTCATGGCGACCGGCAGGCAAGGCCACCGCCCTGAGCACCAGGTCGGCGGTCAACAGCTGGGCCGGCTGGCCGTCGATCTCGACCGCCCAGCCGGGAGCATTCATATCAGCAAGCAAGAGCAGGGCCGAGCGGGGGATATCCACCTCCAGAACCACTTCATCCAGGCCGTCGGTCAGGAAAACGGGCGGAGTCAGGTCCCCTGGGGCCTCGGCGGGCTCAGGGTCCGGCCTGGCGTTCAGGTGAACAACCTCCCGATAATCGATGGCCCCCGCGGCCAGAGCGTCCAGAAAGGGCTCCAGAGCGTCCTTTTCAGGCAACGCCTCCACCGGCAGCCACCGGGAGACCAGGCGAGCACGGGGCAAGGCGGAGATGTTGCGATAGATGAAGGGGGCCGCCACGTTGGCACCTTCGGGAACCAGGCGGGCCCCCACTTGCTCCAGAAAACCCAGGTCATTGTCGGAGAGCGCCCGGTCGAAGACCACCACACGTCCAGCCAGCCAGCTGGCCAGGTGCCCGGAAGGCTGCTGCTGATCGAAGAGCCGACGGCGGATCTGCTCAAAACCCGCCAGCTTGGCCGGATGGTAGCCGCCCAGGGAGCGGATACGGTCAGCCATCCAGAAGTTGCCCGCACTGTACTGCCCCAGGGGCCACAGGCGATCGTGCTCGGTCAGCTTGGCCAGCTGGTCGGCGGCAGGCCCGGACTGCTCGGCGCGGACGGTTCTGGGCGTCTGCAACAGGGGCGGTGCGGTCACCAGCTGCCCCCGACCCTGACTGTCCCGGGCCACGGAGAATAGACCCTGGTCCGGGTTCACGATCAGACGATTGATTCCGCCCAGATCCATCCCCACCAGCACCAGCAAGATCCAGGGCAGCGCCGGGGCCAGACGGCCGGGTTGGCGCACCGAGGCCCAGAAGGCCGCCCCCGCGGTGAGCAGCAACAAGCCAATGCGAATGAGGCTGGACTTCTGCAAGTACCAGGCTTCTTTCAGCAGCACATCGGCCGCCTGCTTGCCCGACTGGGCCGCCATGGTCTGCAAGCTGCTCAGATAGCCTTCCCGGCCCGCGCCGCTCATGCCCAGCAACAGGATGAACAGCCCGGTCAGAGCCAGTGCGCCCGGCAAAACCCGGCGATCCCCCAGGGGCCAGGACACGGTGCTGTCCCCTTCCGCCTGAAGGCACCGGATCCAGGCGGTCACACCGCGGGCGGCCAGCAGAGCCACGGCCAGGGCGGTCAACACCAGGATCATCGAAGGCACGCGAAACTTGTTGAAGAAGGGCAGGTGGTCGTAGAGCAACTCGTAAAACCCGAAACCGAAATTCCCGAAGCTGACCAGCAAGGCCAGCAAGGCCAGGGAAAGCAAGGCGCCAAACCAGCTGCGGGCGCCATGCCAGAACCCCACCAACGCCAGGACCAGCAGGAGAATCCCGAAATAGTTGGGGTAATCGGTGAAGGGCATGTGCCCCATGTAGGTGGCCTTGCCGAAACCCGCGGCCGCCGGCAGCACGAAGGTGCCCATCTCGGCAGGAGCCAGGCTCCAGGCGGTGGCGTAGTCCAGGCCCACACCGCCTCCACCGGCGGTGTCCTGTCCCCGGATGGAAAGACCCGAGTACTCGTGCACCGGCAAAAGCAGGATGGCCCCGATCATGAATCCCAGCCCCAGCCCCAGACCCAGCTGACCCAGGCGGAGCCAGCGCCAGCGGGGAGTCTTTGGCCGCGTCCACTCTTCCGCGGGAAAAACCGTCAGCCACAGGGCCAGCCACCCCACGGTCAACAGGGTGTAGTAGGTGATTTGCGGATGACTCCGCAGCAGCTGCAGCCCCAGGAGCAGCCCCGTCATGCCCACGGCCCGCCAGCCGCGACCGTCCAGCACCCGCAAGGCCCAGCCCAGGATCCAGGGCAGATACATGGCGGCGCCCAGCTTGGTCCCGTGGCCGTGCACGCCCCAGGCCACGATCCGCGGAAACAGCAGGAAGGCCACCGCGCCCAGCAGCACCGCACCCAGGGGAAGCTTCCACCGTCCCAGCAGCCAGGCCATGCCCAGGCCTCCGAACAGGAGGTGCCCCAGCATCCAGGTCATCGGGGGAAAGCCCAGCGTTCCCTGCAGAAAGTTGAAAACCGCCGTCACCGGATAGATATACTTCACGAAAGCGGTGGAACCGAAAGTGGGCATGCCCCCGAAGAGGTAGGGATTCCACAGGGGGTAATGCCCCTCGGCCAGGGAAGCCTCGCCCACGGCAGAAAAGGCCTCGGCGTTGGAGCTGTCGGCGCTCTGGAAAACTTTCCCCTGGAACATGGGCTCGGGGTACAGCACGGCCAGGAAGATGAGCAACACGCCCGCGGTCAACACCCAGCGCCAGGGACCACGGCTCAGGTCGAGGCCTGGCCAGCCCCGGCTTCCGGGCCGCACCTCTGCACGCGAAACGGGAGATTTTCTGCGGTTACTTCGGGCCACCTAGCTGTCTCCTGGTTTGGTTTTGAGTTCCTCGCGATAAGGACGGTCGACCAGCTCGTCGAGGGCGCCCTTCCAGACGGCAAATGCCGTATCAGGCTTGCCGATCCACAGGTTCCAGGCCGAGTGGCCGGCCAGGAACACCGCCTGGCTGGCCACCAGAGGAAGCCACCAGTGCCTGGGCCAGTGGGTCTTCAACAGCCGCACATGACTTCGCGAGCGCAACCAGGCCCGGCGGGGGCTCTGGCGCCCCACCGAGGAACTCACCTTATGCAGCACCAGGGACTTGGGCACGTGCTTGATCCGTCCACCGGCGGCCGTGATGCGCAGGGAGAAGTCGGCATCTTCCCCGTAAAAATGGTACTGCTCGTCCAGCAGACCGATCCGGAGGCAAAGCCCCGGGGCCAGCAGCAGCGCGCACCCGGTGCCATAGTCCACGTAGCGGGAATCCATGGGCAACTTGCCGGCCAGCTGCCTGATTCCATGATGCTTGATCCAGCCGGTGTAATGCCCGACTCGACCTCCATCATACCAGACCCGGGAAGGATCGGAGGCAAAACAAATGCGGGGTGTGGCCGCCCAGGCCGACGGATCTTCTTCCAGCGCGGTCACCAGTCGCCGCAGACTGCCTTCGGGCACCAGGGTGTCGTTGTTCAGCAGCAGAATGTGTCCGGGATAGGATTCGTCCCGCAACCGGCGCAGAGCGTAATTGTTGCCTCCGGCCCAGCGCAGATTGCTGCCCGTCGGCATGATCTCCACTTCCGGATAGTGGGCTTCGGTCCAGGCGATGGAATCGTCCTCGGATCCGTTGTCCACCATGATGATCCGCAAGCCGGGATAGCCCGTGTCATGCAAGGTCCGGAAGCAATCTTCCAGGTCGTGCCGGCCATTCCAGTTGACCACGACCACCGCCAGCGGCGGCAGGTTTTCGGTGTGGGCCTCAGACACGGCGTGCCACTCGATAGCCAGTTTCAGGATTGCGGACCGCCACCACCAGCTCGGCAATCAGGCCCAGGCTGATGAACTGGAAAGCCACCACGATGAGCACCAGGCCCAGGATCAAGCTGGGCCGCGGCCGCAGGGCGTGCCCCATGATCCAGTAGATCAGGTGGTACAGGCTGATGGCTCCGCCCACCGTCAGGAATCCCAGCCCCAGCCGACCGAAGAAGTGCAGCGGCGAGGCCTGCTTGGCATGCAGAAAGTACACCGTCAGCAGATCCAGGAAGCCGTTGACGAAACGGTCCATCCCGTACTTGGTCTGGCCGTACTTGCGGGCGAAGTGCTTGACGGGCATCTCGGTGACCCGAAAACCATCCAGGTGCGCCAGCGCCGGCACGTAGCGGTGCATCTCTCCGTAGAGCTTGACCCGCCGGGTCACCTCACCCCGGTAGGCCTTGAGGCCACAGTTGAAATCGTGCAAGGAAAGGCCGCACATGCGGCTGGTGAACCAGTTGAACACCTTGCTGGTGTTGTTCTTGATGAAGCTGTCCTTGCGGTCCTGTTTCCAGCCCGACACCAGGTCCCAGCCGTCGTTCTCGATCAGGGCCACCAGGGCCGGGATCTCGGCGGGGTCGTCCTGCAGGTCGGCATCCATGGTCACCACGATGCGGGCGGCTGCCGCCTCGAACCCCGCGGCCAGCGCCGCGGCCTTGCCGAAATTCCGGCCGAAGCACAGTCCGTGCACCTGGGGCCTGGCCTGGGCCAGTTCCTCGACCACGGCGAAGGTGGCGTCGGTGCTTCCGTCATCGATGATCCACACCTCGTAGGAGCGGCCCATGCCGGCCAGGGTGGTGCCGATCCGATCCACCAGCTCGGGCAGGCTCTCGGCCTCGTTGAAGGCCGGGACCACCACGGCGATATCGCACCGCACCTCGTCGGGCGCAGAGACGGGCAGGGAATCAGACACCGGCATCCTTTCGGTCCTGTCGCCGGGCAATGGCCCAGTCGACTTCGCGGGCCAGTCCCTCGGCGAAGGCCAGGGTGGGCTTGTAACCGATCACCGCTTCGACGTGCTGACGATCGGCAAAGGTGTCCTTCACATCGCCCTTGGCCGTGGCCGTGTAGGTGACCACGGGATCGATCCCGGGCACCCGGGCCCGCAGCAGGTCAGCCAGCATGTCCAGCGTATCACTGAACACCATGCGACTGCCGCCGCCGGTGTTGAACACTTCCCAGTCCCGGTCGCAGGCCACCGCCAGCAGGTTCGAGCGCACGGCATCCCCAACGTAGGTGAAGTCGCGCGTCTGGGAGCCATCGCCGAAGACCTCGAAGGGCTGCCCATCCAGGGCCCGTTCGATGAAGATCCGGAAGGCCATGTCCGGCCGCTGGCGCGGTCCGAACACCGTGAAGTAACGCAGGCTGCTGGTAGGCACCTTGAAGTTCATGCTGTACAGCACACAGAGGTGCTCGGCAGCCATCTTGGTGACGCCATAAGGAGAGCGGGGCTGAGGCAGGGCCTGCTCGGTCACCGGCAGTTCCGGCTGGTCGCCATACACCGAGCTGCTGCTGGAATACACGAAGCGCTTCAGGGTGCCGGCCACCTGTGGATTCTTGGCCCCTTCCAGCAAACGCTGGGTGGCCATGACATTGCGGGCCAGATACTCGCTGAAATAATCACCCCAGCTGGCCCGCACACCAGCCTGGGCAGCCAGATGAAAGCAGGCCACCTTGCCCGTCAGCAGATCCACGGGATCCAGGTCGTTCAGGTCTTTTTCCAGGAACGTGAAGTCCGGATGGTCGGCAAACCCCGCCAGGTTTTCCCTCTTCAAATCCGTGTCGTAGTAATCGGTCAGGCAGTCCACGCCCGTGACCTTGCATCCCAGCTGCAGCAGGGCCTCGGTCAAGGTGCTGCCGATGAAACCGGCACATCCGGTGACCACCGTGGCGGCACCGGGCGCCAGGATGGCGGTCACCTTGTCGGGCAATCCGGCGATGATCTCTTTGCGCTCGCTGAGGTCCACGTCATTCCCCCGGGTTGTTGTTGGGCGGTTGTGCAGCCGGCGGCGCCTGCTGCAACATCTCTTCGTAGCCGCGGCGCATTTCCGGATCCTCGGAACCGTGGTAGGCCGTCCACTCATCCATGACCATGCGGGCTTCGGCCACCCTCCCCAGGGACTGATAAATGCTGAACAGCAACTGCCGGTAGAACTGACGCTCGGGCCGGGCCGAGACCTGCTCGCCCACCCACTCCAGCGCCAGGCTGGTCACGCCGCCGCGCACGAAACCCTGGATGGTGCTGACCACGATGCGCTGCTCGGTTTCCCAGGGCACGTTGCCGGCCAGGGAGCTCAGGAAGGCCTTGGCCTCGTTGTCGCGGTAGGCCTGCACCAGCAACAGGGGGTAAAATTCCATGGCCTGGGGGTTGAAGGGTTCCACCCGCAGGCAGGTTTCGAAGGCCACCATGGCATCGTCCAGGTAGCGCTGGTAAGCGGCCGTGTCGGTCAGAGCCACCTCGTTGGCCAGCTGGTAGGATTCGTACCCGGCGCGATTGAACGCGGCCGGATAGTTCCCCAGCAGATGAGTGGCATTCTGGTTCCGGAACACGTCGCGGCGTTTCTGCCCGAACATCCCCGACAGCCTGGAGAGATCGCCGGAGCTCAGCTGGCGCCCCTCCTGTCCCAGGATAAGCTGCCCCTGGTCGCCGGCCAGCCCGGCCATCTCGGCATAGGCCGACTGACGTTCGGCGGTATTACCGTCCATCAGCGCATCCATCCGGTACACGCCCAGCATGTTTTCCAGGACCTTGCGCGCGTCGGTGACGGGAATACCGTCTTCCGACGGCGTGTCGAGCAAGCGATAGGCCATGCCCTCCATCTGCAGTCGCGAGAACCAGCGGTCCATGTTTTCCTGCGGGATGGTCACCGCAAAGAAGACCGGGCGCTGCAGGTTGTCCTGATTGGTGGCGATGATGCGCGGCAGGATGTAGTCCTTGACCAGCAGGGACTCATACAGCACCGACTGCACGTAGCGCGAAGGCTGCGGGCTGACCGGTGCCGACCGCAGCACCTTGCGGTGATCGCCATTCTTCAGCTCCCAGATGCAGGACAGCAGGAAATTTTCCCGTTCGGCCTGGCTCATGGCCTCGATCTGCGTGTCCGACCGGGGCAACCGCAAGCCAATGCGTCCGGTGCGGAGATCCCGGAACATCTCCTGATATCTCCGGGCCCGGGCATCGATGGCGTCGATTTCCTCCTCGGTCATTCCGAAATCGAGGGGATGGTCGGCATTCTTCAGCTGCTTGATGTACCAGGGCAGGTTGATCAGCGACAGGTTGACCACCGTCACATCGCGCCGGAAATGTTCCACCGCCTGCAGGTACCAGATGGGGAACGTGTCGTTGTCCCCGTTGGTGAAGATGATGGCATTGTCATCGAGCCCCGCCAGGATATTCCAGGCGTACTCGTAGGCGATGCGGTTCTCGCTGCGGTCATGCTCGAAGAATTTCTGGTGACTGGGCAGGATGGGCGCCAGGGAAATGACCAGCAGGACGCCCGCCGAGACCAGGACCAGCCCGGTGGGCTTGATCTGCGTGGCGGAGCGCCAGGCCTGGCCGGCCTTCTTCATGGCCTCGGCCGACAACCCCTCCTTGCCCACGTAGAAACGCAGCAGGGCGGTGACGCCCAGGCCAATGAAAATGGCCACGAAAAGAAAAGCCGCGAAGTAGAAGTAATCCCGGTCGCGCACCTCGGGGTTGGCGAAGTTCAGCACCAGGGTCAGGATCTCACCGTTGAAGATGTAGTTCACCACCGGCACCAGCATCAAAGGGAAGATGCGGCGCAGTCCCTGCACCAGCCCCACCACCGCCAGCAGCAGGGGGCCGATCAGGGTCGAGGCCACGGACAGGGCGCTGGTCCCGTCACCCAGGAAGTAGAACTGCTTGAGCAGGAACTTGTAGTAGTACCCGAACTGGAAGGCCAGGGGCGCCTTGCGATCCAGGCTGCTCAGGGTGGGATACTGCTCGCGGCGAATCACGGACATCAGGGTTTCGAAATTGTCGGGGGCGGTCTGGTTGATGAATGGTTCGGGATTGGCACCGGCCCGGATGAGCATCATGATGTGCACGGTGAGCCCCAGGAAGAACAGAGCGCTGCCCCAGAGAGCGAAGCGATGCCCGGTCACGGCCCGGAAAACCACCACCAGCAGGTAAACCGCCAGCAGACCCAGGATCAGACCGTTTTCCCGGTGCATGGTGCTGAGCAGGAAAATGCCCAGCCCGCCACTCATGATCAGCAGATCCACCCAGGGCAAGGTGGCCCGTTTCTGATAGCTCATCAGGAACACCAGGATGAAGATGCCGGGGTAAACCAGGACCGATCCCAGGTGGAAGCCCACGCCCAGACCCAGCAGGTAGATCATCAGCAGCAGCAGATTGTTGCTGCCGGGGTGGGCCATGTGCTCATACCAGCGGATGACCAGCCAGGTCAGCAGGATGATCATGAAGGCCGCCAGCCCGTAGACCTCGGCCTCGATGGCGTTGTTCCAGAAGGTGTCGGAGAAGGCCAGGAAGATGGCCCCCACGGCCCCGCCAAGGTGGGCGAAAACCCCGGAATCAGGGTGCATGCGGCGGGCAAGCTCCCAGATCACCAGGTACAGCATCATGACGGCCAGGGCACTGAAGAAGGCGCTCATGAAGTTGATGGCCCAGGCCGTGCGCATGGCCGGCTGGGTGATGTCCGCGTCGCCCAGGAAGATGTCGAACACCCGACCCACCAGGACGTAGAGCGGTGTCCCCGGCTGGTGGGGAACGCCCACGATGTGGCTGGTGGTGATGAATTCACCACAATCCCAGAAATCGGTGGTGGGGCCCAGGGTGGCCGTGTAAACGGCCAGCGTCAGGACAAAGATCCCGGCCGCCACCAGCACCTGGGGCCGGAGATACCATTGCTTGTTCAAGTCAACACCTTTGCGGGATGGGCAAGACACCAAAACGGCCGGGTTTCATGAACGCCCTCGTTCACGACGAAACCCGGTCAATCCGATTGAAAAAATAACACACCATCGGGCAGGTAACAACTGTGCTCTGAATCGGTTCCGGCCGAAACCTCATTCGGGAGATCCGGATGAGCTGCGGGGATTTCGTCCCCACCGTCCCAGCCACAGCAGAAGACCTCCCTGCAAGCTGAAAACCACCATCACCAGGAAGGCCACCAGCTCCATGGCCACCGCCTGGGTTTCGGTCAACCCCGCCCAGGTCAACAGCTTGGCCGAGATCTCTTCACGCAATCCGATGCCGTTGATGGCCACGGGCAGGGTCAGGCTGACCGCCAGCATGGGAATCAGGACCATCAGCTGGACCATCTGGCTGAAATCCAGGGGCAAACCCAGGCCCCGGGCCACCACCAGGTGGGTCAACAGCCGTAAGCCCTGCACCAGCACGCTGAAAAGAAAAATGCGCCCCAGCCAGGGGACCTGCTGGCGAAAACGGACAAATTCCGCGGACAGGTGCTCCATCCGGTCGGCCAGACCGGTCAGGTGAAGGCGCCGCAGAGCTCCGCCCACCACCAGACCGAGGCGGCGGGAGATCAGCAAGCTGGCCAGGACAGCCAGCAGAAACATGACCGGCACCAGCAACAGGGAAATGGCGGGAAGCTCGATCCCCGCCACCGAGGCGGCGGCCAGAAACAGGATGGCCAGGAAGGTCAACGCCCCCAGCCCCATCAGTCGGTCCAGAACCGTCGCGGCAAACACGCCCAGCCCGCGCTTTTCCCGGCGGCCCAGGTCCACGATCTTGTAGGCGTCTCCCCCGATATTGGCGGGCAGGAAGTTGTTGAAGAACAGGCCGATGAAGTACAGGCGGCGGATTTCCCGCCCCGGTGCCTGGATCCCCGCAGCGCGGAGAATCCAGGCCCATTGCGTGGCGCCGCCCACCGCCGACAGGGCATAGACACCGAGGGCGGCGACCAGCCAGCCCCAGTGGGGTGCGGACATGGCCAGGCGGATCTCGTCCAGGGACAACCGCCGGACCACGACGGTGATCAGAACCGCCGACACGGCCAGCTTGGCCAGGAAGACGCCTACATCACGAGGGCTGGTGCCGGTGCGGTTCATGGGCGCAGCTCCGGTCGGTCCCGCCCGGCCACCCGGGTCATCAGGTCCAGGGATTCCTCGGCACAGCGCGACCAGCTGAAGGTCGCGGCCCAGCGGCGGGCCGCCTCGCTGCGCTGCCGCCACAGATCCGGATCGTTGAGCAACAACAGGGCTTCCCGGGCAAACGCGGCATGATCGCCATAGGGCACCAGAGCTCCGGTTTCCCCGTGCCGCACGGAATCCTTCAGGCCGGGGCGATCGCTGGCCACCACGGGCAGTCCGCACTGGTTGGCCTCGATCACCGTCAACCCCCACCCCTCCTTGGGACTGGGATTCAGGAATACGTGCGCCCGATGCAGCGTTTCCACCAGTTCCTGCCAGGGCATGAAGCCCTTGAATTCCACCGCATCGTCCAGTCCCAGCCGTGTGGTCAGACGGCGCAGTCGCTTCTCGTCCGGGCCGCGCCCCAGGACCATCATGCGGGCCTCGGGCATCTGGACCCGGATCTCCGCGAAGGCCCTCAGAGCCACGTCGTTGCTCTTGTACTTGCGCAGGCGGCTCCAGGCCACCACCAGGGGCGTGGTATCGCGAGGAGGAGGATCGGCCAGGGTGAAGCGTGCGTGATCCATCCCGCAATAGATGGTGGTCACGCGATCCCCCTTCAGACCGCGCCGCATCAGATCGTCGCGAGTCGAGGGGCTGATCACCTCGAAATCCACATCCCGGTAAACCCAGCGGATGAGCTTCTCCGCCAGGTACACGTAGGTGGCCACCAGGGGATTGGCCTCCCGGTACACGGTGGCGCCGAACAGGTGCGGCACCACGGCCAGCACCGGAGTATCGCCGGCGTAAAGCGGAGTGTAGAAGGGGATCTTGTTGATGTCCTCGACGATCAGGTCATAAGGCTGGGCCGACAGCAGCCTCTTGACCAGGCCGGGCAACACGAAGTTGGCCACGGCCCAGTGACCATGCCGGAAGATGTTCACGCCGTCGATGGTGTCGCGCTGCGGGGCGCCCTTGTACCGGGAGCAGACCAGGTCCACCTCCCAGCCGCGGGCCACGGCCTCCTTGAGGATGCTGTGCAGGTGCAACTCGGCCCCGCCCCCGAGGGGATCCCGGATGTCCCGCCAGTTGACCGCGAGGATTCTCAGCTTCCCGCCTCCGGCTGACCGCCCTTGAGCGGCTTGCGCGCGATCACCCCGATGGTCGGCGTGGTGTACAGAGACAGCCGGGTGCGCCCGAAGGCCCGGCGCCAGGATTCTCCCAGACGGGCGAGGAAAGGCACGGGCTCGGGAAACATGGGCAGCTTCACACCCAGGCGGGTCAGCAGGATCTTGCGCAGGGCGCGATACCACAGGCCGGGCACCATCCAGTCTCCGTAGCTGCGGTCCACCTCCAGGCCCTCCTGCCGGACCAGTTTTTCCAGCTGGGCTATGGTGAACTGGGTTTCCCAGCCGGCGAACCACTTGTCGAGGGCGATCAGCAACTGCTTGCCCAAGGTGTAGTAGTGGAAAGTCTGGGGCACGTCGATGACCGCACACCCGCCCGGCTTGAGGATGCGCTGGTTGTCGCGAATCATGGGCAAAGGGTCACGGAAGTGTTCAAGCAGCCCCTGGTGGAACACGGCATCGAACGAATTGTCGGCGAAGGGAGAGCCCATGCCGTCGCCGCAGATGGCAGCCACCTTCACCTGGGCCTGGCCGGCGGCCTTCAGGGTCAGCCCCAGGGATCCCTGCACGTAGTCCAGGGTCAGGACCTCGGCTCCCATGGCGGCCAGCGTGACCGCGTCACGGCCGGTGCCGGCCCCCACCTCCAGGATGCGGCGCCCGGTCAGGTCCCCGGTCCCGGCCGGGTCCAGGGCCGCGCAGATTTCCCGCACCATGCGGCCATCGGTCCCGTAGACATCGTCCAGATCCAGGGTGTCGGCCTGCTCCCAGAAGCGTTGCCAGTGTTCGGGGGTCGAAGTTCTCAATGCAGATCCTTGTCCGGGCCGAAATCGGCATCCAGCTCGTCTGTTTCCTCGGGCCCGTCGTCCGGGATTTCTTCCTCGAAAACGTGGCCGTCCAGGGTGGGAATGCCGTCGGGGTAAACCTTCTTGGCGGCGGTGTCCAGCACGCCGTTGACAAAGGGCACCGCGTCTTCATCGCAGTAGCGCCGCGTCAATTCCAGGCATTCGTTGATCACCACCCGCACCGGCACATCCTTGCTGTACACCAGTTCGGCCACCCCCATGGTCAGGATGACCTTCTCCAACGCGCCCAGGCGGTCGGGGTTCCAGTTCTTGCTGATGATGGATTTGACCTTGACGTCGAGGTCCTGCCGGTGGTCGCGGATCAGGGCCATGAGGCGACGGGCGAAGGTGACCGTTTCCGGGGCGGAGGTCCTTCGGGCGAACTGATCTTCCAGCGTGTCATCCAGCTTGGCGCCGCTGATCGCGGCGGCGTAGCATGCCTGCAACACGATTTCCCGGCCTTTTCTGCGCTTGCCCAAGGTTTATTCTCCTGTCAAAGATCGCGGGGAACAGGTGCTTCCGCAGAGGCCCGGACGCGTTTCGCCCGATACGATGCGCAAGAAACAGGGGAAGGGTTTTCCCTTCCCCCGCCAATGTTACCATCTGGACCCGCAGGGCGCAAATCAACCTTGCTTCAGGCCGTAAGTGGTATACAGAACATCCAGATGGTGCCGCTCGTGCCCGGCGATGATCCAGGGCACCACGGCGGCCGAAAAAGGCTGGCCGTTGACTTCCCCCACCCGCGCAATGGCTGCCTCGTCCAGGCTGCGCAGGAGATAGACGTGATCGGTCCGCGCCACGTGTTGCTCACGCCAGAGTTCTGGCCAGGGACGAGTCGCGGCATTGCTGACCGCAGCCCAGGCGTCCTCATCGACCTCGGGCTGGGGAAAGCTGGCACCTCGGGCCATCCACAGGCCACGGAAAGCCAGCATGCGCTCCATGTCGATCAGGTGGCCGATGACTTCCTTGACCGTCCACTTGCCCTCGGCATAGCGGTAGTTGCCCTGCTCCTCGGAAAGGCCGCGCAGGAAGTACATGATTTCCAGGCCCTGCTTCTTCAGCAGGCCCAGAACGTTGCCGGTGTCCACCAGGTCGAGGTACCGGTCGAAGTATGGGTTGTACAGGCCCGCAGTGGGTCGTGGATACTTGTTCATGTGTTACCCCTCATCGATGACAGCGCAGAGGTCGATCATTTCCAGAGCAGTCAGAGCCGCATCGAAGCCCTTGTTTCCGGCCTTGGTCCCGCTGCGCTCGATGGCCTGGTCCAGGGTTTCGGCCGTGACAATACCGTAAACGACGGGAATATCCGAGTCCAGACTGACCTGGGCAATGCCCTTGGTCACCTCGCTGCTCACGTAGTGAAAGTGCGGAGTGTCGCCCTGGATGATACAGCCCACGCAGATGACCGCCGCATAGCGCCCGGTCTGCACGAAGCGCTTGGCGGCGATGGGGATCTCGAAACCACCGGGCACCCATGCCGTGTCGATCTGCTCGTCATCTACCCCGTGACGGTGCAGGCAATCCAGTGCCCCGTCCATCAGTTCACTGGTGAAGAAGTCGTTGAAGCGGCTGCCGACGATGGCAATCTTCTTGCCCCGCGCATCGAACTTGCCTTCGAATTTCCTTCCCATGGTCTTCTCCTTTTAGAGGTGATCCAGAATATGACCCATGCGGGCCTTCTTGGTGTGCAGATACCTGGCGTTCTTGATATTGGGCTCGATCTCCACCGGCACCCGTTCGGTGATCTCCAGCTTGTAACTTTCCAGCCCCACGATCTTGCGGGGATTGTTGGTCATCAGTCGCATGCGGCGCACGCCCAGGTCCCGCAGGATCTGCGCGCCGATGCCGTAGTCGCGCAGGTCCGGCGCAAAGCCCAGCTTCTCGTTGGCTTCCACGGTGTCGGCTCCCAGGTCCTGCAGCTTGTACGCTTTCATCTTGTTGATCAGGCCGATGCCGCGCCCTTCCTGCCGCATGTACAGAAACACCCCTGTGCCCTCCGCGCTGATGGCCTGCAGGGCGGCTTCCATCTGCTGGCCGCAATCGCAGCGCAGGCTGTGGAAGAGGTCGCCGGTCATGCATTCGCTGTGCACCCGCACCAGAGTGGGCGTTTCCGGGTCCGGCTCGCCTTTGACCAGGGCCACGTGGGTCACGCTTTCCACCGGAGTCGAATAGGCGATCATGCGAAAATCGCCAAAAACCGTGGGCAGCGGCACCTCGGCCTCACGCTGGACCAGTTGCTCGTTGTTGCGCCGCCAGCGGATGAGATCGGCAATGGAGATCAGCTTCAGATCGTGCTCCCGGGCCATCTCCCGCAGTCGCGGCAGACGGGCCATTTCCCCGTTGTCGTCCATGATCTCGCACAGCAATCCCGCCGGGTACAGTCCCGCCGCCTCGCACAGGTCCACCACCGCCTCGGTGTGGCCGGCGCGCTTGAGCACGCCCCCGGCCTGGGCCTCGAGCGGGAAGATGTGACCGGGTCGGGCCAGATCGTGGGGTTTGCTGCCCGGATCGATGAACACCTCCACGGTTCGCGCCCGGTCGCTGGCGCTGATGCCGGTGGTCACCCCCTGGATGGCGTCGATACTGACAGTGAAATTGGTGCCCAGGCTGGCCGTGTTGCGCGCCACCATGGGCTGGATATCCAGCTGATCCAGCCGCTCGCCGGTGGCGGCCAGACAGATCAAACCGCGCCCATACTTGGTGATGAAGTTCACCGCTTCCGGCGTGACCTTTTCCGCGGCCATGATGAAGTCGCCCTCGTTCTCACGGTCTTCATCATCGACCACGATGATCATCTCGCCGCGCTTCATTGCCGCCAGGGCCTCCTCGATGGTGTCGAGGTGACCATTGTTGGTGGGAGAATCGGTCATGAGCGTCCTTTCCCGATGCGGCCGGGCCGGCGGTTGCCGAAGCCCTTGGCCAGCAGGCGGTCGAGGGTCCATCCCTCGGGTGTTTCGGGTGATGTGGCCCCGCCAGGGGACCGATCCAGCGAGGGAACATCGCCCCAGGTGGCCGCGCCACGCGCCGCCTTGACCAGGACGTCCATTTCCAGATTCACCAGACGGCCCACACGGGCTTTCCCGAAGGTGGTCCATTGCAAGGTCAGGGGAATGAGATTCACGGTGAAGCAGCCCGTGTGAAAGGGCCCCTCGTCCACCGTCAGACTCACCCCGTCGACGGCCACCGAACCCTTGGGGGTCAGAAAGCGCGCCAGGTGATCGGCCAGCTTGACGGTGAGCAACACGCTGCCCCCGCTCTTGCGGATGGCGCTGATGGTCCCCGTGCCGTCGATGTGCCCCTGCACCAGGTGCCCGTCCAGGGGGTCTCCGGCGCGCAGGGCGGGCTCGATGTGCACGGGGTCGCCACGTCGCCAGCTGGAAAGGGTGGACAGCCTCTGGGTCTCGGTGGCCGCTTCCACACTGAACACCCGTCCCTTGACCGCCGTCACCGTCAGGCAGATGCCGTTGAGGGCAATGCTGTCGCCCAGGGAGGCGGCGCCCGCGGTCCGGGGGGCATCCACATCCACGCGCACCACACCCTGGCGAGGAGTCAGCGCCCGGATTCTGCCGATTTCCTTGATCAAACCCGTGAACATTGTCGCCCTCCTCTCTAGATGGTGACGTGGCCCAGCTCGGACGCAAAATCCCGCTGGTCGTAAACCGCCAGGAGATCTCGATCCAGCACCTCGGTCCGGGTCAGCTGGAAGCGCATGGGTTGCACGATGGGGTCATGGTCAGCCGTGGCCCAGCCCACGCCCCGCCCCAGAACCACGGGGGCCGTGTAGGCCAACCAGCGATCGACCAGCCCATGGGCCAGAAAGGAGCGGGCCAGGGTGGGCCCGCCTTCGACCATCAGGGTCAGCAGGCCGCGCTGGGCCGCCTGCTCCACCAGGCTGCGGGGATCCACCCGGCCATCTTTTTCCCGGCAAAAAACGATGTCAGCCCCCAGCTTCTCCAGCGCGTGGCGCCGGGGATTGTCCTGGGCCGACTGCCCCGCGAAGACCATGAACGCTGCAGCATCCAGTCCGCCCTCACATTCCAGGTGGGTGTCCACGTAGCCCGCTCGAGGATCCGGCGAGGGCACCAGGTCGCTGCAGGTCACCATCCGCCCATCGAGGCGGGGCCGATCGGCCAGCGCCGTCCCCTTCCCCACCAGGACGAGGTCCACGCGGCGGCGGCGGAGATGCACGTCATGCCTGGCGACCGGGCCGGTCAAATACACGGGCTGGGCAGCCGAGCGCTGGGCCGGGTCGGGAGCGAAACGTCCGTCCAGGCTGACGGCGGTTTTCAGTTCCACGTAGGGGCGGGTGAAATTGTCGGTGGCCACGAAAGGCCAGGCGAGTTCGAGACATTCCTCGGCCAGAACGCCGCAGACCACTTCCACGCCCCGGTCACGCAGATAGCGGCAGCCGCCGCCGCCGACCGATGGGTTGGGATCGCGCATGCCCACCACCACCCGCTTGATGCCCGCCGCAAAAACGGCCGGCGCACAGGGCGGAGTCCGGCCCTGGTGGTTGCAGGGTTCCAGGGTCACGTAGAGAGTGGCCCCGCAGGACTGTTCTCCCGCTTCCTGCAGGGCGCCCGGTTCGGCGTGGGGCTGTCCACAGCCTTCATGGGTCCCCCGCCCGATGATCCGTTCGCCCTTGACCACCACCGCACCCACCGGGGGATTGGGCCAGGTGCGATTCTGAGCACGCCGAGCCATGGCCAGGGCTTCACGCATGTAGCGCTGATCACGGGTGGTGAGATCCCCTTCGGGGTTCGAAAGGGCATCGCCGACGGAGTCCTTGGTGGACATGGCATCACAGGGGCATGGCTTGAGGGAAAAGCAAGGCGGAGCACCGCCACCCACCGGGCAACCGGAAGGCAAGCGGAAAGCAGGAACCGCCAACTTCTCTCATCCAGACTCTCACTGTCGGCCCTGGAATTTCACCAGGTCAGCAAACCTTCCGCTGGAAGGCAGCTCGCGGGCTGATCTTTCGGAATCACCGCCGGTGGGGAATTTCACCCCGCCCCGAAGTTGAGGTTTGGGTCCACCGCAAAGGTGGATCCTATTGGGTTGTCAGGCCAAAATTAGCAGGATGAACCCGCCTCGTCAAGATCGAGGAGTGGGTTTCGCCTTGGTGTAGGTGGGTTCGGGGCAGGGCAGGTCGGCAGACTTCAGCCGCTTCCAGGCCATCTTGTAGAATTCGCGGGCAGGCACCCGGCTGAAGCCAAGCTCGATTTCGTAGACCTCTTTGCCCTGCAGGAAGCGCCAGTGGTTCAGCAGTGTGGGCACGGCGCTGTGTTTTTCCACCTGGATCAGCCGGCGATGGCTGCTGCTCAGGTTGATCGGGGGATCGTTGCGCTTGGCCGCGAAATGGATGAGATCCAGGATGGCGCTGTCGCACACCAGGGGGGCATCCTCGGTTTGCCGGAAGTGCTTCTGGATGCGGCCGGCCAGAGCCGTGTCGAAACCTCCCCAGGTCAGATCCAGCAGGTACTTGTCGTAAGTGTCGATGGCGTCCATGACAAAGGCGCCCAGCATGGCCCCGTACCCGTACCTGGCCCCCACGTAGATCAGGGCCAGATCGTCGCACACACCATCGCCCATCTGGCGGCGGAAGAAGGCCTGGTCGAAATCGGGAAAGCTGTAGGTGGCGTGGCGATTGGAGCACACCACGCCGATGTCCTTGAGGGTACGCAGCTGATCGTCCAGAAAGACGGTCGCCCCGGTGTCCCCCAGGCCGCAAAGTTCGAAGGCGGCACGATCGACGATCAGGATTTCCCCGCCCCCCATGTGGAACGGCATGCCGGCGAACGTGCGCTTGTGCTGGAGCATGGTGGTCCGGCGGTAGGACCAGTCGTCCATGAATCCGGCCAGGACCAGACCGGTCAGGAAAGCGCGCGTGTCCACCTTGCCCTCGGGCAGAAAGGTCACCCCGAAAAGGGGCTGGCCGTCGATCACCAGTTCCAGCTCGGGCTGGTCCAGACGTTCGAACAGCCAGGAGGCAAACCGATCCAGCATGCGCCCCCGGCGGTGACGCACCAGCTGGCCCTTCAAGTTGGGGTCGGCCGCTTCCAGGACAGTCAAGACACGTTCGAAGGTGGCATCGGGAAAGTGCAGGGAGGTGCCGAATTCGTCGGTGAACCAGCCGTGCCCATTCTGGGCCCGTCCCACCACCGACTGGGGCAAGAGGTCGGCCAGCACCCGGGGTGTGGCCGTGAAATTCTGGGCGAGCAGAAAATCGTAGTCCAGGGTGACCAGCTTGTCGAAGAGCTCCCGGTTGCGGTGGTAGTCCAGGGTCCGAAAACCCTGCCAGCGCTTGTCGGAACGGTGATCCCGGGCGTCGGAGTCCGTGGCCTCCTTGCGGGGCCTACCACGACCGGGCCGCATCCGGACCAGCAGCTCCTCGACCCGGCGGCCTCGGCGTTTTCTGTTGTCTCGCCTTCTGCGCACACAGTCTCCGGCGATTTAAGGGGTTTCTTCGGTCGGCTCATCGCCGGACCAGTCGGAGAACAGGGCGTCCACAAAGGCGTCGACATCGAAGCGGGCCAGATCCTCGGCCTTTTCGCCCATGCCCACGTAGGACACCGGCAAGCCCAGGGTTTCGGCAATGGCCACCACGATGCCGCCCTTGGCCGTTCCGTCCAGCTTGGTCAACACCAGGGACTGCACCGGAATCGTCTCGGCAAACACCTTGGCCTGCGAGAGACCGTTCTGGCCGGTGTTGCCGTCGACCACCAGCAGGGTTTCGGGATCCCGGCCAGTTTTTCGCTTGATGACCCGGGCCACCTTGCCCAGCTCATCCATCAGATTGGTCTTGGTGTGCAGACGTCCGGCCGTGTCCACGATGACCACATCGGTTCCCCGGCTTTCGGCGGCACTCAGGGCGTCGAACACCACGGCCGCGGGATCGGCACCCGCACCTTGCCGCACGCAGTCCACACCGATACGTTCTGCCCAGATTTCCAGCTGCTCCACGGCCGCTGCCCGGAAGGTGTCCCCGGCGGCCAGCAGGACGCTATTCCCCTCGTTCTTCAACAGCAGCGCCAGCTTGGCAATACTCGTGGTCTTGCCCGTCCCGTTGACCCCCACCACGAAGATGACGCGCGGGGCATCGGTCACGGGTTCGGCGAGGATTTCCTCCGGCTCGGCCTGCGGTCCTTTTTTCTTCTTCTTTTTCTTCTTCGGCGTGTCTTCTTCGGCATCCCAGCTGAGGGGGCGAACCTTGGGCTCGGCCTCGGTCAGAATCTTTTTCACATCGTTGCGGATGACCTCGAGCACCGATTCCAGCGAGGCCTCGCCACCTTCCTCTTTCAGGCGCTGCTCGATGTTCGCGGTGATCGCCACGGCCGAGCTGACACCCATGTCGGCAGAGATGAGCAGTTCCTCGATCTGATCGAGCGTGTCTTCATCGAGCCGGATCCGGCCACCGAAAATATTTTGCAGGCGACCCACCACGGAGTCCCTGGTCTTGCGCAGTCCCTGCCGGAATCTGCCGAGGGCACCCTTGATCATTGGCTCGCCTCCATGGTGTCCTCGTCGTCGATGATTTCCCCCTCGGTCTCGTCCACCTCGGCTTCTCCAACCTCGGCCTCTTCAACCTCGACCTCTTCAACCTCGGCCTCTTGGACCTCGGCTTCAGCAACGACCTCGTTCTCGGCAACCGGCACATCAGCAAAGGCCAGGCTTTCCTGACTGCGCTTTTCATCCTCCACCGTGTCCACCATCTGACGACGGTTGGCGATGGCGTTGCCCAGGTCGCGGTCACTCTGGCTGTCGGCCACATCATTGAAGCTCACCGAGACGATGTTGCTGCACCCGGGCTCCATCATGGTCACGCCGTACAGATGATTGGCAGTTTCCATGGTCAGCTTGTTGTGAGTGATGACCAGGAACTGGGTGTTGCGGCTGAACTCGCGGAGCATGTTGACGAAGCGCCCGATGTTGGCGTCATCCAGCGGCGCATCGGCCTCATCGAGCACACAGAACGGCGAAGGCTTCACCAGGTAAACGGCAAACAGCAGGCTCAGTGCGGTCAGACAGCGCTCGCCGCCCGACAGCAAGGACACCGTGTCAATCACCTTGCCCGTGGGCTGGGCCGTCACGTGGAGATGGCTCTCCAGCGGGTCGTCGGTCTTGACCAGCTGCAGATCGGCCCGCCCGCCCTTGAACAGGGTGCCGAACACGGCAATGTAATTGCGACGCACGTTCTCGAAGGTTTCCACGAACCGTTTCTTGGCGGTGCGATTGATCTCGGTGATGGCCTTGACCAGATCGTCACGCGCCTGCTCCACGTCGTCCCGCTGCTTCTCCAGGAAGTCGAGACGCTCCTTCTTGGTTTCGAACTCCTCGAGGGCCAGGTGGTTGATGGGTCCCAGCGAATTGAGCTGATCCCGCTTCTGGTGCAGAATCTTCTCCGCCTGCTCGTACTGGAACACCCCCTCCTCACGTTCCAGCTCCCTGGGCAGATCGTCCTCGTTGATGGCCGACACCAGGTCCTGGAAGTTCCCCTTGTACTGCTCCTCGATGCGTTCCTCGAGGTTGTTCCGCTTGATATCGAGAGTGGCCAGCAGGGTTTCCATTTCGTGGGCCTGATCGCGGTACCCGCCCCGTTGCTTCTCGATGATCTGGACGCGGTCGTGCCACTGGGCGGTTTCCTCGTGCAGCTTCTGGATGCCCTCGGTGGCAGCCCGCAGAACCTGCCGGCGACGCTCCCGCTCGTCCATGCCCTTGCTCAGGATCTGACGCTTCTCGCCCAGTTCCTCGGACAGGGCGGCCACCGACTCACGGCCGACCTCGATCTCCTGGGCCAGCCGCTCCCGCCGCGAGAACTGCTCGGCCACGTTCTCGCGCAGATGCACCAGGGCCGTTTCGGTTTCCCGTTTCTGGCTCTCGCTCCGCTGGCGGGACAGCCGCAATTCCTCGGCCTCGGCCCGCGCCTCATCTCGGGCCATCTCGGCCTCGTGGACCTGCCGCCGCAGTTCGTCGCGATGAATGGTGCTGCTGGCCCGCAGCTTTCCGCTCTCGTCCAGCTGGTCGGTCAGCTCCTGTTCCTGGCCGGCCAGCACCGCCACCTCTTCGGCCAGACGCACCTTCTCGGCTTCCATTTCCTCGGCCCGGGTTCCGGCACTGTCCCGCTGATGTTCCAGCTGGGCCGACTGGACCTGAAGCTTGCCCAGCTGGTCATCCAGCCTGGTCAGCTCTCCGCGGCCGCGGATCAATCCTTCCCGCAGCTCCTCACGATGGGAACGGTTCGCGGCCACTTTTTCCTGAGCGGCGGTCAGGCGGGTTTCAATCCCGGCGATGTCCCGGGTCAACTCGTCCAGCTTTTCCCGGCGTCCCAGGAGGTTGCTGTCGGCCCGATCTCCGCGGCCCCCGCGCACGGTCCCCTCGCTGGTGGCCAGCAGACCTTCACGGCTGACACAGATCACCACGCCCGGGCCGGCATGATTGCGGGCGGCCCGCAGCGCCAGTTCATCGGTGTCGAAAACCACGGAACGGGCCAGAAGGTTCTTCATCACCGGCAGGTCGGCACCAGGCCCGGAGACCACCTCGGTGGCCGAACGGCCGCCGGCCAGGTCACCCAGCTGCGGCGCATCCTGCAACCCGAATCCCTGACCGCAAAGGAAACGCACCTCGCCGATTTCCTCGGCCCGCAGCTCGCGAACCAGGTCCAGGGCGGTGTCCGCCTCATCCACCACCACGGCGTCCAGCAGCTCATCGAGCAGCAGCTCCAGGGCCACAGTATCCCGGGGTTCGACCTTGAGAAGGTCGGCCAGGCCCCCGTTGACCCGGGGTTCTTCGCCGTGACGTTTCAGGATTTCACGCGGCCCCTGACCGTAGCCTTCGTAATCCTCGTGCAGTTTCTGAAGCAGGTCCCGGGTCGACCTGGCCGCCTCGCGTCTTGCCAGCAGGGCGGACACTTCTTCCTGCAGATCCGGACCTTGCATTTCCAGTTCGGTTTCCCGCTTTTCCAGGTCGGCCAGGCCCTCCAGGTGCTCCCGCCGCTGATGGGCCAGCACTTCACCCTGCTGGGCCAGCTGAGCCAGCTGACCGGCAGCCTCCTGCCCGCGGAGCAGGATGGTTTCCCGGTCCTCGGTCAGGATGGTCATGCGTTCCTTGCGATTCTCCTGCTTGACCTGAAGCTCACGCAGCCGGCTGCGCTGGCTGGCATCGCTCTCGATGACCTCCAGGTTCTTCGCCGTGGCCTGGTCCAGGGCGGCACGGTCGCTCTCCAGCCGGTCCTCCATCACCTGCAGGGTTTCGGCCTTTTCCAGCAGCAGACCCTCCGCCCCTTCCAGTTCGGCTTCGATGATCTTCAGATTCTCGCTCAGACGGGTGATCTGACCCTCGATATCCTTCTGGCGCTGCTCGGCCTCACCGATGCCGCTGGTGTTCTCCTCGATCCGACGCTCGTGCTCCTCGATGCGATGCTGAAGCACCAGCACCTGGCGTTCCGTCTCCTGCAGCTCCTCTTCGAAAGCCTGCAGGGCACCTTCCAGCCCCTGGCGTTCGGACTCCCGCTCATCGATCCGGGGCCGCACCGCTTCAATCCTGGCCTGCAGTTCGGCCAGCTCTCCCACGCCGGTTTCGGCCTCGGTGCGGAACAGTTCCAGCTTCTCGCGGGCCTCGGTCTCCTGGTTGTCCAGGGACATGTGGCGGCGGGCGGCCACCGACAGATCCAGGCTGCGGATCTCCTTGAACAGCCGCTGATGCCGACGAGCCTTGCCCACCTGCCGTTGCAGGGAGCGCACCTCGCGGCTGATTTCCTCGATGATGTCGTACAGGCGGGTCAGGTCGTTCTGCGTGCGGTCGAGCTTGCGCTGCGTTTCCTTGCGCCGGGCCTTGTACTTGGTGATGCCCGAGCCCTCTTCCAGCAGCTGCCGCAGCTCGGTGTTGTTCTCGTTCAGGATCTGCTTGATCATCGATTCCTCGATGATGCTGTAGCTGGTGTTGTTCACGCCGCTGTCGTAGAACAGATCTTTCAGGTCCTTGAGCCGGCAGGGCGAGCCGTTGAGGAAATAGTCGCTGCCCCCATCGCGCGTGACCCGACGCTTGATGGCCACCTCGTTGAATTCGATGGCCAGCCCGCGGTCCTCGTTGCTGAAAATCAGGGTGACTTCAGCCATGCCCACGGGCCGCCGCTTGGTGGTGCCCTTGAAGATGACGTCGTCCATCTTTCCACCACGCAGCTGCTTGGCCGACTGCTCGCCCAGCACCCAGCGGATGGCGTCCACCACGTTGGATTTGCCGCAACCGTTGGGGCCGAGGATGGCGGTGATGCCCTCATCGAATTCCAGACGGGTGCGATCGACAAAGGACTTGAAGCCCTGGATCTCTATGGTTTTCAGTTTCACTTGGGAACCTTCCGGTGCGTCACGGTCTTCGCTGGATGATGGCTGCAAGATACAAGATGGCCGGGAATCAAAATTCCGTCACCCGAGCCCAATCGATGTTCAGGGTTTCCAGGAGTGGATCCTTGGCCTCGAGCGCCTCGCGGCGGGTCAGGAAGCTCCCCACATAGACCCGATACCACAGCCCCTTGTCCTTCAGAACAAAGGGACGAATTTCGGTGCGGAAGCCGCGCCTCTCCAGGGCGGCCGCCTGCTGCTCGGCCGACGGGCGGTCCGGCAGCGAGTAGAGATGCAGAGCCCAGCCGTCGCTGCCCACTTCCTGCAGATAGGGGTCCATGCTGAAACGGGTTTCGGGCGCAGCGGAGGACGGAGAAGACTCCATCGGCTCCTCGGGCCTGTCCTGCACCAGGGGGGGCTGCTCCACATCGGCCTGGGCCGGACTCGTGATCGGGGGATCCTGATCCACCGCGGCCATGGTCTCCTGGTCGGTGGTGTCCCCGGCTTCGGGGAGATCCTGCGGCCCTTCGGTGGGCTGGTTCACGACCTCTTCCGGAGGGGAATCGGGAACGGCCTGTTCGGCCGATGCCACCACCGGCTCGCGTCCCCTGTCCAGGGTCGGATCGGTCACCCGCATATTGTTCCAGTAGAAAAATGAAGCCGCCACGATGACGCTCAAGCACACCAGGGCAATCACCCAGAAAACCCGGGAAGAGCCCGAACCCGGAGCACTGCCGGCCAGCGCGGGCTCAGCGGGCTCATCCTCCTCGACTTCTTCCTTCTCAAATTCGGCAGGAGTTTCTTCGGCCAGGACCGGATCCACGAGTTCCTCGTCACCGAAACCGTGGCCGGGGACTTCGTCCTTCTCAGCTGGAGAATCATCGGCCTGCACGGGAGCCACCTCAGGAAGCAGCTCTTCCCCGGGCAGTCCGAAACCGATCAGCCCCGTCAGCGGATCGCCCGAGTCCTCGAACGCCGTACAGATCTCCTCGACGGCCGCCGCCGAGGTCCGGGCCCTGTCCCAGCACAGCAAGCGGATATCCGCCATCCTGGCCCACATCTGGCCCAGGTCATCGGCCGGGGCCACCAGCAGCAGATCATCGGCCTGCCGCTTCAGGCGATGGATCAGATCCTGCGCCTCCTGAGGCTCGATATCCGTGGGCACGAAGGACCCCACTCCCAGCACGTAGCCGCGACGTCCGCCGAAGGGCAAGGCCACTCCGCTGGTCAGAACCGAGGCCCCGTAGAGGACCAGGTCGATCCACCCCTCTTTTTCCTGGCGGCCCGCCCAGCGGGTCAGCCCGTACTCGCGATCGTCACAGTCCAGCATCAGGACGGCCTGATCACGGGCTCCCAGTTCACGGGCAATATCCAGAGCCGCCGCACAGCTCAAGCTGGCAGCGCCGGGCTCATGCAGAAAAAGCCAGATGCGCGGGGAAGATTCCCCGGACATGGCCAGATCCAGGTGCTCCTTCAGGGAAGATTCATCCGTCACTTTCCGAGCCGCCTGCCAGAAGTCCTCGGCCGCGTCGAAATCGAGACGGGCACCGCCCAGCCCCATGGGCAACAGCGGCAAGTTTCCGGGATATTCCCTGCTTTCGGTCATGCTCGATGATCTCCTCGGCGAGAGTTCAGATTCTTCCATACCTTCGTGAAGGCCGCGACAACCAGGGGCAATTCCTGCTCGGTCAAGGTGCGCACATCCACGGCCAGGCCCTCCTGGTTCATGCGGCCGACCAGGGCCGGATCACCTTGGCGCAGGAGCTGGTGACAGGCCTCGAGTTCTTCCTTGGGGCCGGTGAACAGAACCAGCCGCGATTCCAGCTGCGTGTCGGAAAACGATCCGCCACCCACGCTGGACCGCCCCGGAACCACTTTTCCCTGCCAGCCGGCGGGGGCCGACCCGGCAAGATCAGCCAGAAGACGGTTGGCCCGATCTTCCAGATACTCCCGGCTGCTGCCCAGCTGGCACAGGGTGGGAATATCCGGGCAATCCTCGGCTTCCAGGTAAAGGCCAAGGACGGTATCGAGAGCCGCCAGCGTGGTCTTGTCCACCCGGAAAGCCCGGCGCATGGGGTGCTTGCGCAGGCCGGCCACATGTTTCCGCGACCCGAAAATGATGCCGGCCTGACATCCCCCCAGCAGCTTGTCCCCGCTGCAGGTGACCAGATCGGCGCCGGTGGCCATATCTTCCGCCAGGAGACGTTCCTCGTCGGGCAGACCCAGCTCGCCATACGGGTAAAGCGCGCCGCTCCCCGCATCGTATACCAGCGGGCACCCGTTTTGGCGACAAAGTTCGGCCAGCTCGGGCAGCTCCACTTCCTCGGTGAATCCTTCGACCACGAAGTTGCTGCGGTGCACCTTCAGGACCGTGGCCCCGGGCACCATCGCCTGGCGGTAATCCTCCAGGCTGGTGCGGTTGGTGGTGCCGATTTCCACCAGCTGGCAGCCGGTCTCGGCCAGGATTTCGTGCATGCGGAACGAACCGCCAATGGCCACGACTTCACCCCGGCTCAGAATCACCGGTCCACCTTGACTGAAATACCGCACCGCCAGCCAGAAGGCCGCAGCGTTGTTGTTGACGATCAGGGCGTCCTCGGCGTCCGCCAGCAGGGCCGCCTTCTCCTCCACCAGACGTCCCCGGTGACCCCGGGTGCCGGCGGCCAGATCGTATTCCAGGTCGCTGTTGAAAAGGGCCACCTGCCGCGCCGCATCGGCGGCGGGTTCGGGGAAATTGGAACGCCCCAGATTGGTGTGGACCACCACTCCGGTCCCGTTGAGAACGCGACGCCAGGAAGGACCCACCAGGCGTGCGTGCTCCTTCTGCAGGCGCTGCACCGCGAGGTCCAGCAGCTGGTCGCGCAACAGGATCGGCCCCTGGGCAGCTTTCAGTTCCTCGCGCAATTGCTCCACGACCCGCTGGACCACCCTGGTCATCCACCGGGCCCGGCGACCGGTCAGCAAGGGGACCATACGCTGGTCTTCCAGCAAGGCACTGACCTGTGGGATTTCACGCAAACGCGCCTGGAGATCTGTCATGAGGCCAAGGAACTTTCTGGATGGCTCGAATTTTCCGAATGTGCCGGGAACACCCGGGAACAAGAAAGAGCCGGCATCGGACGGGCGCTGGTGGGCGCCCCCGACCGGCTTTTGTTTCCGGCAGAATGTATCAGAACCCGGACGGAATGTCCAGAATTCCCACCCCCGCTTTGCAAGAGCGGGGATGTGCGCTACCATGGCCCCCGAAAGGTTTATTCACTGGTAATCCGTAACTTCGGGAATGTGGCTGATGACTTTCAATCCCCTGATTCGCCTGTTTTTTTTGCTTCTGGTCGGCCTGGCCCTGGGCACCTTTTCCGGATGTGGTGGACCTCCTCCGGCTCCTCTCTCCGCTCCACAGGACATCCCCGGCTACCATCAGCTCAGAGAAACCTTCGGGACCCGGGACTTTTTGCCCCTGAAAGGTCGGCGAATTGTGGTGGACCCCGGCCACGGAGGTTTTTTTCGAGGGGCAGTGGGGCCGGAAGGCCTGACCGAGGCGGAAGTTAACCTGGGGGTGGCCCTCTACCTGCGCGGCCTGCTGGAATGGGCCGGGGCCGAGGTTTTTCTGACCAGGACGGCCGATTACGATTTCCTGAGCCCCGAGGACAGCCTTCTGAGTACCGATCTGGCCTTCAGGGTCGACTTCGCCAACCAGCGGCAACCCGATGTCTTCCTTTCCATTCACCACAACAGCACCGCTTCGGCCGACCCCACCATCAACGAAACCCAGACCTACTATCCTCTGGGTGCCGAGGGGGCCGCCCTGGATCTGGCGCGGAGCATCCACCGGCAGCTGGTGCTGAAGCTGGAAATCAGCCCGGCCAGCATTCTCCCGGGGAATTTCCACGTACTGCGCCATGCCCAGGTGCCCGCCGTGCTGGGTGAACCCGCCATGATCAGCAATCCGGTCATGGAAGGGCGCCTGAGTCTGGCGGCCAGCCACGAGCTGGAAGCCCAGGCCTATTTTCTGGGACTGCTGGATTACTTTGCCGGCGGTTCCCCCACCTGGCGGCCCAGCCAGCCCGACACCCTGTCCCTGGCCGCCGGCGCATCACCTGCCGTTTTACACTGGGAATTCGCGCCAGGCCTCGATGAGCACGCACCGGGCCCCGACCCACAATCCATTGTCCTGACCCTCGATGGAGATCCCCAGCTGGTCCATATTTCCCCGGATGGATACCAGGTGTCCTGGCGGCCAGGGCTGCGGCGTCCATTGTCCCACCCGGCCACTCTCACCCTGACGGGAAAAAATCTGGCCGGGCGTTCCACTCCGCCTCGAAATACACATCTTTTACCCGCCCTGCACTCTCGGCCTTCCTGGCGGGTCAGCCGCGAAACTGCCGACCACAGCGTCCAGCCGCACCAGCTGGTCAGCTTGCGCTCCGTTGAGGCCTCCACCCTCCACCGCCAGTGGGCCCTGATGCCGGCCCAGGGTGATGATCCCCTGGAGCAAGGGCGAGCTTTTCTGACCCAGATTTCCAAGGTGGACCTGGTCGGCGGGGTCCTGGCCGAACCACCGGCTCCGGGGCACAGCTGGCGCCTCCTGACCCTGCGGGGAAGCCGTCCCGATGTGACCGACTGGATTCCTCCCGGTGGCTGGCAGGACCGCCGGCAATTCGGTGAAGGGCACCCTGACTTCCCGGGCCCCGCCCCCATGCTGGCCGTGGCAGCCCGGGAACCCGTCTGGATCGAGGCTCGGGGTGTTTTGCCCCTGGTCGATCCTGCGCCGGGAGTTCCGGACACCGCCCGCACCGTGGACGCCACCGGGCGATTCTGGCAGACAGAAACGCTGGTGCCATCCCTGCTGGGGGCCGTGATCGTCCTGGATCCCGCCGGGGGAGGCCCCGACAGCGAGGGACGCGGTCCGCTGGGACTGCGCGGCAGCGAGTTGAACCTCGCGGTGGCCCAGGCCACCAGGGAGCTTCTGGAAGGCGCCGGAGCGACTGTGCACCTGACCCGGCAGGGCGAGGTGGCCCCCTTCCCCCACGACAAGGTCCGGCTGGCCGAACAGGTGGGCGCTCAGCTGTTCTTGACCATCGGGCGCTCGGACCAGATCGACCGGCTTTCCCTCCGGCACCACCCAGGCAGCGTCACCGGGCAGAAGTGGGCCCTGGCCCAGCAGCAGGCCCTGGCTCCCTGGAATGTCGGGGAATCCGGCCTCACCTCGGTCATCGAGGAATCGTACGGGTACCTTTTGCGCCATACCGCCTGTCCAGCTCTGGAGGTTCGCCTACCGGGCCTTTTCAGCGTGGATCGGGAACTCCAGGCCGCCACCCTGGCCTATTCCCAGCGCGAAGCCCGCGCCCTCTTGCTGGGCTGTGCTGCCGCGCTGGGCGAAGAGCGCGTTCTGGATCAGCCCCTGAATCTGCCGCGTTTGATGGCTTCCCTTCCTCCGGACAAGGCACTGGCTGAGGTGGACTGGGTCCTGGTGGACGGCAACTTCTTCTGGCCGGATCCGTCTTCATCGTTTTTGGACACCGGGCTGGATTCCTTATCTTTGAACGAGCAGGCATATGAGGGATATCCTGGCTTGCCCCATCTGGTACCCTGGCACACCCTGGAACTGCACCAGGGCAAGGAGTGGCAGCTCTGGTTCGTGGACCAGGCTCCCGGACAACAGCCCCGACTGATGCTGGAAGGCCCCTTGAAATGACCGGTTTCCGACCACAAGGCCCCTCCCTGCCCTCATCGTTCTCCACTCAGGCCCAGGATAGTTTCAAACGGGCGGGCGGAAAAAGAATTCTGGGGGCCACCATCGGGGCGATTTTGCTGGTGGTTCTGGTGATCATGCTGGGACCGGAGTACAACCCCGAGGAAGATCCTCTGGCCCATTACGGCGCCCCCGGGGAGCTGGTTTTGATGCCGCAGGTGACCATCAAGGAAGGGCCGGATCAGGTCCACCGACTCCCCAAGAGCCTGCAACTCCCCCCTCCCCCGGCCCGCATGGAAATCGAGGAAGAGGACATTTCCCCGGAAGGCACGGTGCCGGTTCCCCCGGCCACCGAGGCCCCTCCCAACGACGTCATCACGCCGGTGACCCAGTTCAACCCCGATGCCGACCTGGCCACCAGAGCCCAGGTCGAGCTGAGCATGCCGCGCCAGTCCAATCCCGACCTGTTCATCCTGCACCAGGTGCACCCCGAATACCCTCTGGAGGCCTCGGAGGATGATCGGCGTATCCCCTCGATCTACGTTCTGGTGGCGGTGTTTGTGAACCCTCAGGGCGAGGTGACCGAGGCCATGGTCATGGCCAACACGGGAGGCCGGCTGTTCGCCGACGAGGTGCTGAAAGCGGTACAGCAATGGAAGTTCGGCTGGCGGGTGGAGCCGGGAGCCGGACGCTGGATCCAGCTCCCCTACAATTTCAACAGTCCCTATTTCACCGGGAATCAGGGCTAGCTTCGCTGGACCCGGTCCCCTCCTCGGTCCCGAGAGGTGCCGGAGGATCCCCCGGTCCCGTATCGGTGGAATCGGCAGGCGCCCAGGCCCCCTCGGTCAACTCCCAGGATTCGGTGAACAGTCCTGCAGGAAAAGGCACGACCTGCTGGGAGCGGAAGGTCCGGACCACCGAGGCGAACGAATCAGGCCCCTCGGCTTCGAAGTCCCGGTTGGCCAGGCGCCGGGTCAGGGCCTCGGCCAGCTGCCCGCGATTGGCCGCCCCGCTCGAAGCCATGGTGTCCAGCAACATCCGCAGGGACTGGTAGGCCCGCAGGGCCAGAGCCGAGGCCTCGCGGGGATAGTTGCTGCCATCCCAGCGCATCTCGAATTCCGCGGTCCATTCGGGCGGAATCAGAGCCTGATCGCTGGGAAAGAGAGCCCGCTCCAGCTGGGTGGCGGCCCGTTCCTTCAACTTCTGTGAATTCCAGTTGCTCAGGCCCAGAGGCAGGGCTCCCATGTGGTAGAAGTCCAGCTGGGGCCCCAGCAGGACCATCTGATCCACCGAGGCGGGGCAGAACACCACCTCGGGGCGGTGTTCCTTGACCTCGAGAATGGCCTCCCGGAAATCCGTCCCCTGGGGCGGGAAGGAAGCCGTGGCCACCACCTCGCCGCCAAAGGCCTCGATCTCGGCAGTGAAAACCTCGGCGTTGCGTCGGCCTTCCGGATCATCCGGGAATATGATGGCAAACCGCTCCTTCAGCAGGACCGTGGTGGCCAGCTGCGCCAGCAGTCGCACCTCGTAGAACCCCGTCAGATTGGTCTGGAAAATACGCTCGCCCAGCTGCCACACGCGGTCGTTGGTGGCCGTCGGGGAAACCAGGGGCACCCCGTACTGATCAGCCACCACAGCGGCGGTGGCGGTGGGATCGCTCATCAGGGCCCCGAACAGGGCCATGCAGCCCTCTTCACCGGAAAGGCGGCGTGTCACCAGGGCACTGTTGACGGGATTGCCCGCCGTGTCTTCCACCAGGAGTTCGAACTGGCGGCCGGTTTCGTTGTTGGCCTGGTCCAGGGCCATCAGGCAGGCATCGACAAAGGCATTGCCCAGCACGGCATACCGCCCGGTCAACGGGGCCAGCACCCCCACGCGGTTCACGTTCACCGGGCCGCTGGGGCGGGTGAACATGGCAGGTTGGTCGTGTCCCCCCCGCAGGAGATCCCGCACCTTGCCCATCCAGGTGTTGTCCTCCCCCAGAAGGACCATTTCATCTCCCACGGCCTCGGCCTGGGCATATTTTCCCTGTTCCAGCAGCTTCCGCACCTGCAGGTACTGCAGGTAGGGCCAGACCGGCAGAGCTCGGTCGCGATCGCTGAAAGTGTCCAGCTGGTCCACCGTGAGGGTTTCCAGAACGGAGCCGGCAGCGGGCTCGCCGTTGCTGCGGGTGGCCCGTTCCGGCCCGCGATTGTAGTGACGGATCAGGTAGTCGGCAGCCGCCAGGGTATCCTGGGCGGCCAGAGCGATTTCCGCGCCCCGACTCAAGCGCTGGTCCACCAGGGGGCTGCTGGGGAATTTCGCCATGAACTCATCGGTCAAGGCCAGAGCCTGGCGCAGATCACCCAGGCGGTAAGCCGACTGAATGGCCAGGGACAGCACCTCGTCGTTGCGTTCGAATCCACGATAGTAGTCCAGGAGATTGCCGGCCAGCTCCAGGGTCTTGCGGTCCCGGCGCAGGCTGAATTCACGTTTGAGCTGGGCATACAGACGCTGGGCCTGTTCCAGATCTTCCTCGGCCAGGCGCACTTCGCCGGTGGCCGGAGTTGAGGCCTTGCCTCCACAGCCAACCACCAGAGCCGTGGCGGTGATCAAGAGCAGGATCATCAAGATCCTGGACATTGTCCGTGTGGTCAGGGCGGCCATTGCGGTTTCCTTCCCGTCAGCCTGGTCCATGGTGGTCATTCCACCGTGAAGGAAGAGGTGGCCAGAACCTTGCCCGTCTGGTCCAGAACCTTGACTTCCCAGAAACCGGTCCAGCTGGGCAACAGGCGCTTGGAGGACCAGGTCCGCCAGTTGCTGGACCCCACCTGGAGGTCCACCTGGGCCATGGTCTTGCCGTCCAGGTACCAGACGTGGGTCACCTGGGTGGGGGCGGCCACACCGGTGATGTGCATGCGGCAAAACACCCGCTCGGTGCCGGCGGGAAAGGTGGTCGCCTCACCGGTCAAGGCCCGGGTCTCACGGTCCATTCCGGTGCCGAATCCCAGCTGCACATCCCAGGTCGGTGTGTCGTCCTGGGCCATGGCAGCAGGCGCCACCAGGAGCATAAACAGTATCGTGACAACCGGTAAACTCCACCGGCGATTGATCCCTGACGAGCGTGCCATCGCGTCCCCCTCGATTACTGGTTCTGGCGTAATTCCTCGATCGATGTCGGGTTCAACGCCTTGGGATTGTGCTGGTTATCCCGCAGAAACTGGGCATCCTCGACCAGTTCACTGTCGGGGTATTCCCTGATCAGCCGATTCAGCAGGTTCTGGACCGCCCGGCCGTCCTGCCATTTGTCCAGGGTCACCATGGCGCTCATGAACAGGGCATCGTCGGCCTTTTCATGGTCGGGAAAGTCGGTGTACACCAGGGCAAACATGTCCAGTTTCGCCTGGGGATCAGCAAGGGCCATGCCGCGCGCAAAAAGAGCCTCGGGAGTCAGGCCCTGACCGGGAGCAAAGCGTCCTTCCAGCTTCACGGTGTGGCGCTGCCGTGCCTCGGCCAGGAAATCCTGGACAATGCGCTCCTGATGGCCGGGCTTCATGGCGTTGACCACCTGGCCTCTGGCCTCCTTGTAGGTCATGGGGCGGCTGCGCTCCTTGTTCAGGATCTCCACCACATGCCAGCGGTCCACCAGACGGAAGGGAGGATGCAGTCCCACTTCGAAATCACCGGCCAACTCGGTGAAGGCCTTGGCGTTGCTCACGTGGGGCAGAAAGCCGCCCTTGTTGAACCAGCCCAGATCTCCGTTTTCCTTGGCGGTTTCCAGGTTGCGGGTGTAGTCGGCGGCCACGCTGGCAAAATCGTTGTCCATCCCCCCCCGCTTCAGACGGTCGTAAGCTTCCTGGGCTTCTTTTTCCGAAAGACATTCGATATGGCGGGCATTCAGCAGGGCTTCCTGTCGAAAATGCTGCCGATTCTTGTCAAAAAAGCTGCGAATTTCCTCTTCCGGCGGGTCCTGATTCAAGTCCAGTCCCCTTTCCCGCATGGCCGAGTCCATGACCTGGCGACGCACCGAGATAAGCGTCTGGGCCACTTCAGGATCATTGAAGAGCTCTTTTTCGGCCGCCCCGATCACCATCAGGGCCTGGTTCACCATGTCCTCGAGCAGCAGCCGCTTGCCTTCTTCTCCCTCGTAGCGTGCCTGGGCGTTGCGGGGCAGTTCCTTGTACCTGAGGTCCAGGTCCTTCTGGGTGATGGCGATGTCGCCCACCGTGGCGATGACGGGGGAAGAATCATGAAGCCCGTTGCCGAACAGCGGCTGCCACTGAAAGGCCTGATCACTGCCTGAAGGCCCCTGACAGGCACCAAGCAGGACCGCGGCCAGCAACAGGGTCACGGAAACGACGAAAAGACGGGAAGCTTGCATGAAAACAACTCCTTGCCAGATGAACGGAGGTGATCCGGAGGAGATCCATGGGACCTGGCCCGGATTATTCATGAGGGAGTGTGACGAGGATGAGGAAAAATCGCTTCAGAGAAGGGGGTCACAAGGATTTGCGAGGAAGGCGTACCCGATGCGGTACGTCGATCGAGCAAATCCGAGAACACCTTCTCTGAAGCGGATTTAACCATCCGCAGTAACTCCCTCATGAATAATCCGGGCCAGGCCACGGTCAGAGCAACTCTTCGTGCCCTTCGGACTCCAGCCGGGAAATGATTTCCTTGATACGCTGGGCGTCATCCTTGCGGCAGACCAGCAGGGCATCGGGGGTGTCCACCACAATCAGGTTGTCCACTCCCAGCAAGGCCACCAGGCGGTCGGTCGACCGTACAATATTATCGCGACTGTCCAGTGCCAGCAACCGGGCCTGGCCACGATTGCCATCGGCCAGCGACGAGGCCAGGTCGCCCCAGGCGTCCCAGCTCCCGATATCAGACCAGCGGAATGCCGCCGCCAGCATGGAGTATCCCGGCAGTTTCTCCATCACCGCGAAATCGATGGAATCGGCCGGGCAGTCCGCGTAGGCACTGTTCAACTCGTCGGGAAAGGACGCCGTACCAAAAGATTGAATGGCCGGAGCCATCAGCCTGGTGACGGCCGGAACGTGCCGGGCCGCCGACTCGGCAAACCATGCCGGATTCCAGATAAATATACCGCTATTCCAGAAAAAGTTCCCATCGCGTACGTAAGATTCGGCCGTGGCGAAGTCGGGTTTTTCGACGAAGGAAATGCCCGCGCGGAGGTCCTTGCCGGCATCGTCGGGGGAAACCTTGAGGTAGCCATACCCTGTTTCAGGTCGGACGGCAGGGATGCCGATGGTCACCACGGTCGGCTGCTCGGCAGCGTAGGAGAACGCTTTCTGGAGCTGGTCGCGAAACAGGCGGCCGTCGGGAATATGGTGGTCCGCAGGCAAGAGGGCCACCGGAGCGAGGGGGTCAATCCGACCGGCCACCCCCATCCCCAGCACGGCGCAGGGAGCGGTGTTGCGGCCCACCGGTTCAGTGATGACGTTTTCGGCCGGCAATTCGGGCAATTCCCTGGCCGTGGCCTCCGCCAGTTCGCCGCTGGTCACCACCAGCACACGAGCGGGCCCCACCAGAGGCGCCACCCGTTCGTAGGTCTCCCGCAACAGGCTTTTCTCGGAGCTGAGGGCCTGCAGCTGCTTGGGCCGATTCCGACGACTCAGGGGCCAGAATCGCGTGCCACGCCCTCCGGCCATGATCACACAGATCCCCTGGCTGCTCCCGTTGGTCGTCTCTTTGCCGCGTTCCATCGTCATGAGCCAAACCCTCCAGTTAGCCCTTGACGACCCACACCTTCGCGGTCACCTCGACCTGGGAGTGCAGTTTCACGGGAACCGAGTAGACACCCAGCTGCTTGATCGCTTCTTCGAGCTGGATCATCTTGTGATCGAATTCCAGTGCATCGCTTTCCAGGGCCTCGGCGATATCACGGGCGGTCACCGAGCCGAAGAGCTTGTCGTCGTCACCAGCCTGGACGGTGATGGTGCAGGACAGCTCGCCCAGCTTGGCCGCCAGTTCTTCGGCCCCGGCCCGGCGCAAATCGTCCCGCTTGGCTTCGAGCTTCATGTGCTCTGCGACCATTTTCCGGTGCCCGTCAGTGGCCAGAACGGCCTTGCCCTGCGGGATCAGGTAATTCCTGGCAAAGCCACGGGCCACCGTCACGGTGTCGCCCATTTCGCCCAGGTTATCCACGCTTTCCATGAGGATCACGTCCATCATCAACCACCTTTATGGGTTTTCCGCCCGCGGGCGGTGGGGCGCTAAAGGTCCCCTCTGCCGAGATCACCCGGCCTCGTCATCCGGAGCCCTGCCGGCCCCTTTGCTGTCTTGCGGATCATCCTCATCGGAGGGATGGTCCAGCTTGCGAAAATCACGCCACTGATCGGCCAATCCCAGCACCACCAGCGGGAAGAAAAGGAACCCGGCCACCAGCAGGTAAAGCACCCTGGGCAACGCTCCCATGAACCGGCCGGTCACCGACCACTGGACGGCGGCCCCCTGGATGCTGAACAGTGTTCCCACCGCCAGGGCCAGGTTCAATCCCACCGTGGTCAGCCCGGAAACCCGGGTGATGAACATTCCCAGTCCGATGACCAGGATCCAGACCAGGTAGAACGGCAATCGCCAGCGAGCGAAAGGCGGCCACTTGGCCAGGCCCACCTTCAACCTCAGCAACCGGGACACCAGCCAGGTCAGCACCAGCAGCAATCCCGAGTACCCCAGAGCCCCCAGACCGAACGCTGCCGGAACGATCTTCAGAGCCTGCTCGGCAATCTCTTCCTGTTGACGCCTTTCGGCCTCGAGCGTCCGCTCGATTTCCCGGTCATCGGCCGTTCCGGCCAGCATTTCCCGGCGGGCTTCAAGGTACTGTTCGATCATCTGGTCGTAGCTGTCCCGGGGGGACATCTCCTGCAGAGACACCAGGAAAACCGGCGCCAGGGCAAGCGTCACCAGGATCAAGGCGGCATCGAGCCGCCAGCGCCTGCCCAGGGACCACCCACAGGCCACGCCGGCCAGTACATGCCCCACCGTGGACCAGAAAAGCAGGTGTCCCGCGATCCCGAAGGATGCGCCCAGACAAAGTATTGCGGCCAGCAACCCCGATGTGGCGGGGCGGCTGAGCAACACGGCACCACCCCAGACAGCGGGTAGTCCCAGGGGAATGGCCAGGCTCAGCAGGATCACCAGGACCAGGTCCAGCGAGATCATCTCACCCTGAGCCACGGCCCGACCCATCAGCAGTTCCTGGATCCAGACCAGCAACAGGGTCGCCACCGAGGCGACCAGGGGTGCAGCGTATCCTGGCCAGGACCTGGGCACGGCCCGCTCCCCTCCTCCGGCAACGATCTACCGGTAGTATTCCTTGACGAACGGCAGCAGGGCCAGGTGCCGAGCACGCTTGATGGCGATGGCCAACGGGCGCTGGAACTTGGGGCTGGTGCCGGTGTTGCGGCGGGGAGCGATCTTGCCGCGTTCGGTGACGAACCGGCGCAGAAACTCCTCATCCTTGTAGTCGATGGCAATCATTCCGGTCTTGCTGAAGAAGCAGACCTTCTGTTTGCCATGCCTTCTTTTTTTCTTCTTCTTCTTGATCCGAAGGTTCTTACGTGCCATCGGATTCTCCTTTTTTTGCTTCGCTGCGGGCCCGTGGGCCAGGCAGCGTCGTGAGTCAAGACCCCGGGATCATCCCGGTGAAAGATCCGCTACTCGGCCGTATCCTCGGCTCCACTTTGCGCCTGACGACGCTTGGCCATGGACACGCGATTGCGTTCTTCCCATTCCTCATCAACGACGATCAGATGACGCAGAACCTGGTCATCAAGACGCAGGTAGCGGTCGAGATCAGCCACGACCGTGCCATTGGACTTGAATTTCAAGAACATGTAATTGCCGCGGGTCTCGTACTGGATCTCGTAAGCCAGACGCCGCACCCCCCAGTGGTTTTCCTGGGTGATTTCGCCGTCGTGCGCGGACAGGATCTCCTTGACCCGATCCACACGCGCGGTCATCTCCGTCTCGGGCAGCTCGGCCCGCAGAATGAAGATAAGTTCATACTTTTTCACTGGTAACACCTCCCCTCGGACAGAACGACCCGGGTCCCTATTCGCCGCGTCGACCAGAAGTGGTCGCATGAGCGTCAGCCCGGGTAGGGATGTGAGCACACAGCTTTACGCTGAGTATTCGGTTTTTTGGACAAAAATATCCGTCGGCCATCCGAAAATGGCGAAAGGGCAATATATTGCTCCAGGGGAACACGCGCAAGGAAGAAACGGAGAGAAGTGAACAGACGCGGTCAATCCGGGGCGGGCCCGTTGCACCTGGACGCCGTGATGGCAGGGCCATCCTGCCCCCACCCCAGCACCGCCTCCACCGCACGGGCGACCAGACTTGCCGCCGACTCCCTTTCGCCTTCGGGGAAGGGGTCCAGCACATAATCGGCCCAGTCTTCGGGCAAAAGAGCCCCCTCCGTCCCGTCGATCCCCAGCCGCAACCGGGCAAAGTCCGTGCTGTCCAGGTGCTCGATGATCGACAGGAGGCCGTTCTGGCCCCCGCTGGTCCCCTTGCCGCGCAGGCGAAGATGCCCCAGCGGCAAGGCCAGATCGTCGCAAACCACCAGGATTCGTGAAAGATCCGGTTCCACCTCATGGCGGTCCAGCCAGGCGGAAACGGCCTCGCCGCTCAGATTCATGTAGGTCTGGGGCTGCATCAGGACCCAGGAATCGGGCCCCGTGGCCATGGGCGTGGCCAGAAAGGCGCGGTCCTGTTCCGAGAATTCCAGCTTCAGGTGGGCGGCCAGCTCTTGCACCACCCGGAACCCCAGATTGTGTCGGGTGGGAGCATACCTGGACCCGGGATTCCCCAGCCCCACCACCAGGCGGGGGAAAGCCACGCGGATGATGCTGTCCTCATGGTCACACATATCGTCTGCACCTCTGGAAAAAACCCCCGGCCGCCGCAAGGCAACCGGGGGCAGGATCGCACGGAAGACAACCGACGCTAGGCGTCGTCCTTCTTGTCTTCACCTTCTTCGGAAGCACCTTCTTCGGCACCCTCTTCGGCGCCCTCTTCACCCTCTTCGCCTTCTTCACCCAGATCCAGGACCAGGGCCGAGGGCTTGATGTTCAGCACCAGCAGTTCGGGGTCGGTGATCACTTCACCGGTCTCCAGCTTGATGTCGCCGACAAACACCTTGTCGTTGACGTCCATCTCGGAGATATCGATCTCCAGGTACTCGGGCAGGTCGCGGGGACGGACACTGATGTCCACGCGATCGAGGCTCATGGCCACCGAGGCGTCACCGGCCTTGACGGCCGCACATTCACCCACCACCTCGAGGGTCACCGGAACGGTCACGGGCACACCGCGGGGAATGGACATGAGATCCACGTGCAGGATCTCATCGGTCACGGGGTTCCGCTGGACTTCGCGCACCAGGGCGATGTTGTCCTCATCGCCGTTGAGGGCGAACAGAGCGGTACGACCGGCCAGATGCATCAGGGCCACGCTGAAGGCATGCGTATCCAGCTCGATGCTTTCGGTTTCTCGGTCCTGGCCGTACAGCACGGCGGGAATGTGCCCGGAGGCACGATTGCGGCGGTTGGCGTTCTTGCCGAAGGTGGAACGCGGCTTGATATCCAGGTTAACGAGACCCATGACACTCACTCCAAAAATTTCACGCCCGGGAAATCCCAGGGCGAGATGAAGGGGCTCACCGCCGGTTGCGGCAAGGATCCTCCATGTGGCGGGGCCAGCGGGGCCCCATGGCACCGAGCAACGTGTCACGACCAGGGGAGAGCTACTCCGGACACGGCGCAAGGCGCCGGAAAATGACAGCCTAAAGAAGCACCCCTGAGGAAATCTGTCAAGCCGGGGCGGTGCTTTTGGACTAGACGAACAGGGCGCTGACGGTTTTTTCGAGGTGGATGCGCTCGATGGCATCGGCCAGCAGAGCGCTCAGGTCCAGCACCTTGATCTTGGGGCACTCATCGAACCGGCTGAAGGGAATCGTGTTGGTCACGACCACCTCCTTCAGGGGCGAATCGTTCAGGCGCTGCAGAGCCGGTCCCGACAGAACCGGATGGGTGCAGCAGGCCGTCACCGACTTGGCCCCCTGGCGCTCGACGCAGACCCGGGCGGCATCGGTCAAGGTCCCGGCGGTATCGATCATGTCATCGAAAATGATGACGTCCATGCCTTCCACATCACCGATGAAATTCATCACTTCGGCCCGGTTGGGGCCCGGCCGCCGCTTGTCGATGATGGCCAGCCGGGCATTCAACCGCTTGGCAAAAGCCCGCCCCATCTTGATGGACCCCACATCGGGAGAGACCACCGCCAGATTTTCCTGGCTGTGATTCTCGAAATGCCGCAGGAGAACCGGAGCGGCGTAAAGGTGATCCAGAGGGATGTCGAAAAAGCCCTGGATCTGCGGGGCATGCAGGTCACTGGTCAGCACCCGGTCAGCTCCGGCGGTGACAATCAGGTTGGCCATGAGCTTGGCCCCGATGGGCACCCTCGGCTGGTCTTTCCGGTCCTGGCGTGCATATCCGAAATAGGGAATCACGGCGGTGACCCGACGGCAACTGGCGCGCTTGACCGCATCGATCATCAGCAACAGTTCCATCATGTTCTCGGCAGGAGGATGCGTGGGCTGCACGATGAAGACATCGGTGCCACGGATATTTTCCTGGATCTTGATGTTGATTTCCCCGTCGGAGAACCGCGAGGTTTCCACGTCGAGCAAGCTGACGTTCAGGTTATCGGCGATCTTCTGAGCTATTTCTCGGTGCGCCGAGCAACTGATGACCACCAGCTCGTTGAACATCGATCAAATCCTCCGGAGGGGAAGGGGAAGGATGGGTGGATGGTTGGGGCGGCAGGATTCGAACCCGCGAATGCATGGACCAAAACCATGTGTCTTACCACTTGACGACGCCCCACCCGATCCAGATGCGTACCCAAAGAAGTCAGGGCAACGGGATTCGGCAAGAAATACCGTCAGAAGCCCTGTTCCATCATGGATCCATGATCATCGTCATCATAGGATCCGTGCCGGGAAGGCGGCGGTATTTCACCGTTTTCCACCTTCTGGATTTCCTGGCGGTAGGCGGCAATGACCTGGTTTTCCATCCATTCCCGCGTGGCCATGTTGATCGGATGGGCAATGTCCTGGAAGGTGCCATCCTTGCGTTTCCTGCTGGGCATGGCAATGAACAAGCCGGAGGCGCCTTCGATAATCTTCAGACCCCGAACCACAAAAGCATTGTCCAGGGTGATGCTGGCAAACCCTT
>JAZBOO010000373.1:0-6617 GCA_036351155.1 Candidatus Krumholzibacteriia bacterium | reverse complement strand
TCAGCGAGGATCCGGATGGGACCGCCGTGTTCCACCCCGTGACCGACCTCCGTCCGGACGACCTGCTGACCGGCCATCCTGCAGGTTCATTTTCTGCTGTGCTTGCTGAAGAATCTGCAAGGCGGCACCCGATGGACCGGCTGATGCGATGACAGCCTGACGCAACCTGGCATTGGGCGCCAGCACACCGCAGTAACGGACCAACCGCTCCAATGCCCCCTGATCCCAGTCCGGTATGGTCACCGAAGCATTGACCGACCAGCGACCCCGAGATGATAAACCCCCGCGGGCATGGCTTTGCCACCGCCCTGGCCAAGCCCTTCGTGATTGGGGACCTGGGAATGCTTCTGGGGGACCTCCTTGATTAGGGTGTCCAACCCTCTGAAAAATCCCGGCAAGGGTGGCCGCCGCCGCCGGCTGCGTTACCTTGTCGGACCATGACACACAACCCAGCATCTGAACTTACTTGCCTCCTTCAGGCCTATGACCCCCGGTTGACCACCGATGCGACCGTGCATCAGCGCCTGCTCGAACTGGTTTACGACGAACTGCGGGCCACGGCTCGGGGCCTCATGGCCCGTGAACGCGGCGAGCATACTCTGCAGCCCACCGGCCTGGTCCACGAGGCCTGGCTGCGTCTCTTCGGCGGCCAGGTTACCGGCTGGAAAGACCGGGCTCACTTCCACGGAATCGCCGCCCGCTGCATGCGCCAGGTCCTGGTCGACCACGCTCGCGCCCACAACGCCGAAAAGCGCGGAGGCGGCTTGCACCAGGTCACCCTCGAAGAAAACCTACTGGCCGCCGACTCAGCCACCATCCAGCTGCTGGATCTGGACCGCGTCCTGGCCCAGCTGGCCGAACTGGATCAGCGGGCCGCCCAGGTGGCCGAAATGCGCATCTTCGGCGCGCTGACCCTGGATGAAATCGCCCACAACCTGAATGTTTCCCGGCGAACCTGCGACGGAGACTGGCAAATGGCCCGCCTCTGGCTGACACGTGAACTGGGGGACCAGTAGTGGACCCACGCCGTTATCAGGAAGCCAAGAGGATCCTGCTCAAAGCCCTTGAATTGCCCCCGGAAGAACGCCCGCGACACATCAAGCAGCAGGCGGCCCAGCACCCGGATCTTGTCGGTCTGGCTGACGAGGTTCTCGACCTGCTGGCCCGCCAGGATTCGGTGGCCAGAGTGGTGGACGAAGGCCTGGTCGATTCAGGCAGCCTGCCGGATCTGGCCCAGCCCGGTGTTTCTGCCGAAGCGCCTGACCATGTCGGCTCTTACCAGATCATCGGCACTCTCGGCGAGGGCGGCATGGGAGTGGTTTACCATGGCCGGCAAACCGCGCCCATCAAGCGTGACGTGGCCATCAAGATTCTTCACGCGGGCCTGAACACCGAACGCATCCTGGAGCGTTTCGCCTGGGAGCGGCGGTCCCTGGCCCGGATGGACCACCCCAACATCGCCCGGATCCTGGATGCGGGCGTGCACGAGGGGCGGCCCTTCGTGGTCCTCGAGCTGATCGACGGCGAGCCCATCACCACCTTCTGCCGTGAGCGCAGGATTTCCCCCCTCGACCGTCCCGCCCTGATGGAAAAGGTGTGCCAGGCCGTCCAGCATGCCCACGACCGTGGCGTCTTGCACCGCGACCTCAAGCCCAGCAACATTCTCGTGCGCGAGGTCGACGGCCAGGCGGTGCCCATCATCATCGATTTCGGCATCGCCAAGGCCTTCAGCGAGGCGGACGCCCAGGATGAGAGATCCGACCTCACCCTTCCGGGCCTGGCCATCGGCACCCCGGCTTACATGAGCCCCGAACAGTTTGCCGGCCAGAGGGATCTGGACGTGCGTACTGATGTCTATGCCCTGGGGGTCATTCTCTACGAACTGCTGGCCGACCGCCGCCCTTTCAACGATGAAGAGCTGGCCCGATCTCCGGCGCGAGAAGATCCCGAACCGCCCAGCCGCGTGGTGGGTCAGGGCACCACGGGGCGCGACTTGCGGGGCGACCTCGACTGGATCTGTCTGCGTGCCATCCACAACGATCCTGACCGCCGCTATCGCTCGGCCGCCGAACTGGCCGAAGACCTGGGCCGTTACCGGGAGCGCCGCCCGGTACTGGCCCGACCCGACAGCTGGTCTTACCGCGCTTCCAGGATGATGCGGCGGCATCCGGTGGGAGCTGCGGTGGCCGTGGCCGCCCTGGCCTTCATGGTGGTGGGAGCGACTTTTCTGGGCTATCACGTGCGGCGGCTTGAAACCGAGCGCACCCGGGCCTTGGCGGCCGAAGAGCACGCCCGGCGCGAAGGGGCCGCGGCGGAAGAGATAGCGACCTTCCTGGAAGCCCTTTTTGTGGACATGGACCCCATTGAAGAGGGCCAGGAACCCACCACCGCCTTGGGTTTGCTGGACGAAGGAGCCCAGCGCCTGGAAGAAAGCCTCGACGCTCAGCCGGCCGAGCGCGGCCGCCTGTGGGGGGTGCTGGGCCGGGTGAATCAGAATCTGGCCAGGCATGAACTGGCCGAGGTGCAATTGAAGCGGAGCCTGGCGGCCTATGCCGAGGCTGCCGACACCACGGCCTCGCTGCCCGCCCGGGCCGAGGTATACCGGATGCTGGCCATCTGTCTGCACGACCTCGGACGCTTTGCCGCCTCGGAAACAGCCTTTGGCCACGCCATCGCCGCCCATGACCGGGTTTATGAAGAACTTGATATCGTCCGCGTCCAGCTGGTGACCGACCAGGCCACAGCCATCCAGGCACAGGGCCGGACCGAAGAAGCCCTGGACATGCTGGCCGAGGGCGTTCGTCTGGCGAGGGATCTGGGCGAGCCCGGACAGGAAGAGGTGGCCTATATCTCCAACCTGAGGGGTTATCTGCTCTACCAGCGGGGCCGCTATGACGAGTCCCTGGCCGACATTCAGTCGGCCCTGGCCATGCAGCGGAAGCTCCTGTCGGAAGACAACGTGGACCTGGTGGCCTCGCTGAACAACGTGGGCGGAATGCTGCTGGAACTGGATCGTCCCGCCGAAGCCAGGCTCTATCTGGAAGAGTCGCAGGAAAGGCTGAATCGGATCTATCAGGGAAAGGACCACCCCGCTGTTACCCGGTCGATCCTGGCCCTGGGCCGCGTCGCCCTGGCTGAAGGCGACACGGCCACGGCCATCGCCAATTTCGAGCGGAGCCATGCTCTTTATGTGCAGCAACTGGGCCAGGACCATCACAGCACCTGGGGAGCCATCCTCGCCCTGGCCGCTGCCCGCCATTGCCAGGGCCGTCTCCAGGAGGCCCGCACGCTGTTCAGCGAGGGTGTGGAACGCTTCATTCAGGGGGCCGGACCCGAAAATTTTCGCACCCTGAACGCCCGGCAGCGGTTCGGTGAATTCCTCAAGAGCACGGGCGAGGTGGAAGCTGCCCGCCAGCAGTTCGAGCTGGCCGTGGCCGGTTACGAGCGCATAGGCCTGCCCGGCCACCCGCGGTGCGTTGAAGCGCGCCGCGAACTGGCCGGGCTGCAGGGTAAAGCTGCCGGCAACTGATCCCGCGTCAGTCGTAAAGCACCCCCACCCGGTTGATCGTAACGTAAAGCCGCACCTCGCCGCAGGACGAGCGCGTGTAGAACTGCTGGCCGCTGGGCTGGTTGAAGTTGTAAGACACGTTCCAGGATCCCATCACCTCGTCATTGCCGTTGTCCTGGTCCCACATGGTGCCCACCAGCTTAAGACTTCCGGTCCCGTCGAAGTACAGGTTTGAGTAAAAAGTGGGGCTGTTGATGGGGAAGTCGACATCCTCTTCACTTTCGACGGCCTCCGCGGCGGTGGTGGCGGCCATGATGGCCACGTTCTGGCCCTGCCTGTGAAGTTCGAAGGAGTAATAGACTTCCGGTTCGACGCCGGGCCATAGATCGCAGCCGTAGTCGGTGACTCGGTACTTGTCGATTTTAATCGAGTACCTGTAACCAGTTGGATCGGGCTGGACCGCGGAGCAGGCGTTGATGGCGTATTCGGTGGTCTCGCTGACCGCGGCGATGGAGTTGTCGGCCAGGTTGCGCACGGTATAGGACAGGGGCCGTGCCGAGGTCAAGGGAGCATTCGCGGCGAAGTAATCACCCAGGTTGCCCGAGGTGATCAGACCTTCCACACCTTCATCAACCCCGCCTACCGTGGTCACTCGCAGGCGTGAGTTCTGCAGGATCTCCAGTGAGGATCCATCCACCGAACCGGAACCGATTCCCTCGCGGGTGGCCTGAAGCGCCCCCCGCATCTCCTCGATGGAATAGCTGGAAGTCATGGTCAGCATCAGCATGCGGCCATACACGACACTGGAGATGTAGGTCGGTAGGTTGTCTGGCCCCATGCGCCCCAGATCCACCTGCTCCTGCAGCCGCTCGGCCGTGAAATCTGAGCTGAAAAATTCCGACGGGGTTTGAGGCTGAACCACCGAGATGGTGAACATCTTCTGGGTGAAGTAGGCTGTCAGCACGTTTTCTTCCACAGTCCGGTCCATGCTGAGGGACGATTCGACCTGGGTGCCCATGTAATTGACAGATACACCCAGATCAAGGGAAGCCTGCCTCAGGGAGTGGGTGGTCTTCTGATCGAAATCGATGCTGCTGCCGGCCACATGACCTTGGTCGGTGGCCTGCTGAATAAGTTCACCCACGGCGGTTGCCACACTGGAGGCATCGGGGTTTTCCACGGTACGGGTGACGTCATCTGTAAGGAGGTCGGTGAATACCTTCAAGGGCGCGCGTTGCCTGATGGGTAGTTCGCCCAGTGAACCCAACCCGCCGGAGTACTTGTCACCCTGCAACAGGGACCCGGGCCACAGGATTTCTGCGTCAGGGCTAAAGACGACAATCTTTTGGGGGGTGTTGGTCACCGAATAGTAGGAAATGTTGCAATCGTAATCCTGGTTGTTCTCCACGATAGTCGTGTCCGTGGGTTCAGCAATCATGGTGGTTTCGTTGACCAGGGGCGGAGAGAACTCGGCCCAGGTGGGAAGGGTGGCTATGTAGGTGTCGACATCGGCCATGATCACAGGTGAGGCCGGGTCATCGCTGCTGCAGGCGGTCAGCAGGATGGTCGTAGTCAAGAACAGCATCAGCAGGGTCAGGATGGGATTTTTGCGGGACATCTCGTATCTCCTTTGGCCGTGAACCGGTGCATTGGGCCGACGGGTGTATTCCGGGTAAATTCGGTGCCTTCATGGAGACATGCGGATTCCCGGACCCGAGTGCGCAAAAAAAGAAGACAAAATTTAACTTTTAATTCAGAGGGGGGTGTCCCGTCCAAATATTCCATTCGAGCTAATCTCCACTCTGTGGCGCAATGCCGGCATCTCGAAGTAGGGGGTATTTTGGTGTGAGCCCCAGGCAGTGAACGGATTTCGGCCCATGGTGCCGCTGATTTCCTGCCCGATACCCTATAGGCTGACACACCAATCCACCGACTCCTGCCCAATCTGTCGGGCGGCGACTAAGCGGCTTCGCGGTAATAACTGTGATGCAGTCCGCCGAGGACGGATTTGCTGGACACGGACCCAGTCTCCCGGGCTTGGACTGCCCTTGGAGCGGGCGCATCCTTCTCCAACCCCAGATGCGTGCGAGACCGGTGATAATAGACCAGATATTCCTTCAAAACTCTCCGCAAATGCCGGTCGTTCAGGACAATCACATGATCAAGACACTCCCGCCTGATCGTCCCTATGATTCGTTCGCAATAGCCATTTTGCCATGGCGACCGACGAGAGATGACAACCTGTTTGGTGCCAAGCACCTTGAGGGTATTTTGGACCTGCTGACCGTAAATGCTGTCCCGATCCCTGATCAAATACCGAGGGGCCGAGTCAAACGGAAACGCTTGAATTAACTGCAAACTCGTCCAGGCTGAGCTCGGGTTTGTCGTCACATTGAAGTGAATGACCCGTCGTCGATCGAGCGACAGAATAAGGAAGACGTAGAGGGTTCTGAACGTGGCGGTGTGGACCGTGAAGAAGTCGATGGCGACCATCTCTGCCATATGGTTCTGGATAAAAGTCCGCCAGGTCTGAGGCGGAGGGCCTAGTTGCTGGACCATGTATTTGGCGATGGTAGTTTCGCAAACATCGTAGCCCAACTTCAGAAACTCACCGTGAATGCGAGGTGCACCCCAAAGTCGGTTTTCCAAAGACATTCGTCGAATCAACGCACGGACTTCAGCTGACACCTTTGGCCGACCTGGTCCTGGTTTGCTTCGCCAACGCCAGTAGAGTCGCCACCCGGCCCGGTGCCAGCGGATGACGGTGTCGGGCTTGACGATGGTCAGATGACGTTGCCAATCAGGGAGAATTCGGGTGAGAACGGCCCAAAATGCCCGATCAGATGGCTTGAGCCGTGGCCGCTTGGCGTTTCGCTGGAGGACTTCGAGTTGATGGCGGAGAGCGACGTTCTCAAGGGCGAGTTGCCTGCGCGATCTGAGCGAGGCCGTGAGTGCGCGAATGATGATTTTGAGCATCAAAAAATGCTATACTCGGCCTGTCGTAACGGCAATGATACCAATGCGGACGGAATATTTGGTAGGGACACCAGAATCACCAGTAACTGACAGGTACCTGGCGCCGCCATTCCATTTTGCTACTGTTTATCGT
>JAZBOO010000372.1:0-3030 GCA_036351155.1 Candidatus Krumholzibacteriia bacterium | reverse complement strand
CTTCAAAGTCGTGCTGGCCCTTGTGGTCAAGCGCAAATGGGAACCGGGGTTATTCCTTTCCAACGGTGGGATGCCCAGTTCCCATTCGGCGACGGTCACCACGTTGAGCCTGCTGGTGGGGCGCATGGAGGGGTTCGATTCCTCGATTTTCAGTCTGGTGCTCGTGTTCAGCTTGTTCGTGATTCTGGAGGCGACGGGGTTGCGGCAGGAGATCGGAAACCAGGCGCAGCTGTTGAATGAGTTGATGGATGGGGTTCTGGCTCACCGGAAGCTGGATCAGGGGCGCTTGAGGGAACTGGTGGGGCATACCTGGTGGGAGGTTTTTGGGGGGGTGGTTTTTGGGGCATTGTGGACCATCTTCGTCCCCTGATTCTTTTGCAGGACCTTCCTGGAGCGTTTCGGACACAATCTGCTGGGGTGTCGATTAAAGTTTTCATTATTTCTTGTTGACAGTACACTTTCTTCGCCGGACTATCTCCCCACAGGTATCGGCAGGAGGCCGCCACCTTTCGACATAGATGGTCAACACCGCCAAACTGGCTTCAATTGCGGTTTCAGGTCGAAAGGATTCGATATGAGAGTCATCGCCTTGGCCAACCAGAAAGGCGGCTGTGGAAAAACCACCGCCACCACCAATCTTTGCGCCTCTCTGGCCCGGCTCGACAAAAAGGTGTTACTGATCGATAACGACCCCCAGGGGCACGCCACCCTGGCCTTCGGCTTCCGGGAACGCGATTTTTCCCTCTCCACCTACGATCTCTACCTCAGCAGCGACATTCTGGTGCAGGACGCCTTCCTGGAAATCGGGCCCGGCTTCCATCTGGTTCCCGCCGGCATCGAACTGAGCGCCGTCGAGCAGCAGCTGTCCGGGGAAAAGGAGCGGGACCTTCGACTCCGCAACAATCTTCGCCGCAGTGACCTGCCCTATGACTACGTTTTGATCGATTGTCCCCCCAGCGTCAGTCTCCTGACCTTCAATGCCCTGCTGGCCAGTGGAGAGGTCATCATCCCCGTGGATCCCAGCACCTACAGCCTGCAGGCTGTCCGAAAAATGAGGGAAACCCTGGCCGTTCTCCGGGATAAGAAGGGGCATGATATCATCCCGCGGGTCCTGCTTTCAGACTTCGACACCCGGCCCCGATTCGTGCGCAAGCTCATGGAGGAACTGGACGAACTGTACGATCAGGAACTGTTCGAGACCATCATTCACCACACTGTGCGCTTCAAGGAGGCCGCCGGACTGGGACAGCCTGTGGTGGAGTTTGACCCTGAAAGCCGTGGTGCCCTCGACTTCCGCAACCTGGCCAGGGAAGTCTGTGAACAGGAAGTGGATCTGACGGTGGCGGGTCTGGATCACTGGATGTCCTTGCTCCACGGACCGCAAATAACACAATCCGGTGTCTGCTTCGAGGCCGATTTTCCGCGTGCGAAAACCGTGCGCATCACCGGAGATTTCTGTGACTGGTCTGCCAAGGGCCTGGGACTCCAGAAGCGGGAGGATGGGATGTGGGAGGCCCACCTGGCTCTGGATCCAGGACGTTATGAATACCGTTTTATCGTGGACGGCGCCTGGTTGCCGGATCCGCACAACAGCGAAACTGTTCCCAACGAATTCGGGGGCGCAAACAGCATGGTGGAAATCCCCTAGCGGGGAGACAAACGACAGTTTGACTGGGGGATAAGTCAGTATGGTTCCAGAAAAACCGAAGGGTCGGTTCACCGAAGGTCTATCCGGAGGAAACAAGAAACGACCTCACCACATCTCTGCTATTGCGCATCATTTTTTGGAACCGAGTGAACAGGAAGCGGCCATTGATTCTGACCGGGCTGAATGTCTGGCCGTGGCCGGGTCGGGGCATGGGCATGTGATCGCGTGGGTTTGCGCGGGAATGATCCGTGGCATGAGGTCAAGCCAGGTCCAGCTCAGGGAATCACCACGATTGCACTGGTCGGCCATCAGTCACCTGCAGGAGTTCGCCCCGGAACTTCAATCCGGATCCAGCGATCTGTCGCTGGCCGGGGCTCCGGACCCCTGCCTCTGGTCCGTTTCTCTGGAGGCCCTCCCGGAATCTCCTCGGGGTAAATCTCGTAGCAGGCCACCTTCGAACAGGAAACCCTTTCCCGTCAGGAATCTGGGGAGCTTGAACAACCATCAGCTTGGACTGCTGGAGGCTGCCAATCTTGTGCCGGGAGCCGAGGTTTTGCGCTTGCCGGCCAGCAGTACCCTGGCCTGGTGCCTGGGCCCGTCCGAGGCCGGATCTCTGTCCAGTTTTTATACATTGAACCGGGCTCTGAGGCTTCTGACGCCCTTGCGGCTGGAAATCATCATCGTGGACCAGAGTTGCCTTTCTTCACCCCGATCGGAACTCGCTGGCCTGGAATCTCGTGATGTGGACAGATGCCGTGAGGCCATGGCAAGCATCAAGGGCCCGGCCGAGGTGGGGCTGACCATCCTTTCCCGGCAGGTGGGGGAATCTCATCCTTCCCCGGGCACCGTGCTTGCGCAATTTGGGCAAAAGGTGGCGGGGGCCGATGATTCTGATTGATACGCACAGCGTCTGGAACTAGCATCTGGACTGATCAAGATCCGGAGTTTCCGAATGCGTTCGTTTGTGTTCCGGAGTCTACCCGCTTCAGGAGTGTTCCAGTTTTGTCCCAGCGTGTTGGTCTATTTCTACTCATGGTCTGTTCGGGTCTGTTGGGGGATGCGGTCTTCGCGCAATCCGGGCCACGTTCCGGCGAACTGGGCCATCCCGGTTACCTGATCATCGGCGGCGCCCGTGACTCGCTGGCCAGTTACCAGTGGCAATCCGGTCCGGGTGTGGGGCAGATCTCGCTGACCTGGCGGGAAGGAATGCTCACCGTTCCCGACAGCATGGTCCTCGAGCCCTTCGCCGAAAGTGACCTGGCCATTCCGGTCACCGCCCACCTTACCGGGGCGGGCGCCACCGGAACCCTCGACTGGCGCGAAGGCACTTACCCTGTATCTGAACCCGTGATGATCACCGATGGCGTGGTCAGCATGCTGGT
>JAZBOO010000371.1:0-2003 GCA_036351155.1 Candidatus Krumholzibacteriia bacterium | reverse complement strand
GCCGGCGTGCCGGTCAGCGACCTGATCCAGCGCCTGGGCTACCTGGACGAGGACTACCGCGCTCTGTACTACGCCGACTTCCACATCGGCGAGCCGGTGATCGACAACATCGAGGAATACAAGCGGCGGTCCCCCGTGTGGAACGCATCCAAGCTGCAGACGCCCCTCCTGATCCACACCAACACCAACGACGAGGATGTGAACTGGCTGGAAGTGGAACACCTGATCCAGGCCTTGAAGGCCGAGGGCAAAGAGTTCGAGTACGAGATCTTCGAAGACTTCCCCGGCGGCCACAGCTTCGACCGCCTGGACGGCAAGGAAGCCAAGGAGATCCGCGTGAAAATTTACAAGTTCCTGGCGCGTTACCTGAAACCCGCCCAGCCCATCACCAGCTTCGATGCGCTCCACCGTGCCGGGTATGTGATGCCGGAGGGACGCTGAGCAGAACCCCGCGCTGGAAACAGCATGGCATCAAATCCCGGGGCGTGATACCATATTTTCGCACTGGGATTTGATGCCCTGTTCCTGAAAACGAGGAGGCGGAATAATGTCCTCGGCGCCATCCGGTTTTTCTCGCTGGTTCCGTTCCAGGCTTCCCTACTTCTGGCACAACTGGATCTGTGCCACCGGCAGCGTGGTGGTCTTCACTACCGGCGTCCTGCTGGTGCTGTTCTTTTTGCTTTTCCTCTACAACACTATCCTGGATCGCTCCAACAATCCCTATCTGGACCTCGTCGCCTTCCTGATTTTGCCGGCCTTCCTGGTCCTGGGCATCGGGTTGCTGCTGGTCGGAAATGCCGTCCACAAGTCCCGGGTCCGCAAAGGCACCACCTCCGCCGAAGCCACCGAGATCGGCGGGGAAGTTCTGCTGCGCAAGGCGGCCCTGGTCGGGGTGGGAGCTTTCATCTTTGCCCTGGGATTCGGCTCGTTCAGCTACGAGGCCTATCACTACACCGACAGCAACGAGTTCTGCGCCACGGTTTGCCACGAGGTCATGACCCCGGAAGCTGTCGCCTACGCCCGCAGTCCTCACTCCAAGGTCAAATGTGTGGCCTGCCACATCGGACCTGGTGCCGATTGGTTCGTCCAGGCCAAGATCTCGGGCATCAGGCAAGTGTACGCGGTCATGACTGACAGCTATGCCCGCCCCATTGCCTCTCCCGTGGAAAACCTGCGACCCGCGCGGGACACCTGTGAAGTGTGCCACCAGCCGGACAAGTTCCACGGAGCACGGTTGATCGTGCGCAAGCACTACGAAGAGAATCAGGCCAATACCGAGACCATCACCGCCAATGTGATGCACATCGGCGGGCCGGATCAGGCCGGCGGGCCGGCCAGCGGCATCCACTGGCATGTTGATCCCCGCAACGAGGTGCGTTACCGCCATACCGACCGCAAGCGGCAGGACATCGTGGAGGTGGTCCTGAAAACGGCCGAGGGGGAAGTGAGCTACCTCAAGGACGGGCGTGAAGAGGAAACCGAGGGTGAATGGCGCATCATGGACTGCCTGGACTGCCACAACCGCCCCACCCACATCTACGAGTTGCCCGACCAGGCCCTGGACCAGGAGTTTGCCGTCGGCCTCCTGGACACAGGCGTGCCCTGGCTGCGCAAGGAAGCTCTGCGTGTTCTGCTGGAGGTCCAGCCCGACGCCCACACAGCGCAGGTGATTGCCGACCGCCTGGTGGCCATTTACCAGGAGGAGCACCCGGAAGACCTGGAGGTTCTCCAGGCACAGCTGGAGAACACCGCCGCCCGTCTGACCGATATTCTGGAGAGGAATGTTTTTCCCCAGATGAAGATCACCTGGGGCACCTATCCTTCGAACCTTTCCCATTTTGACGGTCAAGATGAGCTGGGCACCGGGGGCTGTTTCCGCTGTCATGACGACGAGCACACGGCCGAATCCGGGGAAACCATCACCCAGGACTGTGACACTTGTCATGAGCTGCTGGCTTACCGTGAAGAGGGCTGGGAAGGGCTGAGCGGCGTGGATGCCGAAG
>JAZBOO010000370.1:0-3272 GCA_036351155.1 Candidatus Krumholzibacteriia bacterium | reverse complement strand
CTGGACGATCATCTGACCTTGGAGATCCAGACCAACTACACGGCCGTCAAGTCCAGGTCCTCGCGCTACGAGGTGGACGAGGCCCTGGCCACCATTTTTGCCGAAAATTTGCCGTCGGGGTTTCCGGGAAAATCCGAAGGCTGGACCTGGCGGCTGGGTTTCGAGCACCATGACGCGCCTCAGACCGGTCGTCCCGAAACGGGCGGGTTGCGCCGAGCTTCTCTGGGATGGTTTCAGAACAGCGATGAGTCCGATCTGCAGTTCCTGACCTACAGCCTGGATGCCGAGCAGTTCTTTCCCCTCTGGCACACCAAGCGTACCCTGGGAGTGCGGGGCTTTTTCAACCGGGTGGTGACCCAGAATGCCGACCAGATGCCTCTGGCGCGACTGGTCACCTTCCAGCGGCCCGACGAGCTGCGCGGTTTTCTTAACTCCCGGTTTCATGGACTGGGCGTGGTGGGAGTCAGCCTGGAGTATCGCTGGCCGGTGTGGGTGGAGAAGAAACGCGATGGCGAGGGGCTGGATGCCTTCCTGTTCAGCGACTCGGGCCAGGTGTTCATGGAGACGGCGGAGATCAGCCTGGAAAATTTCCGTTACACCGGAGGATTCGGCCTGCGGTTCATCAATTCCGATCGTGACTTCGTGGGGCGTTTCGAGCTGGGATTCAGCAGCGAGGGTACCGTGGTCACCTTCAAGTTCAGCCAGAATTTCCAGTATCACAGCAAGACCTTGCTGAAAGGCAAGGATCCCAGCCACAGGAGGTGACATGAGCAGAAGCCAGATATTCTTGATGATGCAGAGCCTGCTCGTGCTGGCCCTTTGGCCCGGGTTTGCCCTGGCTGCCTCCCCGCCTCTCCTGCAGGATGGGCCCGTGGCCTGGTATGCCGCCGATGACACCCCCATTCCCCTGCCGGCCTTCGAGGAACCGGGCCTGGTGCCCTACGCCTATCAGTCTTTCGTTTCCCGGCCCTTCTCTCGTTTCTTTCACCCGGGCCGGTTTGTCCGCTGGGTGGGGCAGGGCGACCGCGGGCGGCCCGCAGGCAGCGTCAACGCTCTGGACGAGGTGGTCAATTCCACGTGGTTCACCAACCGCCACGGTTTGCGGCCGATGACCGACGAGGAACTGGTGACCGGGCCCGGTTTGCCCGAGGGGCCGGATCGGTCACAGCCCTGGACCATCATCGGCGCCAAGACCTCGGGGGTCACCCCGGGCTTCCGCATCCGGGACGGCAAGGGCGACGTGTGGCTGCTGAAGTTCGACCCGGCCGAGCAGCCGGGCATGGGTATCCGCAGCGGAGTGGTCACCAATCTGATCTTTCACGCCATCGGCTACCACGTGCCGGTGGATCGCCTGGTCACTTTCGATCGGCGCGACCTGGTGGTGGCCGAAGGTGTGACCATGAAGCTGCAGCGCAACCTGCGCGCCACGGTGACCGAGGCCAACCTGGACTCGCTGCTGCAGGCCACGCACTCGGTGTTCAACGGGCGCTACCAGGCTCTGGCCAGTCGGTACCTGGACGGCACGCCCCTGGGTCCCTTCGATGTGCAGGACACGCGTCTGGACGATCCCAACGATCTCATCCCTCACCAGGACCGCCGCGAGTTGCGGGGCCTGCGGGTGTTCGCCGCCTGGGTGAATCATTTCGACACCAAGATGCACAACAGCCTGGACATGTACGTGGGCCCTGAAGGTCAGGGTCACGTGAAGCACTACCTGATCGATTTTGCCAGCACCCTGGGAGCTTGCGGCGACGAGCCGGTGAAGCGCTTCGGCTATGAATTTGGCGTGGATGTTTTTCCTTTTCTGGGGCGCATGCTGGCCCTGGGCCTGCACGAGGATGCCTGGGTGTCCGTGAACCGCCCGCCGGGCCTGCCCGAAGTGGGCCTGTTCGTAGCAGAGCCCTTCGCGCCCGAAAAATGGAAGCCCGACATGCCGCACACGGCCATGGCCCATCTGACCCGGTATGACGGGTACTGGGCGGCCAAGATTGTTTCGGCGTTCACTGACGATCAGCTGCGACTGCTGGTGGAGCAGGGCGGCTACACCGATTCTCGCTCCGTGGATTACCTGACGGCCACCCTGGCCGCGCGGCGAGACAAGATCGCCCGCCACTGGTTTGACCTGGTGCCGCCCCTGGACTTTTTCCTGCCCGGAGAACGCGGAGTGCGCTTCACCGACCTGGCCCGGGAACGGGGATATGCCGGGCCCGAACCGGCCCGCTACCGCTACCGTATCGGCGCGGTGGATGCCGAACGACACTGCCGGGAATGGTTCCCCTGGACGGAGACCGACACCACCTGGGTCCCCTTCTCGGACGTCCCCGCCCTGAGTGAATCCCACCCCTTCCGCGCGGTGGAATGTCAGGTGTTTCGTGAGGGGCAGTGGAGTTCCTCGACCACCGTTTACCTGGGGTCCCGCGCCGGTCGTGTGATCGCCCTGGATCGCTGAGAGGGACCATGAACTTGAGCACCCAGGCCTCCCGAAAAAATCCTCTCGAGCGGTTCCTGACCTTGTTTTCCCCCGTTCTGCCCGGCGAGGGCCGCACGGTGCTTTTGCTGACTCTCAATGTTTTTCTGCTGTTGACGGCCTACTACATCATCAAGCCGGTGCGCGAGGCCCTGATCCTGGCCGAGTGGGGGGCCGAGGCCAAGATCTACGCCTCGGCGGGGCAGGCGATTCTGCTGCTGGAGGCGGTGCCTCTGTACAGCCGGCTGGCCACGCTTTTCGACCGGCGCCGATTGATCACCAGCGTGCTGCTGTTCTTCGTTGGCTGTCTGGTGTTGTTCTACCTGCTGGCCCAGACCGGCGTGTCGCTGGGCATTCCCTTTTACCTGTGGGTCGGGGTATTCAATCTCATGGTGGTGGCCCAGTTCTGGTCCTTCGCCAACGACATCTACACGCCCGAGGAGGGCAAGCGGCTGTTTGCCATCGTGGGGTTCGGGGCATCGGCCGGGGCGGTGTTCGGCAGCTATATCACCGGACAGCTGATCGAGCCGCTGGGGATTTTCCAGCTGTTGTTGCTGTCGGCGGGATTGCTGGTGCTCAGCCTGGTGCTCACCCTGGTGGTGGACCGGGGGGCCCAGCGGGGTGTCCAGGCTCCCTCATCCGTGGAAGAAATGGCTGGGCCCGGTGGCTTCACCCTGGTGTTGCGCAACCGCTACCTGCTGCTGATTGCGCTCATGATGGTGCTGGCCAACCTGGTCAACACCACCGGCGAGTACGTGCTGGGGGCCCGGGTCAAGGCCGACCGTGAGGCCGCGGTGCCCGAGGT
>JAZBOO010000369.1:0-31945 GCA_036351155.1 Candidatus Krumholzibacteriia bacterium | reverse complement strand
GATGATCGGGCACCGTGCTGGCCACCGTGTTGATGACCGCCATGGACAGCATCACCTGCACATCGTGGACCCCGTAGAACGAGGTGGCGGCCAGCAAGGCATCGGGGTCCTGATACACCCCGGGCTCCGTCTCGATGGCGTCCCAGGTCAGCGGCAACTCCACCACCTGGAGACCTGCCTGTCTGGCCTGGGGAAACGCGGCCTGGAAGCCCTCTTCGCCTTCGGATATCGCGATGCCGAACAGGCGATCACCCTTGTCCTGGGGGTTGACCGGCGGCGTGGGGTCGAAGGGCTGCTCCTGGGGTGGGTTGGCGGGGCCCGAGTCGTCGGAGCAGCCGGCCATCCCGAATGCCAGGGCCAAGACCAGGAATAAAAACACGGGGGGTTGGGACTTCATTCTATCCTCCAAAGATTGCAAAATATTCCAACAACTCGTACAGCGCCCGGGCCACAAGCACCACCCCCAGCACGATCCCGAACATGATGCCCCCCCAGCGGACATTGCCCCGGCTGTCCCGCAAGCGGCGTTCGCTGGTGATTTCAGACAGCTGAACCGCGGCTTCACCCTCCAGGGCACCCTCGGAAAGTCGTCGTCGGTAGTCTCTGATTTCGAAATGCGCCTCATCACTGGGGTCGATCACCAGCTCGCGGCACCAACCGGAGAAAGCCGGCTTGGCTCCGGTCAATCCGCACACCGTTCCGGTATCGGCCGACCATGTCGCATGGACACACCGTCCGCAGTTTTCTTCGTACAATTCGGTTTTCATCATCTGTCCCCCAAAAGGGATGACATTGGGCGTCCGCTTTGGCATTCTAGCTGTTCACAGCCCCCTGGAACACCCTTGAATTCTACTTGTGCGGGAGCCGCCATGCGCCACGATGATTCACGCCGCGAATTCCTGAAAACCATGTCCCTCACCGCCGGCGCCCTGGGCTACTTCAGCCTGACCGGTTGCCAGCCCATTCCCTCGGTGCAGCGCCCCAACATGTGCGGCTTTGCGGCCCCATCCCTCGACAAGGTGCGCGTGGGCGTGGTGGGACTGGGCATGCGGGGACCGGGCGCCGTGGAACGCCTGGCCAAGATCCAGGATGTGGAAATCGTGGCCCTGTGCGACATCCGGCCCGACCGCGTGGACTTCACCCAGACCATTCTGAAAGAGCACGGGCGGCCCCGGGCTCGTGGCTTCAGCGCCGGACCCGAAGACTGGCGCAATCTGTGCCAGATGGATCTGGACCTGGTGTACATCGCCACGCCCTGGGACTGGCATACGCCCATGGCGCTGGGGGCCATGACCACCGACAAACACGCGGCGGTGGAAGTGCCGGCAGCCTTGACCATCGAGGATGCCTGGCGCCTGGTCGACACCAGTGAACGTACCGGCCGACACTGCATGATGCTGGAAAACTGCTGCTACGACTTCTTCGAGCTGCAAACCTTCAACATGGTGCGGCAGGGCGTGTTCGGCGAGCTGACCCACGCCGAGGGGGCCTACATTCACTCGCTGGTCGACTACATGCAGCCCAAGGATGGTCGCGAAATTTACCAGGGCCACTGGCGCATCAAGCACAACCTGAAATCCAACGGCAACCTGTATCCGACCCACGGTCTGGGTCCGGTGGCCCAGTGCCTGGACATCAACCGGGGCAACAAGTTCGATTACCTGACCAGCATGTCCAGCCAGCAGGCGGCCTTCACCGAGCACGCGCGCTTGACCGGCAACACCGAGTTTGCCGATCTGCCCACCTACCGCGGCGACATGAACACCACCCTGATCAAGTGCGCGAACGGCCAATCGGTGATGGTCCAGCACGACACCAGCACCCCGCGCGCGTACAGCCGCATCCACCTGGTGCAGGGTTCGCGCGGCATGGCGCGCAAGTGGCCGCGCAAGGGCATCTGCCTGCACGAGCACGGGCATGGTTTTGTGGACGACGAGGTGTTCGCCCAGCTGGAGGAGCAGTACCGGCACCCCTTGACCCGGACCATCGGCGACATCGCCAGGAAGGTGGGCGGACACGGCGGCATGGACTTCATCATGGACTACCGGCTGATCTACTGCCTGAAGAACGGGCTGCCCCTGGACCAGGATGTGTATGACGCGGCGGCCTGGAGTGCTGTGGTGCCGCTGAGCATCGCCTCGGTGGCAGATCGTTCGGACTCGTGCGAGGTGCCCGACTTCACTCGAGGCCGCTGGTCATCCAACCAGCCTCTGCAGGTGGTCGATGTGGATCCGGCGCGATTGCCCGTGGTGGCCATGCAACCCACCGGCGAACAACTGGGCGTGGAGTGAGCCCATCCCCGGCAACTTGCTGGCACGGTACCTTTTGGGTCGCAAGGCCGACAGTATTGGTATAGATTGCCCTCATGTCTCGATGCCCCCAATGCTCCACCCCTGTTTCGGCGGAAGTGCGCTTCTGTCCCTCCTGTGGTGCGCCTCAAGATCCCGACCTCACCCAGGCCATCACCCCGGACTCCCCCACGGTGACCGCTGGCTCCACACGCAGCACCTGGAACTCGGGCACCGGCGAACAGGCCGCCCGTTTCGTGGCCGGCGATGTCATCAACCACCGCTACCGCGTGAGTGATATGCTGGGCAAGGGCGGCATGGGCGAGGTTTATCGGGCCGAGGACCTCAAGCTGGGACAGCCGGTGGCCCTCAAGTTCCTGCCGCCGGGGCTGGAAAACAATCCTGACCTGCTGCAGCGCTTCCTCAACGAGGTCCGGACCGCCCGCCAGGTCACCCACCCCAACGTGTGCCGCGTGTACGACGTGGACGAGCACGCGGGCCAGCATTTCCTGAGCATGGAATACGTGGACGGGGAAGACCTGGCCTCGGCCCTGCGCCGCTTCGGGCGCTTGCCCACCGAGCGCGCCGTGGAGGTGGCCCGGCAGATCTGTGCCGGACTGGCCGCAGCCCACGACCAAGGCATCCTGCACCGTGACCTCAAACCGGCGAACGTGATGATCGACGGCAAGGGCCGCGTCAAGCTGACCGACTTCGGTCTGGCCGGGCTGGCCGACCGCATCGGCAAGGATGACGTGCGCGCCGGAACCCCCGCCTACATGTCCCCCGAGCAAATCACGGGGCAGGACGTCAGTGTCCGCAGCGACATCTACGCCCTGGGCCTGGTGCTGTATGAGCTGTTCACCGGCCAGCAGGCCTACAAGGCCGACACCGTGGCCGATTACCGGAACCTGCACACCCAGAGCCTGCCTTCTCATCCCACGGCGGTGTTGCCCGAGCTGGATCCGGTGATCGAGCGGGCCATCATGCGCTGCCTTCAGAAGGCGCCCGAGGACCGTCCGGCCTCGGCCCTGGCCGTGGCCGCAGCTCTGCCCGGCGGCGATCCCCTGCAGGCCGCGCTGGCCGCCGGTGAAACCCCCTCCCCCGAACTGGTGGCTCAGGCGGGTCAACGAGACGGCCTGGCCGGGTACAAGGCCTGGGGCCTGGCCCTGGTGGCCATCCTTCTTCTGGCCGGCGGCACCCACTGGGCCGGGCGTATGAGCGTGGTCAATTTCGTGCCCCTGGATAAATCGCCCGCCGTGCTGATGGACCGGGCCCGCGACATCGTGGGCCAGTTCGGCTACGTGGAAGAGGTCTATACTCATCCCGCCGATCGGGCCTGGGGGTTCCTGGTCTGGGGCGATGTCATCACCGAGGTTTCGCAGGCGGACAGCAGCGCCCACCCCTGGGACCAGCTGCGCGAACGACCCGATGCCATGGGGTTCTGGTACCGGCAGTCCCCCCGGCTCCTTTCCCCTGAACCTGTCGGCGGCCCCGCCTTGGTCCGGGCCAACGTCACCCTGACCAATCCCATGCCCTCCAATGCCGGGGAAGTGCTGATCGTTCTGGACGTGAACGGCCGCCTGCGCCGATTCGAGGTCCTGCCCAAGCGCTTTTCCACCCGCGATCCGGCCGAACCCGACTGGAGCGGTCTGTTCACCCTGGCCGAGCTGGATACCGCCCGGTTCCGCCCGGTCCCCCCTCGTTACCAGCGGTTCATGTCCCCGGACATCCGCCGGGCCTGGGTGGGCACGCGCGCCCTCCAGCCGGACCTGGAAATCCGGGTCGAAGCGGGAGCCTTCGAGGGCCGCCCGGTCCTGTTCAACGTGGCCACCTCGGCCAGCCTGGCCAGCCTGGGCAACGAGCCGTCTCTGCTCACCAGATCCACGGCCGACTGGCTACAGAACACCTTGACCCCCCTGTTGATTCTGACCGTGGTCATCTTCGCCATCCGCATGAGCCGCCGCAACCAGGAACAGAGCCGGGCCGATGTCCGGGGAGCCGTGCGCTTCGCGGCGATCGTTTTTTTCCTCTCCTGCCTGGCCGATGGACTGGGTTCCCACACCCTTTTCTCGCCGGACTGGGCCGATGAGATCTGGCCCATTTTTGCCGGGGCGGTGTTCGTTTCCATGGCCGCCTGGGGCCTCTACACCGCCGCCGAGCCCCTGGGCCGACGCATCTGGCCCACCATGTTCATTTCCAGCAGCCGTCTGCTGAGCCGGTCAAAAGTACAATGGCGCGACCCCCTGATTGGCCAGTCGGTCCTGATCGGCTTGATCGCCGCCGGCCTGGATTTCCTGGTGCGCGGTCCGGTGCAGTGGAACCTGGTGGCCATGCTCACCGATTCGGCTCCTATCCTGCCCTGGTTCAACCTGTCCCTGCTGGACGGGCAACGCGCCGCACTGGCCCACATTCTCGATCTTGGCCTCATGTTGAGTTTCATCTTCATCCACATCATGGCGCTGGTCCTGTTCGAGTTCCTGTTCAAGAGGCGGGTGGTGACCATCATCCTGAGCCTGCTGCTGTGGACCATGCTGGCCGGCCCCGGCAACCTGCCCGCCTTCGGCCTGGGCCTGCTGTCCTCGGCCATCATGATGGTGGTCCTGCTGCGGTGGGGGGTGGTCGCCTTTGCGATGGGTCGCATCGCCCTGGCCCTGGCCTGGACGGCCAAGCCCGCCGACTGGACGTCGTGGTATTCGCAGGGCTCGGTGCTGATCGTCGTGGCCCTGGCTCTTTTGGCCGTCTACGGGGCCTGGGCCGCCCAGGGACAAAAAAGTCCGGCCCAGGGTTGATGCCCCGGGCCGGAACAGGGATTCAGCCGACTGTGCGGTCCTACTTCGTCAGCATCATCTTGCCGGTCAGCACCTGGCCACCGGTTTCCAGTCGATAGAAATACACCCCCGACGCCACGGCTTGCCCGCGGCTGTCCTGCCCGTTCCAAAGGACCCGGTGCACTCCCGCGGCTTGCCTTCCTTGCAGCAACGAGCGCACCAGCCGGCCGCGCACGGAATACACGCCCAGGCTCAGGTCCTGATCGGCGGGCAAGCTGAAGCTGATCATGGTCTGCGGGTTGAACGGGTTGGGGTAGTTCCCCAGGAGAGTGAGCGTGCTGGGCAGATCGCCCACCGCCGAAGGTCCGGTCACCGTCAAGTTCAAGGGCACGGTGAAAGGCGCTCCCCCGTTGGTGCTGACCACCAGGTTGGCCTGGTGCAAGCCGGGAGCCAGACCGGTGGCGTCCAGCACCACAGCCAGGTCGAAGGTTTGACCGAAAAGCACTACCCCGCTGGTCACCGCGGGCTGCACCCAGTCCAGGTTACGGCCCACCTGGAACACGCCGCTGGTGCCGAACACCGCGGCGTCGGCGGCATCGCTCACCCGGATCACCGCGTAGTCTCCAGGCTCACCGTTGACCGTCCACACCCAGGGTGTGGCGTCGAAGGGCACATCGGTGGCCAGGCTGGTCCAGGGTCCACTCAGCTCTCGTTGCAGATCAATGTTCACCAGCTCGGGGCCGTCCGTGGCCAGGAAGGCAATGGGCAGATCATGGCCAAGCTGGACCAGCTGACCCGCCGTCGGGGAACTGACCGAGATGGCGGGACCCTGGCTGGCCAGAACCAGCTCGCCGGAAACCTGGTGCGGCAGTCCACCAAACTCATCACCAAATACCGTCCAGGGAATGACCACCTCACCCTGCAGATCGGGGCTGAAAGTCAGATTGATCGTGGCTGACCCGGTGTTTCCGTTCGACAAGAAAGGGCCCCCATCGGAACCCCAGGTGGTCTGGATCCCGTTCCCGATTTCTCCATTCCAGATGATTTCCCCGTTACTGGCCGGGACAACATTCGTGGCGGAATTCACAGTGACGCCCACGGGCATATCCAGATGCACCCTTTCCAGCCACTCATCATCAGGACTGCTGCAATAGATATCCAGAGGGACGTTCATGGTGGATCCGGGCAGATAGTCCATCGTGGTGCTCGTCACCGTGCTGCCGGCCAGGCTGCTGGGCTCGACCTGGTGATCCTGCCCGCCGCTGCCGACCTTGGCCATCGTCAGGAGAGCCGGGTCCTCCACCTGAAGAGAGAATTCCAGAACGGATCCCTCATCACCGTTGTTGGCGATGTGCAGGTACTCGGTAGACTGACCATCGGGCGCCAAGGTCTGGGCGATGGCCGCGGGTGTCACCGCCGCGCTCGGCAGCAGGATATCACCGATGGGACCGAACAGAATGGCCCGACCCGCCGCCAGAGGGGCCGCCCCGGGGGCATACTGATTCCAGTAGGTGTAGTTCAGGCCCACGGTGCGATCGGCGTTCTGTATGCCCACGGTGGCGAATCCGTCCCGGGCGTCGGTGTTGTGCACCTCTTCATACTGGAACAGAATCATGCCATCGCCCGTGGCGGTGGGATGATGGGCGGGATCCAGCAGGATCACTTCGAAATTCTGCGTGGCTCCCGAGTAGTGGTTGGGCATCTCGTACCACTGGATGATGAACCGGTGCTCCAGTTCGTCGTACCAGGTGTACACCTTCTTGTTGCCCGTCTGATTGAGGTTGTCCCAGAAGGGGGCAATCATGGCGCCTGGGCTATGCGAGGCGGGCAAGGGGAAGTTCCTGTAAAAAACCACCGGCGTTTCGCCCATGGCCAGCCACCCATTGGAGCAGATGCTCACCTGGTCGTACTCCACCCCGTAAAAGCTGAAGCCGAAAGGCAACGCCATGGTTTGGGTGTCGTCCTGCTCCCAGCCGAAATCGGTCAATCCCAGGTCCGTGCCCAGACCGCCGTGGTCCGGGTCGATGGCCACCCAGTCGTAGACCGGAGCCAGGTCGCTCGTCAGATCCGTGTTGTCCACGGCGTAGTAGCCGAAGGCATCGGGACCGGTGGGCTGGTCTGTGGTCGCCCCTCCGATCGTGACCGCCAGATGCGCCGCTCCTGTGAGCCCGCCGGCATATTCCACTGCCAGGTCCAGGACGATCATCGTGCCGCCGAAGCAGCTCGGAGAAACGCTCAGGCCAAAGGCCGAAAGATAATTCGTCGCCGACCCGCCCGAGGGAAGACTGCCGAAGGTCCCCAGTTCGTGCGTGATGGTCACCCAGGGATTGTCACAGGTCAGGTAGGCCTGGACCGAGCTGGCATCCTGGCTGCCCAGATTCTCCAGGGTCAGGACAAAGCGGCCCGATTCTCCCGGGTCGATGCTTCCCTCGAAGTCGAGCAGGTCCACGTCCGACACGCTGAAGGCAGGAGCGGCCACGGTTTCTTCCAGCAGCGAGGTCCAGGTGTTCAGTCCATCGGTCGTGGTCAACAGCAACCTGATGATATCTCCCTCCTGAGCCTTGGAGGAAATGGTGAGCGTGGCCTCGGTGGTCGCCGCCACCTCGGTACCCGCCCCGATGGTGCCGAAGGTCAAGCTGCCATCGGTCAGGGAAGCAGGGCCGCTCAGCACGGTCAACTCGGTGCTGACGTTGAAGGCATCGCTGGTGCCGTGATTGGTCAAAAGTGGAGTGAGAGCGGCCACCTCGCCCGGGTTGAGAACAAGATCTCCCCCATCGTCCAGCACGCGCCCGCTGGCGCTGCAGAAGACATCGACCTGGCCCACGTTCATGCCGCTGCGGTAGGGCAACAGGTCATGCCCGGTGACGGTCACCGTGATGCTGCCGGCGGGAAGATCGGGAAGGTTCAAGGTGACCTGGCCACTGGCATCGGTCAGAGCCGACACCTGGAAGCCGCTGGTCTCCTGGAAAAGGCTGACGCGGGTCCCCGCCAGTGGCCCGGGCTGATCAGCCAGGGCCACATCGATGGTCACCGCCTGGGCGCCGAACGAAATCTGGGTGGGATGGGTCACGGTCAACGCCTCGGGCACGCCGGTCCACATCTCGGTGGCACCATCGCCCATGACGTTGTTCCACATGGCCCAGATCTCTGCCCGATCCGGCTCGGCCAGGTAGTAACCACTGTACAGAGCCACCTTGCCCGCCGTATGGGCCACGCCAATGCGATGATCGCCCCCGTTCAGCAGCTCGTCCCAGGTGCCCAGGTAGTAACAGTTGTTGTAGCGGGTGTGGGTGCCGATGGTCGCCGTACCCACGGCGGCCACCGCCCCTCCGTTGGGTGCGCGTAGCCAGGCCTCGCTGCGGGCGGTGGAATTGCTGACAAAACTGCCCGAAGCACAGGTGGGCAACAGTGCCATGGGCAGACGCAAGCCGTTGGTGAGAGATTCCACGTGGCCGTTGTTGATGCCGCTGGTGCCCAGGTAGCCCCGGTAGCCGTAGGCGGAGCCGCCCTGTCCCACACTGGTCAGCATCTGGGTGGCGAAGTTGCCTGACCAGGTGGTATCCACGTGCGCCCAGCCCAGAGCCTGCAGCTGTCCCTTCACCCACTGATTGGTGTAGATGGTCGTGATGCCCGAGGAGCTGGGGTCGCCCTGCAGACAGGCACGGCCAAACCAGTCGGTGTTGTCCATGGGCGGAGTTTGTTCATAACCCAGGATCTTGGCGATCACCGCGGTCAGCTCGTCCATCGTGCGCACCGAAACCCGGCCAATATGCACATCGGCCAGAATGTCGTCCCCATCGAGCATGGCGTAGTAGTGATCGCCACCGCCGCCGTATCCCGACAGATTCTCGGTCCAGGCGGGCACCGAAAAATCTCCGCCCACATCGCCAATGATGGTGATGAATTCCAGCGGGGGAATACTCTCATCATTGTAGATGTTTTGCAGAGCCGTCTTGATGACCGTGTTGGTGCCGCCGCTGATGCTGGTGTTGATCTCGACCACGTGGTAACCCTGCTCGCGACGCCATTGCAACAGCGGGGCGATGCCGGCCACCACATTGGGGTGACCGGAATGCACCGCGACGTAGGTGCCGAGGCCGCTACCGGTAAGGTCGGCGGCCTTCCCGGCATCTGCCTGGTACCCCAGAACCTGGCGGGACAGCTGTCGAGCAAACGACTGTGGAACGGAGCGATGGGAAACCGAGGCCAGGGGTGCTTCCGGGTCGGGCACGAAGTCCAGTTTCAGGGTCACTTCGGTCCAGAGGGAGGCCTGCTGGGCCGCCGGATCGTAGCTGACGGCATGGATGGTCACGGGCACCACGGTCTGGCCGGCCAGGATCGCAGGCCGGCCAACTTCGATCCGAGGTTCTCCTTCCTGGAGGGAGGCACTTCGGGAATAGGCGGCCGAGGAATAAGCGAAAGACTCGGCGTCAGGATCCTGAAGGGGCAGCAACTTCAAGTTCGGCAGGTCCGACTTGAGAGCCGACACCAGGCTGACCCGCAAGGTCATGCCCGCAGGTACGGCCACCAGGCGGCTGGCCACCGGCACCCCGGGTTCGCCGGTGGCGCCATGAACGGTGGTCCCCTCGATGTCCAGGAGCTGCCAGGTCTGACCACCAGCCTGGACCTCGTGCAGCTGCAGGTCGGGGAGACGGAAGTTCAGGGTGCGGCTTCCGCTCTCGCCATCTGAGATGCTCCACCGGGTCTCGGTGCTGTCTCCGGCCAGGACCACTCCCTGAAAGCTGCTCAAGCCAGCGAACCAGACGACCAGAAAAAAAACGTATACAGCACGACGGGTACTCATGAAATCCTCCGGAGAAAGCAGGACAGAACAAGGCCCCAAGAGGCTCTTTTGTCTCCTGATTCTATCCGAATTGGACCCGGGGGTAAAGTGGCTTGGCCAATTGTCATAAAAACAGAAGAATTGTTACGCTGTGGTGAGGTTATTAGTCCAGGGTGCTGATAGTCCTGCCATCACTCCCAATTGCGCCGTTCTGTCATGACAAAGCCGCATACACCACCTCTAACTTTGTCTCCACTCGCTCAACTTTTTACATAAACCAATGATTTTAAACACCTAACAGCCTGATGTGCCTGCTGGCACGCCATCTGCAATACATCAGGAAAAACATAGGTTTCTGAAAGTATGGAGGAATCCCATGAACAACTGGACTGTCAATGCCATGGAAACCCTGCAGAAAGCGCAGGCCAGGGCTTATGAAATGAAACACGCCGAACTGGAGCCCCTGCACCTGCTGTGGGCGCTGATGAGCGAAACCGGCCTGGCGACCAATACACTCAGGGGCCTGGAAATGGACCCTCAGCTCATTGCCCGCACCCTGGACAACGAGCTGAAAAGCCTGCCCACGGTGAGCCAGCAGGATGTGCCCAATCCCGGGCGCGATCTGCAAAAGGTTTTCCTGGAGGCCGGCAAGCTGGCCAAGAACAGTGGCGGCATGGTGGGCACCCGCGAGCTCTTGCTGGCCTTGGCCAGCGACCAGGGGCGTGCGGGCAGCGTGCTGAAAACCTTCGGGGTCACCCCCCAGAATATTGCCAAGGCGCTGGAGCAAAGCGGGGCCAACCAGGCCTATGACGGCGACAGCGAAGAGGGCATGGGCGACGGCCAGGACTCGGCACTGGACAAGTACGCCACCGATCTGTGTGCGGCCGCCCGGGCGGGCAAGATCGATCCCATCATCGGGCGCGACGAGGAAATTCGCCGGGTCATCCAGATTCTCAGCCGACGCACCAAGAACAATCCTGTGCTCATCGGCTCCCCTGGCGTGGGTAAAACCGCCGTGGTCGAAGGCCTGGCCCGCCGCCTCATCGAAGGTGACGTACCCGAGGGGCTGAAGAACAAGCGCGTGCTGGCCCTGGACATGGGCGCGCTCATTGCGGGCACGAAGTATCGCGGTGAGTTCGAGGACCGCCTCAAGAAGGTCATCAAGGAAGTGACCGAGCAAGAGGGTGAGGTGCTGCTGTTCATCGACGAGATGCATACCCTGGTCGGTGCCGGAGCCACCGGCGGCGCCATGGATGCCAGCAATATCCTGAAGCCGGCTCTGGCCCGTGGAGAGCTGCATTGCGTGGGTGCCACGACCATCGACGAGTACCGTCAGCACATCGAGAAGGACCCCGCCCTGGAACGGCGCTTCCAGCCGGTGATGGTGGAAGAGCCCACCTGGGAACAGGCCGTGGCCATTCTGCGTGGTCTGAAGGAGAAGTACGAGGTGCATCATGGCATCCGCATCACCGACGGCGCCCTGGTGGCCGCTGTGAAGCTGAGCCAGCGCTACATCGCCGACCGCATGTTGCCGGACAAGGCCATCGACCTGATGGACGAGGCCTCCAGCCGACTGCGCATGGAGATCGATTCGGTGCCATCGGAAGTGGACGATCTGCAACGCTCGTTGAACCAGCTGGAAATGGAACGGCTGGCCCTGAACGAGGAAACCGACAAGTCGGCCGTGGGCCGGCGTCAGGTCATCGACCACCAGATTGCCGAGCAGCGCGAAGAACTGGACCAGGTGAAGGCCCGGTGGGAGATGGAGAAGGAAGCCATCGACAACATCCGCAGCCTGCAGAAAAAGCAGGAAAACCTGGTGCTGGAAATGGAAGCCGCCGAACGCAAAGGCGACCTGGCCAGGGCCAGTGAGCTGAAGTACAGCGGCCAGGCCCAGCTGGAAAAGCAACTGAAGGTCGCGCACGAGGAACTGCGCGTCATCCAGGGTGAAACCCCTCTCTTGAAGGAAGAGGTGGACGAGGACGACATCGCCTACCTGGTGGGCAAGTGGACGGGCATTCCCGCCCAGCGGTTGGTCGAGGACGAGATGGCCAAACTGCGAGAGCTGGAAGGACGGATCTCCGCTCGAGTGGTTGGGCAGGACGAGGCCGTGGAAAAAGTGGCGCGCACCATTCGTCGGTCCCGTGCGGGACTGACGGATCGGAACCGGCCGCTCGGCTCGTTCCTCTTCCTCGGACCGACCGGGGTGGGAAAAACGGAACTGGCCAAGACCCTGACCGAGCAGCTGTTCGGCGACGAGACGATGCTGGTCAGGCTGGACATGTCCGAGTACATGGAGCGTCACGCGGTCAGCCGCATGATCGGCTCGCCTCCGGGCTACGTGGGACATGAGGCCGGTGGGCAGCTCACCGAGGCCGTGCGCCGCCACCCGTACAGCGTGATCTTGCTGGACGAGGTGGAGAAGGCCCACCCCGAGGTGATGAACGTGCTGCTGCAGCTGCTGGACGACGGCCGGTTGACCGACGGCAAGGGCCGCGTGGTCGACTTCCGCAACACCATGGTGATCATGACCAGCAACCTGTGTCAGGAAGAAGTGTACGCCGAGGTCGATGAGAACGCCTTGCTGGCTGCTCTGGGAGGACACTTTCGTCCCGAGTTCCTGAACCGGCTGGACGGGGTGATCCGGTTCAATGCCCTGGGACGCGAGCTCATCGAGCGGATCGTCAGGCTGGAGCTGGCCAAGGTGAACCGTTCACTGGCCGATCAGGAACTGAAACTGGAGGCCACCGATGCGGCCGTGGCCCTGCTGGCCACCCAGGGGTTCGATCCTCAGTTCGGGGCCCGTCCCGTGAAACGTGTGATCCAGCGCGAGGTGCAGGACAGGCTGGCGGACTACATCCTCGCGGGTGAAACCAGGCCGGAGCAGACTGTGGTGCTGGATGTGTCCGACGGGGAGCTGGTCCTGACCAGCTCGCCGCGAAAACTGGAGACGGAAGCCTGAACTCACTCCGATCCTGAGGCCTGAACATCCCGGTGCTCTGTCATCCGGAACATTTCGGATAGACAGAGCACTAGCCCGGAGAATTCATGAGGGATCTACTGCGGATGGTTAAAACCTCATCCTCGTCACACTCCCTCATGAACAATCCGGGCTAGGGGGCCTTGACGCCAGCTTCCTTGCCCGCCAGAACCACTCCCACACCACCCAGGATGGCGACAGCAGCCACGGCAAGACGCAGAGAGACCCCTTCCGACATGAAGAGCAGGCCACCGAGGGCGGCAATCACCGGAACGGTCAGCTGCACCGAAGCCGCTCGTGTCGCGGTGAGCCCCCTGAGGGCAGCATACCAGATCACGTAGCCGATTCCCGAGGTGAGCGCCCCCGAAATGACCGCCAGGATGATTCCGCGCGGGGTCGCGTGGGCATCGCGAAACAGAATCGCCCCCACTACCACCATGAAAGGCACCGCGCGCACGAAGTTATCCGTGGTCGCCGCCACGGCGTCGGCGTTTCCACGCCCCCTCAGGGTGTAAGCTCCCCAGGCGATCCCGGACAGGGCCATCAGCACTGAGCCCAGCGGAGAAGGAGCTTCCAGCCCGGGCAGTACCAGATAGACAAATCCCGCCAGGGCGGTCAGGAGACCAAGCCACTGCCGCAGCTGAGGGCGCTCTTCGGATACGATGGCCGCGATGATCATCGTGAGCTGCACGGCGCAGAACAAGATGAGCGCCCCGGTGCCAATGCTCAGGTCAAGATATGCCAGGGAAAAGCAGATCGCGTAGATGAACAGCATCATTCCCGATAGCCAGTTCCCCGCGCCTCGCCCTTCAGACCGACCTGAAAGCCAGGAAAGCAGGAGAAGTATCGCGGCGCCGGATGACAGGCGAATCAACGTGAACATGGCCGCATCAATGGATCCTGCGGCCAGAGCCAGACGGCAGAGAAGGGAATTCGCGGCGAACGCCGTCATGGCCACCACGGTGGCGAGCGTGACCATCAAACCATGCCTTGGATTCACCGGCACATCAACCAAGCCAGGCCAGCCAGGCCGTGATGGTCAGGATCGAGACCAGGGTGGAACCCACCACGATGGCTCCGGACAGCTTCACATCTCCACCCAGTTCCCGCGTCATGACGTAACCGATCACCGCGGTGGGCGCAGCCATCAACATCAGTGGGGCTTTCAGGGCCAGCCCGCTGAAACCCGCCATCTGCAGACCCACGAGGACCAGGAGGGGATAGAGGACGGTCTTCACGGCCGTGACCGCAAGGGTGGTACCCAGATCACCGCGCAATTGCTCGAACTCGAGGCCCGCGCCCACCGTCAGCAACGCCAGGGGTGCCGCCGTCCGCCCCAGGAGTTCCAGGGTGCGATCCAGAACCAGCGGGACAGGAAGGCCGGTCAGCGAATAGGCGATGCCGAAGGCGCTGGCCAGGATCAAGGGGTTCCGCAAGATGCGCACGGTGGTCCGGGTCCAGACCCTCGGCGATCGGGCCGATCGTCCTTGCTGGGGAAGGATCAGAAGCACCGCCCCCAGGAAATTGTAAATGATGACCGTGACGCTGACCTGCACAGCCACCAGCTGAACCGCCTCTTGACCAAACGCGTAAACCACGATGGGCAGGCCAATGAAAACCTGATTCGAGCGGAAGGCTCCTTGCGCAATGACACCGCGCCGGTCGGGATGGCAACGGAAGCAGAGCAGATACACCCCGCCCCCCACCAGCAGCGAAACCACGGCGATGACAATCAAGGGGGTGGGATCGAAACTGCGGTTCAGAGCATCGCCGGCCGTGGCCCGCAGCAGCAGGGCCGGGGCCGCCACGTAGAACACCAGCCTGGACAGAGCGCCGACCAGGGTGTCGGACAGCATACCGCCGCGCCGCAGCCCCAGACCGAGGCCGATGACCAGAAAAATGGGCAATACGGTGTTGAGGACGTTCATGGGGCAAATCTATGCTCTCGGGGGCTTTTTCGGAAGAAAGTGCTCTGTCAAACCGGCGTTCCCAGCCGAGACAGTCGCCGACATCCGCGCTATACTCGCGCTGACCACTCCTGATCACCCCCAGCCGAATCGGAGTTTTGCGCATGAGCCCCAACCACACGGAACCCAACCATCGCAAGCATCTTCGCCAGATCGCCCGCCGCGTCATGAAAGAACGCGGCATGCTTTGTGATTTTTCCGCGCAGGTGGACAAGGAGCTCCAGGACGCCCCCGACCGCGCCGAGGAGCCGGCCGGCGACCGCCGCGACCTCCGAAAAATGCTCTGGTCGTCCATCGACAACGACGACTCACAGGACCTGGACCAGCTCACGGTGGCCGAAGCGTTGCCCGATGGTGTTATCCGAATCGGCGTGGCCGTGGCCGATGTGGATGCGGTGGTGCGCAAGGGCGGGGCCGTGGACGGACATGCGCGGCACAACACGACCTCTGTCTACACCGCGGCACAGGTCTTTCCCATGATCCCCGAGCAGCTGTGCTACGACCTCACCTCACTGAACATGGATGAGGACCGGGCCGCCCTGGTGGTGTTGATGGATGTGGATGCCAGCGGTCAGGTGAGCGCGCCAGATATCTGCCTGGCCCTGGTTCGCAATCACGCCAAGCTGGCGTACGATGCCGTGGCCGCCTGGCTCGACGGAATCGGACCGCGCCCCCAGCACATCGGCGAGGTGCCGGGTCTGGAGGAAAACCTGCGCCTGCAGGACGAGGCCGCCCAGCGCCTGAGGCACCGACGCTTCGACCACGGCGCGCTGACCCTGGAGACCATCCAGTCACGGCCTGTCTTTGCCGACGAAAAGATCAGCGCCCTGCAGGTCGACGAGCGCAATCGCGCCAAGGACCTCATCGAAGATTTCATGATCGCGGCCAACGGTGTCACAGCCCAGTTCCTGGAGAAACGGAAGCGCGATTCGCTACGCCGTCTGGTGCGGGAGCCGAAGCGCTGGGAGCGCATCGTGGATGTGGCCGCCGCCCTGGACCACCACCTGCCCGTGGCCCCCGACTCCAAGGCCCTTTCCGCGTTCCTGGATGAGCGGCACGCTGCTGATCCGGTCTCGTTTCCCGACCTGTCGCTGACCATCGTCAAGCTGCTTGGCCGCGGCGAATACATGGTAAAATCTCCCGGGGTGGAAGCGCCCGGCCATTTCGGCCTCGCGGTGCACGACTACGCCCACTCCACCGCGCCCAACCGCCGCTACCCCGACCTGATCACCCTGCGTCTGGTGAAGTCGGCCCTGCAGGGCGGCAAGCCGCCCTATTCCACCCAGGAACTCAAGGACCTGGCCGGCCACTGCACCCGCAAGGAAGACGATGCCAACAAGGTGGAACGCCAGGTGACCAAATCGGCCGCCGCCATGGTGATTCAGTCGCGGATCGGTGAGCGATTCGAGGGCATCATCACCGGCGCCTCGGACAAGGGCACCTGGGTGCGCGTCTTCGACCCGCCGGTGGAAGGCAAGCTGTCCAATGGCGAGGCCGTCCTGGATGTGGGCGACCATGTCCGGGTGGAGTTGAAGAGAGTGGACATCGAACGCGGGTTCATCGATTTCCAGCTGGTGCCAAGCCGCTCCGGCTAGAAGATCTCGGCGAAGAAAGCCTTCATGGCGATCCAGGACCGATGGTCGGCCGCCTCGTTGTAAGCGGCTCCCTTGGCGGGGTCATTCCCCGCGCCTACCTGCGTGAAGGCATGCACCGCGCCCGAATACATGATCAGCTGGTAGTCCGCATTGACCGCCTCCATCTCCGACAGGAACGCCTGCACCGCCTCGGGCTTCACGTAGGGATCGACCGCCCCGTGGCAGACCAGCACCTTGCCCTTGACGTCCCCATCAGCCGCCGGCATCGCGGTGTCCAGGTTGCCGTGGAAGCTCACCACACCCGCCACCTCGGCGCCGCTGCGGGCCAGTTCCAGGACACCCTTGCCCCCGAAACAGTAGCCGATGGCGGCCAGGCGACCGGGATCCACTCCCGGCTGGCTTTTCAGGTGGTCCAGTCCCGCCTGCAGCCGGGCCCGGTACAGAGGGAGGTCGCCGTAATACTTGCCGGCCTGGGCGCTCGCCTCCGCGGTGTTCGCCGGCCTGATACCCTGACCGTAGATGTCTGTGGCCAGGGCCACGTAACCCAGTTCGGCCAGCATGTCCGCGCGCATGCGCTCGTTGTCGCTCAAGCCCTTCCACTGATGCACCACCAGCACGCCGGGTCGCGGGCCCTCTAGAGCATCGTCCCAGGCCAGGTATCCCTCCAGCACGGTTCCGTCCTGCTCGAAGGTGACAATCTTGTTGACGACTTCCGCCTGTGCGGCACCGGCACCCAGAAGGCCCAGGACAGTGAGCATGACAACGGTCTTCATATTGATCTCCCCTCGTGGGTGAATGATTCAATTATCTGCTGAAAATTTCGCGCAATTTTCACCGACCCGCCATGGGAACAGATAATAATCCGGGCCTTTTTCTGTGGTCTGAGGCGGGTGCTGATGTCACAATAGCCCCGGGAAAGGAGGATTCATGTCGTATTATTGTCGCCAGTTTCGTGCCGGGGGACCCGCTCTCCTGGTATTGTCGACCCTGATCTGGGCTCTTCTCGCTCTGGTTTCCTGCTCAAAATTTGAGACTCCACTGAACCCCATGCCCTACGTGGACGAGGGCCCCGCCCTGACAGCTGAGCAACTGTCTGTGCCGGCGGACTTTCAGGTGGCTGAGGTGGGCGACACCTTCTTGCAGCTGGTCTGGGCAGACACCACAGGGACCCCGCCCGCGATCGTCATCCAGGGGAAAAGAACCGGCGAATCGGACTATTCCCTCTGGCACATCCTCCCGGCCGGCATCCAGCAATGGGATGCCCCGGTCCAGCCCGATTCCAGCTATGTTTTCCGCATCGCGGCGCGCAACGCCGAGGGGCATTCACCCTACACGGCAGAGGTGGCCGCCACCGCCTGGCCCCTGCACTACTGGGAGGTCACCGGCGGGATCCACCACCAGCACCCGGGTTACCGCAGCGTGTTCTTTCGGTTCGGTCGCGCCAACCGGTTCCGGCCCAGCGGCACCCTGGTGATCCGCGGCCCCGAAGGCTGGAACAATGACCACGAGTTCCGTCGCTCCTGGGGCTCCTACTACATCGGCTTGATTGACCGCAGCGCGGCGACTGGAACCTACGAGCTGGAATTCATCAACGGGGACCGCCGCCACGAAGCCCGTGTTGACCTGAATGCGAACCTGGTCTTGCCTCTGCCTGAAGTGCAGTACGAGCTGTTGCCCGCAAGGCAACTGGCGGTGAGCTGGGAGTGTCCCGAGGCCGAGGCCTTCACCCTGGCCTTTGGCCCAATATCCGGAGCCCCCATCCACAGCGTTTCCACCCGGGACACCATCCTGGTGTTTCCCGAGGAGGGACAGGAATACATTCTGGCTATCTATGCTTTCAAGGAAGATTTGCAAGGGCAACGGGCCAGCTCGGGATGGTCGATCAATCTGGAATACCCGACCTCCGGGGTGCGCTGAATTCCCTGTCGCGTCCCGGGCCGGAAATCTTTTTTCAAGAATCCGTGAAGAATTTCCGAGCCCAGACGTCTACCCCTTCAGAATGCCCGAGGATTTGCCCACGGCGGGAAAGGGGGGAACATGAGCATCCAGCAGCTGACCGATCAATATCTGGATCAGGTGTTCCGCTTCCTGTGCGTCCTGATCCAGGATCGTGACACTGCTGCCGACCTTACACAGGACACCTTCCTGAAATTGCAGGACCTCCCCCGCAGCAATGAATTACCCAGTGAGGCCTATGTTCTGGCCACGGCCCGCAACACCGCTCTTTCCTGGCTGCGCCGCCGCAAGCTGGAACGCAAGCACGTGGAAGTGTTGACCCACGACGAGCTGAATCTCCAGGGCAAAAGCTCACGCGCCGAGGCCCCGGATCGGGTGATCGAGAGCAGAGAACTGGGGGCGGCCCTGGACGCCGCTCTGGAAGCCTTGCCCGAGGACTTCCGGGTGGTGTTTCACCTTTCGGAAGTGGAAGGGTTGAGTTACGCGCACATCGCCGAAGTCGTGGATTGTCCGACCGGAACCGTGGCTTCACGTAAACACCTGGCGGTGCAAAGACTCCGCGCTCACCTGAAGGAGTCCGGCCATGCGCTGTGAATCAATGGATAAGAAACTGGATGCGTACGTCGATGGCGAACTGGCCTCCGGCGACATCAAGCTCCTGGAAGCCCATCTGGAAGAGTGTGCGGCCTGCGGGCGGGAACTGGAAAGCCGACGTGCCTTGCGCCGGCTGGCCGCCTCCCGACCCAGGGTGACCGCCCCGGTGGATTTGCAGGACCGCATCCTGTCCGCAGCGGCCGCGAGGGTGAGAGGCGATCAGGTGGGGCGCACGCCCGGGAGTCCCGACTCCCGCTGGTGGCGCCGTGCCCGCTGGCCCCTGGCCCTTGCCGCCGCAGCTTCACTGGCCCTGGCCGTTCTGGTTCCGGGCATGCTGGACAACCAGCAGCCCGCCCACCAGACGGCCCCTTTCACCACACCGGCACGCGTGGTCGTGACCCGGTTCGGTGAGCAGGCGGGCCAGGTCACCCCGGTCAAGTTCGGCGGCATCGTGCTGAACAGGACCAACGGAAGGAGTTCCTGATGAGTATCCGCCAAATCACCATCCTCGTGCTGGCCCTGCTGATGATCGGATCGGGCGCACCCCTCGAGGCTGCGGACACGCCTTCGACGGAAATCAAACTTCAGGACGGAAAGGTCTTGAAGGGGGTACTGAGGCAAACCCGGCCCTCCCTGTACCTGGTGCAGACAGCGGACCAGCTTTACGAGCTTTCGGCCGAGGAAATTGCCAGCGTGGACGGCGAGACTGGAATCCCGAACCAGGAGGAAAGCAAACCATTGATCAATGATCTGCAGCGGGTCCAGCTGAGGGTTGACGGCATTGTCGAGATGTGGACCGGCGAGGAGATCACCAACAACCACGACCAGATACTGACCTACGCCATGTTCGGCGCAAAGGAAAGGGAGCTGCCTGTCATGCGCACCATGCAGGCCTTCGATCAGTTCGGCAATCAGCTGAACGTGCGTATCGAACCGCGGGCCGGCACCGACCTCTACAACGTTTTCATTGATTTTGTCGTGCCCATTCTCCCCGGCGAAACCATGCGTGGTTCCCTGCGCTTCGAGTTCCCTGGTCAGATCAGCTGCGATGGTCGCAAATGTCGGAACCAGTTCTGGGGAGATTTTCCCGAAGACCGCCTGCTGACCCGGCGGGTGGAGCTACCTGTGGGCGCCAAGGTTCTGAGTGTCGACCCCGAGCCCAATCTCCAGTTCGAACATCTGGGTCAAACCGTGGTGGTGTGGCGGCGGTACTATCCCGCCAAGACGGGATTCCCGCTGGTGGTGGAATACGAGATGCCCGAGGATGCCCAGTGACCGATCCGGATGCCGAACAGACAAAGGGCCGGCTGTCAGGCCGGCCCTTCGTTGAGACTAGATATAACCCAGACTCCGCAGCTGCTTCTTGATCTCCTCGTCCACGCCGGGATCAACTTCACCCTCGGGTCCGGCCGCCGGACGCAGCGGCTGGTAGCTGGGCACGCGCTGTTTCTCCATTTTCTCCACCTTCTTTTGACCCTCGGGAGTCAACCCCTCGGTCAGCACCACCCCGGGCATGTCCTGCGCCGCAGGTAGCCCCATCAGGGCCAGGAAGGTGGGGCAAATATCCAGGAGTTCCAGATGGCTGAAGGGATAATCGGCCTGGTAGAGCGGACTGCGCACCAGGAAAATGCCCCATTCGCTGTGCTCATGAGAGCCCTTTTGCCCTGACTTGCGCGGGCCGTAGAAGCCATGATCCGACAGGATGACCGCCTGGCGATCGGGTGGAAACCACCCCAGCACCTCGCCGGTCACCTCATCGGCCCATTCGTAGTAGCGTTCGACCACGTGGGCGAAGAACTGACCTTCGTCTTCATTGATATGGACGTGCCCCTTCTCGGGCGCCAGGTACTTGTAGAAGTGGTGGCTGATCATATCGGGCCCGCGCAGGTAGAAGAAGAACAGGTCGTAGGGATCGCCCTGGGCCAGCAGACGATTGACGTTCAGGTAACTCAGATCCGAGGCCCAGACCTCGCGCAGCTGTTCCACTTCCCGCGGATACTTTTCCTTGGCCGCAGCCAGGTGTTCCGGGTCGATGAACCGGGACAGTTCCTCATCCGTCAACGAGGCGGGGTCCACCCTCTGGGCCACCACGGCATCGGTCATTTCCGCCGGGTACACCAAACCTTCCAGGGGCTTGTCCCGGTGGGAGCCGTAGGGCAGGTAATCGCTGACCATGACCCCGTTGATGGGCCGAGCTGGATAGGTGGTCCACATGCCCACCAGGCTGGTGCTCAGGTCGGCCGCCCCGATGATGTCCCACAATGCCGGCGCGTACCAGGCACTGCCGCGGACCGGTTCCTGATTCGAACCCTTGACCATGCCCAGCACACCGTGCACCTCGGGCTTGACCCCGGTGCTGATACTGGCCCAGAGGAGGGGCGACTTTTCGAAAGGGAAAAACGTCTTCATGCGGCCGTGGGTCGACTGATCCATGAAACCCTTCAGATGGGGTAGCCGTCCCTCCTCGACCATCGGGCGCAGCAAACGCCAGTCGGCCGAATCGATCCCGATGATCAGCAACTTGCGCGCCTCGGGGTCAGGGCTTTCGGCCGTTCCGCCGCATCCACCCACACTCCACACGACACAAGCCAGAACAACTGCCAGGAAAACTGTTTTCATCGTCCGATCCCATCCGCCAGGGTTTCTGATTTCTGGTTCCCTTCAATTATAAGCCATTTTCTGCGGCGGTCATCCTCCGGTTTGGCCTGAATCCCACACCAGCTGTGTGGGTCCTGGTCCGGCCTGTATTCTTGACACGGCACCTCCCCTGAACTAGCCTGTTCAGGCTCCTTTTCCCTGATGCGCAGCCGTTTTTTGCGCTTTTTTTCTCCTTTCGATTCTGGGAAGCCCGCGTGACCTCAATGTCCGGAATGTCCGCCCCTGAACGCATGATTCGACCTGGATTTGTTCCCGCAATTCTGAGCTTGGCCCTGTGTTTCGTGCCCGCCCCCGCCTGGGCGTACATCGGACCCGGCGCTGGATTTGCCCTGGGCGGATCGTTCCTCTTTGCCCTGGCCGGCATTCTCCTGGCTCTGGGTGCACTGTTCCTCTGGCCTCTGCGGCTGGCTTTGCGGACCTGGCGCGGCCGTCGCCGCAGCGCCAGGGCTCAGGCCCGTCGCGTGGTGGTGCTGGGACTGGACGGTCTGGATCCCCGGCTTTTTCGGGAGTTCGCCGATCGCGGGCTGATGCCCCACCTCCAGAAGCTGGAAGCCCAGGGCGGCTTTGACGAGCTGATCACCACCCTGCCGGCCATGTCCCCGGTGGGCTGGTCCACCTTTGCCACCGGAACAGATGCCAGCGGCCACAACATCTTCGACTTCTTGACCCGCGATGTGCGCACCCACCAGCCGGTGCTCTCCTCCACCCGGATCTCGACCACCGGCAAGCTGCGCAAGCTGGGGCCCTGGATCATTGGCCGGCCCCGGGCCAAGATCGAATTGCTGCGCCGCAGCCGCCCCTTCTGGAAAACGCTGGCCGATTTCGGTGTGCCCAGCACCATCCTCCGGGTGCCCATCACCTTTCCCCCGGACAACTTTGCCGGTCACATGCTTTCGGCCATGTGTGTTCCCGATCTGCGCGGCACCCAGGGCACCTTCAGCCACTACACCGCCCCCACCAAGGGCGCCGGTGGCCGGCAGACCACCGGGGGCAACCGGCTGGTTTTCCAGGAAATCGAGAAGGATGTGTACGGTGGCGAGTTGATTGGCCCCGAGCTGCCCAGCACCGACGGAGGCGTGGCCGAGGCCACCCTGGGCTTCACCGTTCAGGTTGACCGCCCTGGTCAGCGCGCGCATTTCACGGTGGGAGAGGCCACCTTCACCCTGGGCCCCGAAGAGTACTCGCCCTGGATTGCCGTTCCCTTCGGGCAAGGGCGGGGCAGGGCCCACGGCATCTGCCGCTTCCGGGTCACCGACTTCGACCATCCCTTCGGCGTCTACGTCACGCCCATCAATCTGGACCCGGAACACCCCGACATGCCCATCGCCAACCCGCCCCACTACGCCATTGCCCTGGCCAAGCTGCAGGGCAAGTTCGCCACCCTGGGACTGGCCGAGGACACCTGGGCGCTGAACGAGCGGGTCATCGACGAGAAGGCTTTCCTGGACCAGGCCTACGCGATCCATGAAGAGCGGCAGACCATGTTCTTCCACGCTCTGGACCGCAACCCCACCGGCGTGGTTGCGGTGGTGTTCGATGCCACCGATCGCATCCAGCACATGTTCTGGCGGTACCGCGATCCCGAACACCCGGCCAACGTGGGCCAGGACACCGAGGTGTACGCCCGGGCCATCGAGGACATCTACATCGAGGCCGACCGCCTGACCGGGGAAACCCTGGCCCGGTGCGGCAAGAACGACTTGCTGCTTGTGGTTTCGGACCACGGATTCGCCAACTTCCGCCGAGGAGTTAACCTGAACACCTGGTTCCGGGACCACGGTTACCTCTATCTCAAGAGTGACCCCCCCGAAGGACCGGCCCCCGCCCTTGAACCCGGGCAAAGAGTGGACGCCAGGGAGATCGACTGGACCCGTACCCGGGCCTACACCAATGGGCTGGCTGGGTTTTACATCAACATCGCCGGGCGGGAAACCGACGGCTGTGTGCCGCCCGAAAACGCCTCGGCTCTGAAGCGTGAACTGATCGAGAAGCTGCGAGGCCTGCCCGATCCCGGTGACCCGCAGGGCGGCGTGGCCATCACCAATCTTTGGGATGCCCAGGAAGTGTACGCGGGGCCCTACCGCGGAAACGGACCCGACGTGCTGGTGGGCTACACCCGCGGATACCGCGCCGACTGGCATGCCGCCGTGGGGCGCTTGACCGACGAAGCCATCCGGGACAATCGCCGGGCCTGGTCGGGCGATCACTGCATGGACCCGGCTCAGGTACCGGGCATCGTGTTCGCCAACCGTCCGCTGAAACGGCAGCGCCCGGCCCTGATCGACCTGGCCCCCACCATCCTGGAAACCTTCGGGATTGCCGTGCCCGGCCACATGCTGGGTGGCAATCTATTCAAGGAGAACAAGGCATGAGCGCCCGATCTGTTTTTTCGGCCGTTTTGTTGACCCTGGTTCTGAGCTGGTGCGGCGCCGGACTCGCCGCCGGGCCCAAGGTCCTGGTGCTGGGTTTCGACGGCATGGACCCCAAGCTCCTCCAGGAATTCATGGACGAGGGGTTGATGCCCAGCTTCACACGCTTCCTGGAACAGGGCGCCCAGTTCCAGCCCCTGGGCACCACCATACCCCCGCAATCGCCGGTGGCCTGGTCTTCATTCACCTCGGGCACCGATCCCGGTGGACACGGCATTTTCGACTTCATCCACCGCGACCCCAGGACCATGCTGCCCTTCCTGTCGACCAGCAGCGCCCAGGCCCCCGGCGCCCACTTCAAGGTGGGCAAGTGGAAGATTCCTCGGGGCGGCGGTTCCATCGAAAACCTGCGCGAGGGTCCCGCCTTCTGGCAAGCCCTCGACGATGCCGGCCACGACGTGACCGTGTTCAAGGTGCCGGCCAACTTTCCCCCGGTCGACTGCGAGGCCCGCACCCTGTCCGGCATGGGCACGCCCGACATCCTGGGGACCTACGGCATTTTTCGGTACATCACCGACGATCCCAACGTCAGCACCGTGGTCGATGGCGGCAGTGTGGACCCGGTGATCGTGCGCAATGGCCGGATCGAAACCACCATCGAGGGTCCCATCAACTCTTACCTGGTGGATGAATCCCAGGCCGAGATTCCGGTGACCATCACCGTGGACAAGGAGAACCGCACCGCTTTTTTTCAGGTGGAAGACGACGAGTTCCTGCTCCAGGAAGGCGAGTGGAGTGACTGGGTGGACCTGCGCTTCTCCATGGTGCCGGTGCTCAAGGATGTGGCGGGAATCTGCCGCTTTTACCTGCTGGAAACCTCGCCGCATTTCCGCCTTTACGTCACGCCGGTGCAGATCCATCCCGTACACCCGGAAATGCCCATCAGCACCCCCGAGGATTATTCCAGGGAACTGGCCGAGGACGTGGGCCTGTTCTTCACCCAGGGGTTGCCCGAGGATTCCGCCGCCCTGGAAGCCGGAGTGCTGAGCGATGCCCAGTATGCCAGCCAGAGCGACCAGATCCTGTGGGAGCGTCAAGCCCAGTTCGTTCATGAGCTGAACCGCTTTGCACGCCTGGATGAGGGCTTTCTGTTCTTCTACTTCAACTCCCCCGACCAGAGTTGCCACGTGTTCTGGCGGTCCTTCGACGAGGACTCACCCACCCACGCCGAGGCCGATCCTCATCACCGGCACCGGGTGCGCGACCTCTATGTGGAACTGGACGGCACCCTGGGCAAGGTCATGGACACCCTGGGACCCGAAACCCATATCATGATCGTCAGCGACCACGGTTTCGCACCTTACCGCCGCAGCCTTCACGTGAACTCCTGGCTGCGGGAACACGGCTATCTGAAGCTGCGCGATGGCTTTGAACCAGGCGATGTGGAGTTCCTTTCGGGGATCGACTGGGCCGAAACCCGGGCCTATTCCGTGGGCATCAACGGCCTGTACCTGAACCTGCGGGAGCGGGAAAAATGGGGCATCGTCAACCCCGGTCAAGAGGCCCAGGACCTGCTGGCTCAGCTGGTGCGTGAACTGGAGGCCGATGTGGACCCCGAAACCTCCCAGCACCCCATCAAGTATGCCTACCGGAGCGACCTCGTCTATTCCGGGGCTTACCGTGACCGGGGGCCTGATATCATCCTGGGCTACCACAGCGGCTGGCGGGGCAGCAACGAATCGGCCCTGGGCGAAGTGCCGGCCCAGGTGTACGTGGATAACATGTTGAAGTGGAGCGGAGACCATTGCATGGCCGCCGACGTGGTGCCTGGCGTGGTTCTGACCAACCGCCCCTTCACCCAGCCTGCTCCCACCCTGATGGACATGGGGCCCACCATTCTGGGCCTCTTCGGCCTGGAGGCCCCGCCGGAGATGACCGGCCGCAATCTTTACGCCAAATGAGGAGGTCCGCCGTGTTCGGTGGCAGCAAGATCAAGATCGACAAGGACCTGCTGGACAAGGTGAAGAAGTACGCGGCCATTGCCGGCTACTCGTCACCCGAGGAATTCGTGCAGCACGTTCTGGAAAAGGAAATCGCCAGGTTCGAGGAAGGCGGCGCCGACGAGGAAGAGATCAAGAAGCGCATGCAGGGCCTGGGCTACATTTCATGAACATCATGACCGCCATCGCCAATGCTCTGAACGCGCTGGGCGACCTGCTGTCCGCCCCCTTCGGCCATGCGGCGGCTCTGGCGGTGGCTGTTCTGTCGGCGGTGACCGGGGTCATCATGCTGCTGCTGTTCAAGTGGTCCACCAACCAGGATCAGCTGGTGGCAGCGCGTCAGGTGCTGACCGGGCGCATCTACGAGATGGGCCTGTACCAGGATCATCTTTCGGTGCTGGGAAAGATCCAGCGCGACCTGGCAGTGGCCAACCTGAAGTACCTGCGATGGTCGCTGCCTGCCCTGCTGGTGGTCGCCTTGCCCATGGTGCTGATCCTGGCACAGATGGATGCCCACTATGGCCACCGCCCCCTGGTGCCCGGCGAAACGGCCCTGGTCACGGTGCAGCTTGAAACGGACCAGGTCCATCAAAAAGATGGGCTGCGACTGGAAGCCGACCCCGGAGTCCTGGTGGAAACCCGCCCCTTGCGAGATCTCCAGGGCAACCTGGTGCGCTGGCGGGTCCGGGCGGAAGAGCCCGGCACCCACAACCTGACCGTGGCCCTGGCCGATGGAACGCGCCTGGCCAAGACCCTGGTGGTTGGTGACGGCACCCCGCGGCTGGCCAAGGTGCGGCAGAAGGAAAGCCTGGGCCGGCTGTTGCTCAACCCCGCCGAGGAACCCCTGCCCCAGGACAGCCCCGTGGCCTCGGTGCAGGTTTCCCTCCCCAGGCGAGAGCTCGACTACGGGCTTTTCCGCACCAGCTGGCTGATCGCCTTGATCATTTTTTCCCTGGTGGCCGGTCTGGCCTTGAAGGACGTATTCAAGGTGCGCCTGTAACCGGGGTATCCCTTACTTGATCAGCGTGATGCCCCGCGTGCGTGTTTGCTGGCCCGCCCTGAGCCGCACCAGGTACACCCCTGCCGCCACCGGACGGTCTTGCTGGTCGGTGCCCATCCAGGTGACGGTGTGCCGCCCCGGCTCCATGGTCTCGTGAAGCAAGCGGGCCACCTTGCGGCCCCGCACATCAAAGACGTCCAGGCTGGCCTCCTGCCGCCGGGGCAGGGTGAAGGTCAAGGTGGTGCGCGGGTTGAAGGGATTCGGGTAGGCCGGCATCAGGGTCAGGCGATACTCCGGAAGATTGGCGGGATCGGGCGCAGCCGAAATGTCGTCGGGCTCGGGCTCGGTCCAAGCCAGCACCTGGTTGACCAGCAGGTTCGTTTCGATCCGCGTTTGCCCACCGGGCCAGCTCACTTGCAGGCTGCGTACGGTGTCGGCCTGCCCCACGCCGAAGTGCAAAACCGGCTCGTTGAAGGAAAGCCAGCCCCCGCCGGTGCCCATCTCGCGAATCTGCAACGTATCGGTGTCCGTCACCAGCTTGGCCCGTGCGCCCGGACTGCCGGCCTGCCCGTTGAGGCGGGTCAGCTTCACGCGCAGCCAGTTGTGGCCGTTGTCCAGATCGTTGCGCAGGTAGCGGGTGGATCCCGACCGGGTGGCCACCACCAGGTCCAGGTCGCCATCGCCGTCGAAATCGCCCCACGCCGCTCCGGTGCTGCTGTCCGGCTGAGCAAACACGGCGTCTGCCACGTCCACGAACCGCCCCCCACCCTCGTTGCGCAACAGCTGGTCCTTTTCGCCGCAGTTGGTCACGAACAGGTCCAGATCACCATCGTTGTCCCAGTCGCCCCAGATGCCCCCGCGTCCCGGACCGGTATGGCCGGTGGGCCCCTTGGTGACACCGGTGAAAGTTCCACTGGATGAATTCTGCAGAAGCTTGTTGGCCAGATCATGCCGGGCCAGAAACAGGTCCAGCCGGCCATCGTTGTTGTGGTCGCCCCACGAGGCGGCACCCTTGGCCCCGGTCAGATTCAAGGGGGCCACGGTGGCATCGGTCATGGTCGTGGCATTCTTCAGAAGCTTGGCGGTCAGGCCATCCTGGACCAGGTACAGATCCTGATCGCCGTCATTGTCGTAGTCGGCCCAGGCTGCGGAAACCACGCCCGACACTCCGGCGATGATCTCGGAGGCCACCTCCTCGAACCCGCCGGCCCCATCGCCCCGCAAAAGAACACTGGTGCTGTCCAGCGAGGCAACGAACAGGTCCAGGTTCCCATCACCATTGAAATCGGCCCAGCTGGAACCTCCGGCCCCACCGGTGTCGCTCACCTGTCCGGTGAAGTCCACCTGGAAGGAGCCCTCGGAGTTGGTTCCCAGAATGTTGACCACACCGGTGTTTCCCAGGTACACATCGGGGTCGCCGTCGTTGTCGAAATCACCCCAGCTGGCAGTCACCGTGGTCAAGGAATTCAAGTTCAGCAAGGGCTCATCCAGCACCGTGAATCCCCCGGCGCCATCGCCGAGCATCACCTCGTTGGCCTGGCCGTCATTGGCCACCAGGAAATCCAGCAGTCCGTCACCGTTCATGTCGGTCACGCTGACGCCCCCGCTCATGGTGGGAGCCTGGGACAGAACTTCTGACTGATCCGAAAAAATGGCCGGGCTGTCGCAGCCCACCCCGAACACACCGATCCGGGTCAGGTTCGGTGCACTGTATTCCGTACACGGCGAGTCGGCCCGCATGGTGAAGTCACGATTGTCCGGGTCGCAATAGAGGGGGTCGGCCGAGATGTTTCCGTTCTCCCCTTCCTTGCCCTCCAGGGGCCCATTGTAGTTGCCCTCGGCATTGCCGAACACGTTGCTTCCGATGATCGACACGCTGCCGTCCCCGTAATCCCGCACCGCCCGCCGATTGTTGAAGGTGATGTTGCAGTTGCGGATGGTGAGCGAGGAGTTGCCGTCCACGCCCAGGCAGTCCTTGTCCAGGGAACTGTTGTTGGCCGTGAGGGTGCATCCCTCGACAATGACCTGCGAGGAGTCGGGCAGAAACACCGCACTGCCGATGTAACCCCAGTTGGCCGTGAACACGCAGTCGGTCACCCGGGCCTCGGAGTCGATCAGCGCGATGCCGCCGGCGCGGGCATCGCCTCGGTTTTCGGTGAACACGCAGTCGGTGATCCGGGGATTGCCCCCATGCACGAACATGGCGCCTCCCCGGTTGGCTCCATTCTGGTTGAACACGACGTTTTCGATGACCGGAGATCCCGAGCACCAGATTGCGCCCCCGTCGCCGGGTTGCTCGCCTCCAGTGATGGTCAGGTCTCGCACCACCGTGAACAGGGTTTCCTCGTTCTGGAACAGGAAGGCCCGGTGCGGTTCGGCCACCGTTCCCTGGCAATCGATCACCGCCAGGGCCGGGTCACCGCTGTGCCCGCGGATGGTCACCTGCTTGCCCAGCAGGTCAATGTCCCGGTTGCCCGGGCCGGTGTAGACACCATCGATCAGAGCGATGGTGTCGCCCGCCACCGCGGCGTTGACGGCTTCCTGGATGGTGGGATGATCACCTGTCCCGTCGGGGAAGACAAAGCGGGTGATGGACCCGAAGCCACACGCGGCCTCGTAGGCTCCGATGCGTCCGCAATCGCCGGTGTTGGCCTCGGCGCAGGGACTGATGGCGTACAGCTGGTAGTCGCCGAACATGGGGTTGCAGAACAGAGGATCCAGGGAAAAGTTGCCGTCCACATCTTCCAGGACCTCCACGAAGTCGGGGTAGTCCTCTTCATTGCCGTGGAAGTTGCAGCAGTCCAGATCAGGGTCCGGGTCCGTGGTCGTGTTCCGGGACAGAGACGCGCTGTCGCCCCCGTGGATGATGGTGTTGCTCATGGTGAGCGCATCGGTGGCATAGTGGACCGCGGTGCCGGTGCAGCCGGTGATGGTGCTCCCGGTGATGGTGGTGGGCGCCCGGCTGACTTGCACGGCCGCCCCGATGCCCGTTGTGCTGTTGTCGGTGAACAGGCAATCTTCCACGGTGAGGGAGCCGTAGCTGGCCGAGATGGCTGCCCCCCCGAAATCCGCCTGGTTGCTGTCGAACACGCAGGAGCGGAACACGGTGTCGCTGAAGATGGAAAACACCGCCCCCCCTTTACCGAAGGGAGAAACCGCGCGGCCCCGGCGCAGGGTGATCGCCTCGATGGTGACCTCACCACTGCCGTTGCGCACTTCCAGACATCGGCCGGCATACCCCGCATCCAGAATCACGTCCGCTGGATCGCCCGTGCTGCCGCGCAGACTGACGCCGGGAGCCAGAATCGCAATGTGGTACACGTTTTCGCTGTACTGGGAACAATCGTCGTAAATGCCCGGCGAGAGGACCACCACATCCCCGGTCACGCTCGAGTCCATGGCCGCCGGGATGGTGGGGGCCTGCTGGGGTACCAGCCAATCCCGGCCCAGGGCAGGATCCGGGCCCATCGCCCAGAAGCCCAAAACAACAGGGACAAGCGCAAAAAATGTGGCCATACGTGACATGTTTTCCACCCCGGCAGGCTGGTTGAAGCCAGCCCCTGGCCTGATGACACCATCGCTCAAGTGATGCGATGACAAGGGTCCACGGCCCCGGCCAGAGGAGCCGGAGCCGCCGTCACAGAGAATTTTCATCGGGGAAGTTGCAACTCGGGTGCCCGTCGGGGCTCAGGTCAGGAATTGACCTTCTGTTCATTCACGCTGGTCATGAAGGCCTTGTCATCTTTCAGGATGTGCTGGGTCAGCCAGTACTTGAGGAATTCGCGCATTTCCTTGGTGACCCGCAATCCCCTGGCACTGTAATCATACTGCACTTTTTCCAGTTTCTGGATGAGCTGGCGATGCTGACTCTGGTGGGCCTTGAGCTGGGAATAACCCGCCTCCTCCATGACCTTTTCCTCGAAAGCGAAATGCTCCTGGGTGTAGCCCATCAGGTCATTGAGTATTTCCCCCATGATGCGGGACCCCTTGCCCCGCCGGTGCGCTTCGTCCAGCTTGTTGACGATTTCCACCAGGTGCTGGTGCTGCTCGTCGATGGGTCCTTTATCTACACTGAATTCTTCGGTCCAGTCAATCAGGGCCATTCTATCGCTCCAAAGTGTATACAAAAGATCAAATTTAGTACCTTGAGACTATAATCGTCCGACAAGAAACCAAGTTTAGAGGGATTTTTTGAGGAATTACTTAACCAGGCTCATTTTGCCGAATACCTGCAAATCATCGACTTTCAGCCGGAAAAAATAGGTGCCCGAGGGAGCCACTTCCGTTTTCCAGATGGCAAACCGATCCCCCGCGGACTGGAACTCGTCCAGCAGGGTGGTGACGTAGCGGCCGCGAAGGTCGAACACATCAACCCGCACCCAGGCATCGGCCAGCAAGGTGAAGTTGATGGTGGTATTGGCATTGAAGGGGTTAGGGCTGTTGTGGGCCAGTTGGAGTTCCTGGGCCACGGCCTCCCGGGTCACCGGATCGATGTCATCGGCGCGGGAAACCTGGGGGGCACACGAAACCACCAGCACGAGCAACGCCAGGCGGACCAATCCCGCAGGGGTGCACAAAGCCAGAAAACGCAGGGGTGGGGGCGAGATCGTTTTCATATTGCCGTTTTATCACATTTGTCTGCATTTTTCAACAAATTTATATGTATGGTATTTCTTTATGGCAAAACATTGGTCAAAATAGCGGGAACATTTGCTCAGCGCCGACCTTCAATCCAGGCTCACAATGTATCCCCCTACATTGTCAATTTTCGAAAGGAACCCCCATGCCTGCGTTTTCGGCTGCCAAACGCACCGCGCTGACCCTCGTGGGTCTGGTCTTTCTGCTGTCGGCCCCCCTGGCCCTGGCGGACAACCACTCCTCCGGCTACCTGGGCGTCATGCTCCAGGAAATCAGCCCCAGCATGGCCAAGGCCCTGCAGCTCGACGGCAAGTCGGGCATCATGATCAACAACGTGATCAAGGATAGT
>JAZBOO010000368.1:0-10698 GCA_036351155.1 Candidatus Krumholzibacteriia bacterium | reverse complement strand
CTGTTACAATGCTTTCGTGGCTCCGGACGAGAGCTTCTTGATCGCCTGTGTGGCGGGCCATGCTGAAAACCTGGGCGCGGCCGACTACTGGATCAGCGTGCGAGACCCGCAGGGACAGTGGCAACCGGCCCGCAATCTGGGGTCGCGTTTCAACGGGCCGGACACGCGGGCAGCCTCGGCTTTTCTCAGCCCGGATGGCCAGTACCTGTTCTTCAGCTCCTCGCGGTCCACGGTGGCGTGGCCGGACCGGTTCAACCGGGCCGATTTGCACCGTTTCCATGGTCAGCCTGGAAATGGTGCCTCGGACATCTGGTGGGTCGATGCCTGTGTTCTTGCTCCCTATCTTGAGGGAGGGGCAGGAAAGAAGATAAAATAAGTGGGAATTGAGGGGAGAGTTTCAGAATTCAGTTGTTTCGCAACATCAAGTATAGTATGATTTTACCCGGATTGAAACTGGCTTTCAGTTTCTCAGGGGAGAGTCCTTTTCCCTTGCTGTTTGGCTGGCGATCACCCACCGGGAGATTCTCATGTTGCCGCGCCTTTTTCCCCTCATTGTCGGGCTGCTACTGCTCGCCATTTTTATGCCGGCCCCCGCAGAGGCCCGCAACCCCATCCGCCGCGATTTTTTCAACACCTATCCCCAGGTGGAAAGCTCCCGTCTCGATGATCTCCCCAGCAACGGAGGGCATTGCGGAGTGTGCCATTTTGATTTTGACGGGGGCGGACCGCGCAATCCCTACGGTCTGGCCATCGAGATCCGGATCGCGGGGGGAATGGACGAACTGGTCGCCATCCAGGAAATCGAAAGTCTGGATTCGGACAGTGACGGTTTCAGCAATCTGGTCGAGATCACCAGCCTGGAGACCTTTGGCAATACCCCGACCTTTCCGGGGCTTTCCCCTTCCAACCTGGGCAATGCCTTGAATGTGGATCCTGCCGAGATTGCAGATTTCCTGACGCCGAGCGGGGGACTGGATAATACACCACCCGAAGTGGCGGTGCTGTCGCCGGGCGGAGGCCAGTCGCTCACTCCCAACGCTCACTACACCGTCAGCTGGACGGCCACGGATGTCAGTGGTATTTCTCATGTCGACATTTTCCTGAGTGAATCCGGTGGAGAACACGAGAGACAGCTCGCCAGGGGGCTGGAGAACACCGGCAGCTTCGATCTCTTCATTCCCAATTTGCCTGGATCAGGGCTGGTCCTGAAGATCGAAGCCCAGGACAATGCCGGCAACCGGGGCGGGGGTGTCAGTTCGGCTTTCAGTATCAGCCCAGCACTGACAGGTGTCGTGCCCACTACGCTTCGTGATTTTGACATGCCCGGTACTCAGCCGTTCGGGGCCGGAACGCTGGAAGAGCCCAGCACCTCCTGCGTCGTGTGCCACGGTAACTACGACCCGGATGCCGAGCCCTACCATGCCTGGCAAGGCAGCTTGATGGCCCAGGCCATGCGTGACCCCCTGTACCTGGCTACCCTTGCGGTGGCCAACGATGCTGTTCCTGGTTCCGGTGACCTTTGCCTGCGCTGTCACACTCCGGGGGGCTGGAGTGAAGGGCGTAGCTTCGACACCACCGGCGGAATGCTGACGGCCACGGACTACCAGGGAGTGCAATGTGATTTTTGCCACACCATGGTCGATCCCCACTACGTGGAAGGCGTGAGCCCACCGGAGGACGCCGCGATCCTGGCAGACCTGGAGCAACTGCCGCCGGCCCACGCGAATGGCCAGTTCGTTCTGGACCGGAATCCCTCCAAGCGGGGACCTTACGATGACGCCGTGGCCAGTCACCAGACCACGACGTCCGATTTCATGCTCTCGTCCAACCTGTGTGGCACCTGCCATGACGTGAGCAATCCCGCCTTCGTGGCGGGCTCCGAGCCCGGTGTGTACGAGGTTCAGGCCCTGGATGCCGCTCATCCCGATGGGGATCCCCGCAACATGTTTCCCGTGGAGCGCACCTTCAGCGAATGGTCCGTCAGTGCCTATGCTTCGGGTGGGGTCTATCAGCCTCAGTTCGCCGGCAACAAGCCCGATGGCATTGTATCGACCTGCCAGGATTGTCACATGGCCGACGTGACCGGAGTCGGCTGCAGCGAGGCCGGGGCTCCCACGAGGAGCGATCTCGGTTTTCACGATCTGACCGGCGGCAACACCTTCGTGCCGGACATCCTGCCCGATTTCTATCCGGGCGAAGTCGATCCGGCCGAGTTGCAGGCAGGCAAGTTGAGGGCCGAGGCTTTGCTGTCCCTCTCCGCCACCATGGAATTGAGCTCGACCCTGGTTGATGGCGCGCCCGGTGTAAATGTCCGGTTGTACAACCAGACCGGACACAAGCTCCCCTCTGGGTATCCGGAAGGGCGACGGGCCTGGATCCATCTGGTGGCCCGCGACGCTGAAGGTCAGGTTGTTTTCGAATCCGGCCATTACGATGCGGTCACTGGCGTTTTGAGTCATGACGATGCAGCCAGAATTTACGAGATCAAACCGGGAATCTCCTCGCGGCTAGCTCCGGTCCTGGGCATGCCCATGGGACCTTCTTTCCACTTTGCCCTCAACGATACCGTGTTCAAGGACAACCGGATCCCGCCGCGGGGCTTCACCAATGCCGCTTTCGTGGCCATCCAGTCTCCACCGGTGGGTCACAGCTACGAAGATGGGGAGTACTGGGACGACACGGCCTATGCTCTGCCGGGTGATGCCCGGAGCGTGGAGGTGGCCTTCTATTACCAGACCACCAGCAAGGAGTACATCGAATTCCTCAGGGACAACAACCACGTCAACACGATGGGGCAGCAGCTGTACGATGCCTGGGCGGCCCACGGCAAAAGCACCCCCGTGGCTTTGTGTCAGGCCAATCTGGATCTGGATGTTTCCGCCGTGGAGGATGATGAGGCTTTGCCTCGTGCTCTGGTCCTGGCTCAGAATTACCCCAATCCCTTCAATCCCCAGACCTGGATCGATTTCACGCTGCCCGAGGACCAGCCGACCAGCTTGCGGATCTACGACGGACGAGGCCTGCTGGTCCGCACCCTGGTTCAGGACCAGATGTCGGCTGGACCACACCATGTCCGCTGGGTGGGAGACGACGATGATGGCCGCGCAGTGGCTTCGGGTGTGTACCACTATGTCCTGCGCACAGGTGACCGAGTCATGACCCGAAAGATGACTCTGGTCCGTTGATTCCTCCCCACCTGATGAGTGGCGCCGTTGGTCTGGGTGGCCGACGGCGCCTTTCTGTTTGGCTTCCCCACTCTCCTGGTTGATGACCCCGGCCCTTCATGCTAGCGTGAGGCTCTCGACTACCACTCTCATCTGGACGGAGCCCCGTTGGACCTTCTGCACCCCCTTGACTGGACGATCATCGGCGTCTACGTGGCCTTGACCCTGGCCTTGGGCCTGGCGTTTCGGCGCCGGGCCTCCCAGTCAACCAGCGAATATTTCCTGTCGGGCCGCTCCCTGCCCTGGTGGGTCCTGGGCACCAGCATGGTCGCGACCACCTTTGCTGCGGACACGCCCCTGGCGGTCACTGGCTTCATCCGCAATCACGGTATCTGGTACAACTGGTTCGGCTGGCACTACGTGTTCAGCCAGATGCTGGCGGTGTTCCTGTTCTCCCGCTTCTGGCGCCGGGCCGAGGTCCTGACCGACAACGAGCTGATCGAGATGCGCTACAGCGGCAAGCCGGCGGCTTTCCTGCGAGGGTTCAAGGCGGGGTACTTCGCCATCATCTACAATTTCATCGTGCTGGGCTGGGTGCTGAAGGGACTGGGCACCGTGGCCGAGGCGGTCCTGGGCGTCGACGGCAACACCGCCATCATCGTGGGGGCGGCCCTGGCTCTCAGCTATGCCCTGCTGGCCGGGTTCTGGGGGGTGGTCATCACCGATGTTGTGCAGTTCGTCCTGGCCATGGTGGGGTCCATCTCGGTGGCGGTCCTGGCGGTCCGGCACGTGGGCGGGGTGGCCGAGCTGAAGACCCAGCTGCTGGCCGCGCCGGGGTTCAAGGAGAACACCATGGCCTTCATCCCGTCCGGGGGATGGAGCCTCGAGTCGGATTTCATCAAGTTCCTGGTTTTTGTCAGCCTCATGTGGTGGGCCAGCCACAACGCCGATGGCGGTGGCTACATCATCCAGCGCATGAATGCCGCGCGCAACGAGCGCCACGCCCGGGCGGCCACCCTGTGGTTCGTGGTGGCCAACAACGCGGTGCGCTACTGGCCGTGGATCATGGTGGCCCTGGTTTCGCTGGTGGTTTTCCCGGTCATGCCCGAGGGCATGACGGAGGAGGCGGCCTACCCCCTGGTCATGATGAAGGTGCTGGGTCCGGGCCTGCTGGGCTTGCTGCTGGTGAGCTTCTTCGCGGCCTTCATGAGCACCATCGACACCCACCTGAACTGGGGCGCCAGCTATCTGATCAACGATGTTTACCGGCGCTTCCTGAGGCCCGACGCCAGCGAAAAGGAAACCGTCCTGGCGGCCAAGCTCTGCGTTCTGGTGATGATGATCTGCGCAGTGGTGGTGGCCTTCTTCCTGACCAGCATCGGCAAGGCCTGGCTGTTTGTCTGGGCCATGGGGGCGGGCATCGGGCCGGTCCTGATCTTGCGCTGGTTCTGGTGGCGGATCAACGCCTGGAGCGAGATCGCGGCGCTGGGGGCGTCCGTGGTCATGGCGTTTGGGTTCGAGATCACCGCGGCCATCCAGACCGGATCAGAATACGCCCTGTTCTCCACTCCGGTGCGCTGGGGAGAGATGACCCTGCAGAACCACCACAAGGCCATGATCCTGGTGCCGGTCACCATCCTGGTGTGGCTGACGACCACCCTGCTGACCCGCCCGGTGACCTCCGAACGCCTGGCCCACTTCTACACGAAAGTGCGGCCCGGGGGCTTCTGGGGCCCCGTGGCCCGCGCTTGCCCGGATGTGCAGTGCGATGGCTGGTCCCTGCGCCGGGCCGGGGTGTGGCTGGCCGGCAGCCTCGGGGTGTTCGGCTGTATTTTCGGGATCGGCAAGCTGGTGCTGGGGGAACCTCTGGCCGCCGCCGCGCTGCTCTTCATGGCCGTGGTGTGCGCCGTCCCGGTGGCCCGGGAGCTGCGTTCGAATTGATGGTCAGGATTCTGCTTGCAGGGCGTCTTCAGCGGAAGTGGCGGCCAGCTTGAACCGGAAAGTGGTGCCCTGGCCCAGGGCGCTCTCGACCTTCAGTTCACCCTGGTGCCCCGCAACGATCTTCGCGGCTATGGCCAGCCCCAGCCCCGAACTCTGTCCCAGATGTTGCCGCACCGAGGCCAGCCCCTGGTTGTTTGAGCGCTGCCGGCTCTTGTCTCCTGTGAAGAATCTCTCGAAAATGTGGGGCAGATCCTCGGGCGCGATCCCCATGCCGGTGTCCGTCACCGCCAGCTGCACTTCCTGGTTCCCTGCAGGTTCCAGCCGGACGGTCACCTGACCGCCTTCACGATTGAACTTGATCCCGTTCTCGATGAGGTTCTGCAGGACCTGGGCGATCTGCAGCGGGTCGGCATGGACCATGGCTTCACAGGGTTCCGGACAGTCCAGGTGCAGAGTGATGCCCCGGTCCGCGGCCAGCGGCTCGCAGCGCATGATGACCGAATCGGCCAGCTCGGCCAGGGGGAAGTCCTCCATCTGGAACACCGTCTGACCGGACTCGAAGCGGCTGAGGGTGAGCATGTGGTCGATCAGGTTGTCCAGGTGGCTCAGGTTGGCCGTGATGATGGCCAGGTACCGGTCCCGGTCCTCGGCCGAGAGCTGCTCGGCCTGCATGCTCAGGGTCTCGGCATACCCCTTCATGCTGGCCATGGGGGTGCGCAGGTCGTGACTGATGTTGGCGATCAGCTGGCGCTGGAAGAGCTCCTTGCGCTGCAGCTCCTCGACCATTTCTTCCAGACGGCCGGCCATGCGGTTGAAATGTCCGCCCAGAGCGCCGATCTCATCGGCGCTGGAGTCGGGCACCCGGCGCGCCAGATTGCCCTCGGCAAACTCCTTGACGCCGGAGGAGAGGTGACGGATACGGCGGCTCATCCAGGTCATGATGACCAGCCCGCTCAGGGCGGCATAGACCAGGATCAGCAGGATGGCCTGATAGCCAATGGCCCGTTCACCGCCCTCCAGTTCCTCGATCCCGATGGTCAGGGGGCGGTAACTGGCCGCCAGGTAACCGATCACCAGGCTGTCGTGGCCGGTGACGGTCAAGATGGGATCCACCTCGAAAATACGGTTCTCGTAGGCGTCGATGTTGTCGGGCACGGGGTAGGAGGAGTAGTCCCACTCGGGCCGAGCCATGTCAGCGAGCAGCTGGGGGTCGACCACCGGCACGGTGATCATCAGGCTGTCGGGACTGGAGCTGCTCAGGTTCACGCCCCGCGCATCGAAGGCGATCACCTCGGCATCGTATTTGCCCACCTGTTCACCGAAGCGCACCAGAAGCCGGTCCCTCTGGGGTGGGATCGTCCAGGCTTTTCCCAGATCACCGGCCAGGGTGTCCAGCTGGCCCTCGGCCTGGTTTTCGTACCACTCCGATTCCTCTTCGGCCAGATCGGGCGAAAAGATGGTGGCATTCAGCCAGAACCAGAAACCGCCGGCCACGATGGCCAGCATGAGCAGGAAAAGCCCGCTGATCCGGAAGTGGATGGTTCGTGTGAAAGCTGGCAGGCCCATGTCTAGAGGAATTCCTCCGTGAAACGGTAACCGATCCCCCAGACGGTCAAGATGAGCCGGGGTCTGTTGGGGTTGTCTTCCACCTTGTTGCGCAAGCGGTTCACGTGGCTGTTGACGGTGTGCTCGTACACGTCGCTGTCCTGATCCCAGACGATATCCAGCAACTGACGCCGGCTGAAGGTGCGCCCGGGCCGGGCGGCCAGGGTGTAGAGCAGGTCATATTCCTTTACGGTCAGCTGGACAGGTTCGCCGTTGACCTGCACCTTGCGCTTGCCGTGGTCGATCTTCAGGGGGCCGAGGTCGAGAATGCGGTCACCGCTGCTGATCCGGGCCAGCTCCTCGGCGCGCTCGATGCGCCGATGCAGGACCTTGATGCGGGCGGTCAGTTCCCTGATACTGAAGGGTTTGGTCAGATAGTCGTCGCAGCCCAGTTCCAGCCCCAGAACCTTGTCCGCCTCCTCGTTGCGGGCCGTCAGCATGAGCACGGGGGTGCGGCTGTCGGTGGCGCGAATTTCCCGCAGGACATCGATTCCCGAGAGGGTGGGCAGCATCCAGTCCAGGATCACCAGACCGTACTGGCTGCCCTGGAAGGCGCGCAGTCCGGCCTCGCCATCGGCCGCGGCGGCCACCTGAAAACCCTCGGCGGTCAGGTGAAGAGTCAGCAGGTCGATCAGTTCGCGGTCGTCCTCGACCACGAGAATCTTGCGGTTCGTCCCTGAAGCAGCGGACATGGGGAGGGCCTTTCCTCTTGGTTTGGGAGACCAATTATCACGACAATTGTTCATCAGTTTTGTAACTACAATTATACCAGAGCCCTAGATAGTGAACAAGCAAATACAGCGGAGAATCATAAGGCAAAAGCTAACAAAGGGTCAAAAAAGATAGGCCCACCCGGCACCTGTCCCGGAAAGAGAATCTGGGCGTGATAGATTCGTGATTCAATTCCTGGAAACTTGTGTCTCAAGGAGTCGACAGAAACAACCTGCGGTGTTTCTTCAAGGGTGGAACTTCCACCAGGAACCAGCCGAGATTCTCTTTCTCTTCACTCGGTTCCGGCCATGGATTCCCCCGTCGAGGATGGTGTCGCAGGTTGACTTCGGGGCCCCCACGTCAGGTTCTCGCCCCACCCCAGCCCTGGGCCATGTGCCTGGGGCTTTTTTTGGGGCAGAGGGAACATCCCCGGTTGCCCTCCGTAGAGCCTGCCCTATACTGGTCGAAATACTATTCCACCCAGAACACCGAGGTGATCAATGAGTGCGACCGCACTGACCCTGCCTGCGGTAGGGGAACCGCTTCTGACCCTGCAAGGCGTGACCAAGACCTACGGGACCACCCGTGCGGCGGCCGATGTGAACCTGAGTATTCCCCGGGGGAGTATTTACGGGTTCCTGGGTCCCAACGGGGCGGGCAAAACCACCACCATCCGCAGCATCATGAACATCATTCTGCCGGATGCAGGCCGCATTGAACTGGCGGGCCGCCCCCTGGACGGGAGCATGCGCGATCGCATCGGGTACCTGCCCGAGGAGCGCGGCCTGTACCGCAAGATGAAGTGCCTGGATCAGCTGGTCTACCTGGCCCAGCTGAAGGGGCTGGGGCGCAAGGATGCCCACGAGCGGGCCGACGCCTGGCTTGACAAGCTGGGCCTGGGCAAGTGGAAGGACAGCAAGGTCGATGCCCTGAGCAAGGGCATGCAACAGAAGATCCAGTTTGCCGCCACCTTCATTTTCGAGCCCGATCTGGTGATCCTGGACGAGGTGTTCAGCGGCCTGGATCCCCTGAACATCGAGCTGCTGCGCGACATGATCCTGGAGGAGAAGCGGAAGGGCACCACCATCCTGTTCTCCACCCATATGCTGCCCGAGGCGGAGAAGATCTGCGATGCCATCTGCCTGATCGAGGGCGGCCAGGTCATCGTCGACGGCACCATGGCTCAGGTGCGGGCAGATTTTCCGTTGAAGTCGATTCAGGTGGCCTGGCTGGACGGCCAGGAGCCTCCTGTCGACCTGCCCGGTGTTTCCCATCGTCACCAGAGCGAGGGCACCTGGCGGCTGACCCTGGTCGAGGGCACGGATCCCCAGGATCTTTTGCCTTTGCTGATGGCCGCCGGACCGGTGACCCTTTTTTCGGCCAACCGGCCCACCCTGAGTGAAATTTTCCTGGAAGCGGTGGCGCGCAAGCGCGGGGAGGTCACCACATGAGCAAGCTGCTGACCGTGCTGCGCAAGGAGTACCTGGAGCGAGTCCGGGCCAAGAGCTTCATCATCGGCACCCTGGTGGGGCCGGCCCTGATGTCCATGATGATTTTCCTGCCAGTCCTTCTGGCCGACCGTGGGGGCCAGGACACCAAAATTGTTGGGGTGATCGATCTTTCGGGCCAGCTGTTCTCGGACCTCGAATCCACCCTGGCCGATTACGGCCACGACAACGTGACCCTGGAACTGGTGGGCACGAATCCTCTGGACCGGGAAGGGCTGGTCGAGGACCTCAAGCAGAGGATCATGTCCGAGGAAATGAATAGCGGGATGGTGATTGCCGAGGACTTCCTGGTGTCGCGTCAGGTGAGTTTCTACAATCAGTCGGTCAGCAGCCTCATCCTGAAGGACAGAGTGCTGGCCCCGGCCATGAACCGCTTGCTGCGCGAAGGGCGGTTCCTGACCACTGGTGTTCCCGATTCCCTGTACTCGTACCTGTCGGCCCGCAGCGACTGGACCAGCATCGCCATCACGGCGGAGGGGGAAAAGGAGCAGGAGAACGAGGACATGACGGCCATCATGGCCGTGGCCCTGATCATGATCATCTACATCATGGTGATCATGTACGGCAATCACATGCTGACCGCAGTCATCGAGGAAAAGGGCAGCCGCATGGTGGAAGTGCTGCTGTCCAGCCTGTCGCCGGGCAGCCTCATGGCGGGGAAGATCCTGGGGATCGGCCTGGCGGGCTTGACCCAGTTCAGCATCTGGACGGGCGCCTTCTTCTTTCTGTCCCGTCAGGGAGTTCAGATGGGTGAATTCACCCTCGAGGCCAGTTTCCTGACCCCGCTGATCCTGGTGTCGTTTCTGCTGTTTTTCCTGCTGGGCTTCTTCCTCTACGCCACCATCTACGCCGGGGTGGGGGCCATGTGCAACAGCATTCAGGACAGTCAGCAGTTCATGTACCTGAACTTCGGGCTGGTGCTGCCCATGATGATGCTGCCGCTGGTCATGGAGAATCCCAACAGCCCGCTGGCCACAATTCTCAGTCTGATTCCGCTGTTCTCGCCGGTGCTGATGTTCATGCGCGTGTGCGTGGAAACTCCGCCCATGTGGCAGATCGGTCTGTCCTGGGTGCTGATGGGCCTGTCCATCTGGGTCACCAGTCGCGCGGCGGGCAAGCTGTTCCGCATCGGAATTCTCATGTACGGGGCGGCGCCCACCTGGGCATCGCTGGCGCGGGCGCTGCGGTCCTGACCGGGATCTGATCAACAAAAAAGCCGGGGGCCCACGCCTCCGGCTTTTCTGGTCCTGGAGGCCGAGCTCAGGGCATGATCTCCAGCCGGAAGCTGTCGCCCACGGTCAACTGGTCGGCCACGTCCATGCCCCGGGTGACCTCGCCGAACACGGTGTAGCGACCGTTCAGGTGGGGCTGCTCGCTCAGGGTGACGAAGAACTGGCTGCCGCCGGTGTCCTTCCCGCTGTGGGCAATGCCCACGGCCTGGCGCTTGAAGGGTAAGCGGCTCCACTCGCTGCGAATGGTGTAACCGGGGCCACCCCAGCCATCGCCCCGCGGACACCCGCCCTGGACCACGAAGTCCGGCACCACCCGGTGGAAGATCAGATCATCGTAAAAGCCCTGCTGGATCAGGTGCAGGAAATTCGCGCAGGTGTTGGGGGCTTCGTCCACCGCCAGGGTGATGATGAAATTGCCTCGCGCCGTCACACAGCGGACTCGCGGGGCATCGAAGGGGAGGGTCACCGGTGGCTGCTGGGCCGACCGGACCACCGGCGGCAAGGTGGCCTTCAGGCTGCCCCGGCTGGGGACCAGCT
>JAZBOO010000367.1:0-22630 GCA_036351155.1 Candidatus Krumholzibacteriia bacterium | reverse complement strand
GTCCGGGGAAAGAGAACAGGCGCTTTCATTCCCTGGGCCGTCTCTGAGCATCCGGGGAAGGTCCTTACCGGTGAGGTCGGCAAACCACAGGTCCAGTTCGCCCTCGAGAGTGACCCGAGCGTAGAACAGACCTTCACCGTCAGGTGTGAACGACCAGGGCACCACCGGCACGGTGTCTTCCAGGACCAGCACCGGGTCTCCAATACCACCCACGGTTTTCTTGAAGATGGCCATGCGCCCGCCACGGTCCGAGGCAAAGAACAGTTCACGCCCGGAGGGATGCCAGACGGGAAAGTTGTCGTGGGAGGGGTCGTTGGTGAAACGGGTGCGGAAATTCCGCGCGATCTCGACGATCCAGATTTCCCGGGTGCCGGCCTGGAGATCTTCGATGGCAACGGCCGCTTTCTTGTTGTCCGGGGAAAGGGAAACCGTGGCATAGCTGGCTTCGTCACTGACCTGCTCGATCTCGTTGCCCTGGCGGTCCAGCCACACAAGTCGCGCCTGGACATCATCCTTGCCGCGCAGATAGATCAGGGTCCCTTCGTCCGAAGCAGAAAAGGCGCTCTTGGCCGCTCCGAGCAGATCCATCACACCCTCGGCCACCGGAACCGGTTCGCCGGACAAAACACCGGTATCGGGGTCGAAGGTCTGGGCCATCAGGTTCCCCTTGATCGGGAACAGCAGGTGCCCTGAGGCGTACTGGGCCATCGCATCCAGCTTCATGATCACCTGGTGAGTATCGCTGTCCAGGCTGGCCATGCGCAGTTCCGAATCCTGGCCGCCGGCGCCCCGCGCAAAGTACAGGTAATGCCGGCCATCGGGCAGGAACTGGGGATGGCGGTGGGAGTCCATGCCCGTGTCATTTTCCAGGGAGGTGATGGGGCGGGGCTCTCCTCCCTGGGCGGAAACCACCATGAGAGGACTGTTGTAAATGGGAGCAAAGATGATCTCACCGTTCTTGCTCCAGGACCCCCCTTTGGCATTGGTGGCCGTGCACAGGGTCTGGGTGGGGCCGCCGCTGACCATCAACTTCTTGAGCCCTTCGTTCCGGTCGAAGAAACCCAGCCACTCGCTGTCCGGGGACCAGAAGGGATACTGGGCGTTTTCCGTGCCATCGAGGGCCACCGCCCGGTCGGCGCCCAGGGCACGCAGATACAGTCGTACCTTCTGGTCACCCTCGGATTTGGCTCCGAAGACGATGTACTTGCCATCAGGCGAGACCACCGGCAGGCTGGGGAAGCTGCCATCGGTGTAGAACTGCGCTTCCTCGGCCGAGGGGATGGCCACATGCATGATGGGGCGCTGGGGGACCGAATGGCTGCTTTGCACACCAAACCACACCGCGGCTGCCAGACACACGACGGCCACCGCCCAGGGCAAGATGTTCCGCTGACGAGAAGGGGGCAGGTCCATGGCGGCCACCGGACCGGAGAACAGGCCGGACTCGGCGTCGGGGTCTTCGAGGCGCACCCTTGCCTCGCCGATGTCGCGCAAACGCTGGCGCGGATCCTTGGCCAGGCAACGACGCAGCACGCGCTCCACCTGCCAGGGCAGATCCTTGGGCAACTTGTCCCATTCGGGCTCGGATTTCAGGATGCCGGCCAGGGTGTCGCTGGCCGTTTCCCCGGCAAACAAACGGTGGCCCGAGACCATCTCGAACAGGATCAACCCGAAGGCCCAGATGTCGGTGCGCCGGTCGACCTCCTTGCCGCGCGCCTGCTCGGGGCTCATGTAGGCGGCGGTCCCCATGACGGTGCCGGCCATGGTCATGGGCGAGGTCATGGTGGGGGCGCTGCCCACCTGCTCCTCCTCGGCGGTCTGTCCGGAAAAGGCCCGGGCCAGGCCAAAATCCAGGATCTTCACCTTGCCGTCGCTGGTTCGCTTGATGTTGGCCGGCTTCAGGTCCCGGTGGATGATGCCCTTTTCGTGGGCTTCCTCCAGTCCCTCGGCAATCAGACGGGCAATGTCGATGGCCTCGTCCATGGGCAGAGGCCCACTTTTCAGCAGTTCGGACAGATCCTGGCCCTCGACCATTTCCATGACCAGGAAGGTGCACTCGTCCGATTTTTCGAAGCCATGGATGGCCGCGATGTTGGGATGGTTCAGGGAGGCCAGAACCTTGGCCTCGCGCTCGAAGCGCTGCAGCCGGTCCTGATCGGCGGCCAGTTCCACCGGCAGGATCTTCAATGCCACATCGCGTCCCAGCACGGTGTCGTGGGCGCGGTAAACCTCGCCCATGCCGCCCTGACCAACCTTCTCTTCCACACGATAATGGGCCAGCATTTGACCTTGCTGCATGACAACTCCAGGTGAGGCTCATGAAAACGATGGGAGATGACGGTCCCATTCCGGGGCCCAATCTACATCAAAAAAGATGAAAATGCTCTTCAATTTGCAGGTAAAGGGGTCGCCAAACAGGGATATCCTCTTGTTTTTCTGGGTTTTGGGGTTAAACTCCTGTACCTCATGTCACTCCAACCAGGCACCCGACTCCGCCATTACGAAATCCTCGAGGCCATCGGAGCCGGAGGCATGGGTGAGGTGTATCGCGCTCGGGACAAGAACCTGGATCGCGATGTGGCCATCAAGGTCCTGCCCGAATCGCTGGCCCAGAACGCCATGAACCTGGCCCGGATGGAACGGGAGGCCAAGGCCATCGCCGCCCTGTCCCATCCCAACATCCTGGCCGTGTTCGATTTTCAGATCGAGGAGGGCACCGCCTTCCTGGTGACCGAACTGCTGGAAGGGCAAACCCTGGGTGAACGCCTGGCCGAGGGCCCCCTGCCGCCCCGCAAGGTCACCGAACTGGGGCGCCAGATTGCCAGGGGACTGGGGGCGGCCCACGACAAGGGCATTGTCCACCGTGACCTCAAGCCGGACAACCTGTTCCTGACCGGTGACGGGCGGGTCAAGATCCTGGATTTCGGGCTGGCCAGTGACAGCGGGTCTGCCGGCCAGGAGGCCGACAGGATCGAGGCCACCATCACCAACCTGACCCAGCCGGGCACGGTGCTGGGCACGGTCTACTACATGTCTCCCGAGCAGGTGCGAGGCAAGCCCACGGACAACCGGTCGGACCTGTTCTCGCTGGGTAGCGTTCTCTACGAGATGGTGACCGGCAAGCGTCCCTTCCAGTCCGAGAGCCAGCCCGAGACCATGACCGCCATCCTCCGGGAAGAGCCGGCTGATCTGGTCACTCTGGCACCGGATATTCCTCCGGCCCTGGGCGCCATCATTCGCCGCTGCCTGGAAAAGGCCGCCGCCGAACGGTTCCATTCCGCCCATGATCTGGCCTTCAGCCTGGAGGCCCTGTCGCGCTCCACCGTCTCCACTGGAACAGCTGCCGCCATCACGGATTATTCTGGGCCCCGCCGCCGCCCAGGCGTGATGTGGATCGCGGGCCTGGTGCTGCTGGGAGTGGCGCTGGGGGTGGTCGGATGGTCCTTCCTGCGGCCTTCGGAGGAGCCGGTGAGCCGTGGAGTTCCCGATTTTTCTTTCCTGAGTTCTCGCCGCGGCGTGGTGACCAATGCGCGCTTCACGGGCACCGATGGATCGGCCTTGTACAGCGCGACCTGGGATGGTGAGCCGCTGAAGCTGTACCCCGCCTCGCCCGATTCACGCACCACGGACCCGCTGTCCTTCACCAACGTGGAGCTTTTGAGTATTTCCTCCACCGGGGACCTGGCTCTTTCCCTGAACCCACGTTACCCCCTGGGCTGGGAAGTCATCGGGACCCTGGCGGTGGCGCAATGCGGAGGGACCGCCCCTCGCCAGATCCTGGACAACGTGATGGGGGCGGACTGGGCGCCCGATGGGCAAACTCTGGCGGTGGCGCGCGAGGTGGACGGCGTGGTGCAGCTGGAATACCCCATCGGCACGGTTCTGTACCGCGCTCCGGGCTGGATCAGTGCCCTGCGGGTGAGTCCGGACGGGGAGCGGGTGGTTTTTGCTGACAACCCCAGTCGGGGAGACAACGCGGCTCGGGTGAGGATCGTGGACCGTGGCGGCGAGGTGACCGACGTGGCCCGGGGTGGATCCTGGGGGGTGCTCTGGGATCCTGACGGCCAGAGGGTGTGGCACAGTGGCGGGGGAAGAATCTTCCGGACCCTGCCCGGGGAAGAGCGCGAGTTGGTGTTCAGCACGCCCAACGTGACGAAAATTCTGGACGTTTCGGCAACGGGGCAGCTCCTGGCGGCCTCGGCATCCATTCGCCGCGAGATATTTGCCAAGGCCCCCGGGGCAACCACCGAAACCAACCTCAGCTGGCTGGACTGGTCCACGCCCACCATCCTGGGCGAGGACGGTAAACTGCTGCTGTTCGAGGAGGGGAACGAGTTCGGGCCGGGGGGCTACGCGGTTTACCTGCGGCAGACCGATGGCGCTGCGCCCTTGTTCCTGGGATATGGATCGGGTCTGGCCCTCTCTCCGGATCAGAAAATGGTGGCCATCATCAAGAGGAAGTTCCAGCCCGATGCGGAAATCGTGCTCACGCCGATTGGCCTGGGAGAACCCGTCACCTTGCCTCTGGGCGACCTGCGGGTGCGTGGTGAAGGGGCCTGGGTGGCGGGGGCCGGACCGGAAGACCCGGATGACCTGGTGATTCTGTGCCGGAAGAACGAGGGGCCGCCCCAGCTGTTTGCCATTCCCCTGGATTCGGAGAAGGCGCCGCGGGCTGTCACCCCCGTGGATCTGCCCCTGTCCAGCGGTGGCCACATCGTGTCGGGCGATGGAAAGCGGGTCATCGTCAAGACGGTGGAGGGGGCACCGGTCGCATTTTCCATGGATGGCCAGGGGCCTGTGACTGTTCCCGGCCTGGAGGCTGACGATTTACCCCTGGGTTTCGACCGAGACGGCACCCACTGTTTCGTGCTGGGGATGGGGAGTATTCCCGCGCCAATTTTCCTGGTGAATCTCGAAACAGGTGAACGCACCCTGTGGCGTGAGCTGGTGCCCACCGATCGGGTCGGGGTCAATTCCCTGGACCGGGTCCGTATTTCTGCCGAGGGGGACGCGCATGTCTACTCTGTGCGCCGCACTCTTTCCCAGCTGGTGGTGATCGAAGGGCTGTGATCAGACCCTGACGGCCCCTTCCTTGCGGGTGGCAATCCGATAGAAAAAAGCGCCCGGTCCGATGACCAGGCGCTTTTGCATTGATCGCGCGGGCGAGATCTGGATCAGCTGTTTCCCTTCTCCAGCTTCTCGATATCCGCGGCGGCCGACTGGGCCATCTTGTTGTACGCAGCCTCGGCGGTCTTGGCACAGCCCGTCTCGCTCAGGGACTTGTCATGCGCACTCTTGGCCATGGCGTGCTTGTAGGCCGAAGCGGCGGTGGCCGAGCAACCGGTCTGCTCCTTCACGTAGGTGTAGGTGGCCTTGGCGGCGGTGGCTTCACAGTGAGTTTCGGCCAGGGCGTTGGCGAAAGCGGCTTCAGCCATGGTGTTGGCGAAGGCAGCCTTGGCGCTGGACTCGCAGCCCTTGGTCTCCATCACGCTGGCGTAAGCGGCCTTGGCCTCGGTGGCGGGGCAACAGCCGGCCTTGGCGTATGAGGCCTTCTTGGCATCGCAGCCGGCCTTGGCGTAGGAAGCCTTCTGGGTGTCGCAGCTGGCCTTGGTGTCGCAACCGCTCGCGCTGGCCTGCTTGGCCTCGGCGCTCTTGGTGCAGCTGGAGCTGGCGCTGGCCGCCTTGGTCTTCTCGCAGGCGTTGGCCGAAGCCACGCTGAAGGCACCCAGTGCCAGAACCATGATGCCGGTCAAAATCAGAATCTTCTTCATGTCTATTTCTCCTCGGGACCAGAAAGTGCACAGTGGTCAATCGCATCGGTCTAAATACCAGAGTACAATCATCCTCTTTGGGCCGCAAGGACCCGGCTGGATGGTATTGAATGTCAAAATTCCGTTATCTCGACGGAGTGTCGTAGACGCGGCCTTCCGGCCCGTATTAACATCATCTCGTGGGGTGCACTCCTGGCATGTTGGCCCGGGGTTTCCGCCTGAATAACCCCGACCGCAGGAGCGCCCATGGCCCAGCTCAACGTGACCGCCATCCAGATGGACCTGGCCTGGGAAGATCGCCCGGCAAACTACGAGCACGCCCGGCGCTGGGCCGAAAAGGCGGCCGCCGGGGGGGCGCAGCTGATCATCTTGCCAGAGATGTTCGCCACCGGTTTTTCCATGAATTCTGCCGTGACTGCGGAACCCGCCGATGGGCCCACCCCCACTTTCTTGCGCCGGCTGGCCTCCGATTTCGAAGTGACGGTGATTGGCGGCTACGTGCGGCAGGCGGAAGGTGGTCGCGCCTGGAACGCCGCCCTGGCTGTGGGGCCCGAGGGGAACGACCTGGCGGAGTATCACAAGACCCACCTGGTCGGCATCCTGGGAGAGGAAGAGGCGCATGCGGCAGGAGACGCGCCGCGGCCCTTCACCCTGGGGGGTGTCCAGGCCGTGTGTTACGTGTGCTACGATCTGCGCTTTCCCGAACTGTTCCGCCTGACGGCTGTCGAAACATCATTGGCGGTGGTGATCGCCTCCTGGCCCGAAGCCAGGCAAGCCCACTGGGACGCGCTGCTGGTGGCTCGCGCCATCGAAAACCAGCAGTTCGTGATCGGGGTCAACCGGGTGGGAGAGGGCGGTGGCCTGGGCTTCACGGGGGGCACCGCGATCATCGATCCCATGGGCCAAACGCTGGCCCATGGGGGAGATCGTGAGGGACTGGTTCAGGCCAGCCTGGATATGGCCCAGGTGAACGAGGTCAGGACCCGGCTGCCCTTCCTGAAGGATCGCAGGTTCTAGTGCTCTGTCCTCACCACAGGCTCAGCCCTAACCGCAGGGTATTCTGGTGCTGGCGGTAGGTGATCAGGGATTCGCCCTTGCCCACAAACCATTGCAGGAAGAGGGCGAAACGCGGCTCACCACGAGGAAACGGAGGGCGCCCCAGCCAGGACGGCGCAAAGCTCAGGTCCGCTTCCAGATTCGTGAAAAATCCTCCCCCGAAATGATCGAAGCTGAAGCGTGAAGCCAGGAAGATCCGGGTGCGTCCCAGCCAGCGGAGGTCCTGAACCGGGTGCCAGGCCAGGTGGAATTGCCCATGGCCGGCATAGCGGGCGATGTCTTCGTTGCCCTGTTCCACGTTGAAGGGCAGCCAGGTTTTCAAACCGGCACTCCATTCATCGTGGTCGGGCTGCCCCAGGAAAACTGCCCCATTGGCGTGGTTCCAGCTGCGCGAAAGATCGCCGTCAATGCCGTTGGAATGATGGGAGTAGCTGGCCCCCAGGTATAGCCTGCGGGGCCACCGGCCGAAAACCTGCCGCAGGTGATCACCATCGATCAGCAGTAAAACCTCGGGGGAAAAGTTGTTCTCCACGGTGTAGCCGCGATCCTCGTTGTCCAGGTACCAGAAGGAACGCTGACCGAACAGTCCATACACGCCGGTGGATTGATCGGCCCACCCCAGCGCTTTCAGCCCCACCGCATAGCGAAAGGCCAGCTGCCGGGTGGAAGGATTGCCGGCGAAGAAGGTGGGCTCCCCGGGGGGAAGGGAACCCGTGGCGAAGACAGGTATCAGCCAGCAGGCCAGGGCCAGGATCAGGCCTGGCCAGCGCCGGGATCCGGCTAAAAGGTGGAGATTCATCATGCGGCCATGCTACAGGCTGGAGCCCGGTGGGTCCATCTTCAGGTGACCTAAACCTGTCCGGGCACTTGGCCGGGAATTGTGTTAGCTTGAGGCCCCTGGAATGGATTCAGTAGGCTTTCCTGTTTTGCGAAAGGTCATCACCCATGAACCCACGGGTTCTCCTCTTTTTGTGCGCTCTGTTGGCGGTCCAGGTTTCGGGCGGACAGGCCCGTGCGGGCCAGCCCCTGCCGACCAACCCCGACAGCGTCTTGACGGCCACCGTGGCGGGCTTTCCCGGGGAGGTCTTGACCCTTGAGGACGCGCTCGCCGGTGCCCGCGGACAGGCCCCATCGGCTCGTATCGCCCAGGCCCAGGTCACCGCCGCCGAGAGCGCCGTCCGTCGAGAGAAAGGCGCCTTCGATCCCGAGCTGTTCGGCCGCGCCACCATGAGCGGCGCGGACACACCTTCGGCCTCGCTGTTTGCCGGGGCCGATGTCCTCCAAACCGAATCCACCGAGCTGGCCGCCGGTGCCCGCCTGAAAACCACGTTCGGTACCGAATTTTCCGCATCCTTGAATTCGCTGCGGCTGTCCTCGAATTCCTCGTTCTCCGCCCTGTCGCCCGAGTATCAGTCGTACGGTGAACTCACCATGCGCCACCCCTTGTTGAAGGGGTTTGGCCCGGCGGCACGGTCAGATTTGACCTTTGCCGAGAGCACCCGTGATGGGGCCCTGGCCCGCTACGAGGGAGCCTTGCTGGCTCTGGCCACCGAGGTGGAGACGGTCTACTGGCAGCTGTATGCGGCCGAGCGCAATCTGGGTGTGACCCTCATGGTCCGCAGCCAGGCTCAGGCCTTTCTGGATGACACGCGTCTGCGGGCCTCGGCGGGCATGATCGGGCCCAGCCAGGTGGCCAATGCCGAGTATTTTCTGACCGAAGCCGAACAGGCCGTGCTGGACACCGAGGAAGATCTGGATCGCCTGAGTGACCGACTGGCCAGCTTGCTGGGACGGCGACCGGAAGGGAAGCGCTTTCGGCCCGGAGATCGTCCGCCAGGGGATTTCTTGGTCGTGGATCCGGACTCACTGGTGGCGGTGGCTCGACGCCAGAACCCCGAGCTCCAGGCCATCATGCGGGATACCGAGGCCCTGAAGGCCCGGGAACGCGGGGCGGTCTGGGATGCGCGTCCTTCGCTGGACCTGGTCGGTGGGCTGGGTGGCAACGGTCTGGCCGGCAATCCCCAGGACGTTTTCTTTCCCGGCAATCCGGCTCCTACCCGGACCACCATCAGCGGGAGCCGGGGCGATGCAGCCAGTCAGGCCCTTGGCCGCGACTTTCCCACCTGGAACGTGGGGCTGGTTTTTTCGGTGCCTCTGGGCAACCGCGAAGGTTCGGGCGAGCGAGATCGCCTGCGGGCCGAGGTGGTGCGCTCCGAGCAGGTTCTGCTGTCGGCTCAGCGTGCTTTCGAGGAAGAAATCCGCGCCCAGCACCGTGAACTGGAGCGTGGACGGCAGCGCCTGGAAATTGCCGGCCGTGGGGTGTCGGCTTCGTACAAGCAGGTCGAAATCGGAATGATCGAATTCCAGAACGGACAGGCCACGGCCTTTGAACTGGTGCGCCTGGCCGCCGATCTGGGCAACGCCCAGCAACGCTACTCTCAGGCCCTGGTGCGCACGGCGCGGGCGGCGGCTGTCCTGCGTCAGTTGACCGGGGGCTGGTACAACGGAAACGGAACCAAGGAGAACGGATCGTGAAAGTGATGCGCAAACATATCTTGCTGTGGGGATGCGGCTTGCTGGCCATGGCCGGTTGCCAGGGCGAGGCCCCTGGTGGCGGTGGCGGAGCTTTTCAGCGGCCGCCCACTCCGGTGGAAGCGGCCCCGGTCTCCGTGCAGGCGGTGACCGACAACTTCACCACGGTGGGCACCCTGGAGGCCGCAGACGACATCGCGGTCACGGGAGAGATCGACGGCATCGTCACCGCATTGCCGTTTCGTGAAGGTGGGCCGGTGGCTCAGGATGAGCTGATCGCCCAGCTGGATGATGCGCAGCTGAAGGCCGAGGTCCAGCGGGCCCAGGCGCTGTATCAGCAATCCCGCGCAACTTTTGATCGGGTGCAGCAGGTGGTGGAGCAGGGAGCGGGGGCGCCTCAGGACCTGGACGATGCCCTGGCCGCCCTCAAGGTGGCCGAGGCCAATCTGGCTCTGGCGAAAACCCGGCTGGCCAAGACGCGCATCACCGCACCCTTTCCCGGCCTGGCCGGCAAGCGGGAAATCAGCCGGGGGGCCTTCGTGCGAGCGGGCACGCCCTTGACCACCTTGACCCGCATCGACAGGCTGCGCCTGACCTTTGCGGTGCCCGAGCGCCTGATGGGGGCCCTCAGGGTCGGTGCCGAGGTCACGGTGACCACCACGGCGTTTCCCGATGAGTCATTGAACGGGACCATCGATGTCATTGAACCCCAGCTGGACCCCCTGACCCGCAACGTGGGAGTGGTGGCGCTGGTGGACAACCCTGACCGACTGTTGCGGCCGGGCATGTCGGCCACCATCAGCGTGGTCCTGAACCAGCGCAATGCCGCCCTGACCGTGCCCAGCCAGGCGATCTTCGTGGAAGGTGGGCAAGCCTTTGTTTACCAGGTCAACCCGGACAGCACAGTGGGGCGCACGGCCGTTGAGCTGGGGACACGTATGGCCAATTCCGTGGAAGTGGTGGCGGGGCTGACGGCAGATCAGGAAGTGGTGGTGGCCGGTCACCAGAAGCTCTATCCCGGAGCCAAGGTGATGCCCGTGCACAGCTCGGGTGAAGAAGGCGGGGCTGCCCGATGAAACTGAGTGAAGTTGCCATCAAACGTCCGGTGTTCGCCACGGTGATGAGCCTGTCCATCATGTTGCTGGGCTACATATCTTTTACACGATTGCCGGTGCGGGAGTTTCCGGAAACCGATCCGCCCATCGTGTCGGTGACCACCTTTTACCGCGGGGCCAGCCCCAACGTGGTGGAAACCGAGATCACCGATGTTCTGGAGGAGCAGTTCACCACCATCGAGTCGGTGAAGACCATCACCAGCAGCAGCCGCGAGCAGGGGTCGGTGATCACGATCGAGTTCGAGCTGAGTCGCGACGTGGACGAAGCGGCGAACGATGTGCGCGACCGCGTGTCCCGGGTCAGCGGTCAGCTGCCACGGGAGGCCGAAGACCCGATCGTGGCCAAGGTGGATGTGAATGCTCAGCCCATCATGTGGCTGTCCGTTTCCAGTGACAACCACACCACCCTGGAGCTTTCCGATTTTGCCGACCGCATCCTCAAGGAGCGCCTGCAGCGGCTGTCGGGCGTGGGCAACATTTTCATCGGCGGCGAGCGGCGGTATGCCATGCGTGTGTGGCTGGAGCCCATGACCATGGCGTCTTACGGTTTGACGGTCCAGGACGTGGAGCGGGCCATCCGAGAAGAAAATGCAGAAATCCCCGGCGGCCGCGTGGAAGGCAACGAGCGCGAGTTCGCGGTGCGAACCCGAGGTGAGCTGAACACGCCGGAGGGATTTGCCGACATCATCGTGGCGCACCGGGGTGACCAGATCGTGCGCCTGAGTCAGATCGCCGAGGTGGAGATCGGACCCGAGGACGAACGGACCGTGACCCGCTTCAACGATTCGCCCAGCGTGGGACTGGGCATCGTCAAGCAGAAGCAGGCGTCCACCCTGGAGGTGGCCGAGGCTGTGCGTGGTGCCCTGCCCGAGTTGCAGTCTTTGATGCCCGAGGGCATGCGCATCGACACCGCCTTCGATTCCTCGGGATTCATCCAGGCCTCGGTCAACGAGGTGCAGAAGACCATCCTGATCGCCCTGTGTCTGGTGGTCCTGGTCGTTTACGTGTTCCTCAAGAGTCTGCGGGCGACGGTGATTCCCATCCTGGCCATCCCCGTGTCGGTGATCGGAGCCTTCACCGTGGCCTTCGCCCTGGGGTTCACCATCAACATCCTGACCTTGCTGGCATTGGTGCTGGCCATCGGTCTGGTGGTCGATGATGCCATCGTGGTGCTGGAAAACATCGTCCGCCACGTGGAAATGGGGAAAACCCGGCGGCAGGCGGCCTTCGACGGGGCACGTGAAATCGGTTTTGCCGTGCTGGCCACCACCATCGCCCTGGTGGCGGTGTTCATTCCGGTGGCCTTCCTGACCGGAACCGTGGGACGTCTGTTCCGCGAGTTCGGCATCACCCTGGCCGTGGCCGTCATCATCTCGTCGTTCGTGGCCTTGACCCTGACCCCGGTGCTGTGTTCCCGGATCCTCCAGCGTGTGGACAGGACGCGCCCTCGCAGCTGGGCCGAGCGTTCCTTCGACGCTTTCTTCGATGGACTGGGCCGAACCTATGAAGCCACGTTGCGTTTCTGCTTGAGGTTTCGCCCCCTGGTCATTCTGGCGGGCCTGGGCCTGGTGGCGGCAGCCGGCTGGATATTCGGCCAGCTGCCCGAGGAGCTGGTACCCACCGAGGACCGGGGCACTGCTTTTGGCGTGGTTCTGGCCCCGGAAGGAGCCACCCTGGAATACACGGATCGCTACATGCGCATGATCGAGGCGCAGCTGCTTCCCCTTCCGGAGCGTTACGGTCTGTTCACTGCCACCGGTCTGGGCTTCGGTGGCCCGGGTCGGGTGACCAACGGGTTCGTCTTTCTGAACCTCAAGCCACGCGACCAGCGCGATCGCAGCCAGCAGGAAATCGTGGCACAGATGTTCCCCCGCTTGCTGGGGGTGCCGGGTGTGCTGGCCTTCCTGGTGAATCCGCCCAGCCTGGGCGGGCGGTTCTCGTCGTCGGATGTGGAGTATGTTCTTCAGGCCGACAGCTACGAGGAACTGGGCGAGGCCGTGCAGACCATGATGGCCAGGGCGGGTGAGCTGGGATACCTGATCAACCTGGACACCGATCTGCGCCTGAACAAGCCGGAACTGCAGATCGAGATCGACAGGAACCGGGCCTCGGGTCTGGGTGTGTCGGTGACGGATATTGGCACCACCCTGGAAACCTATCTGGGTGGCCGGGTGGTGGGAGATTTCAAGCGCGGCACCAAGCAGTACGATGTGATTGCTCAGATGAAGGCTGCCGACCGGTCCACACCCGAGATCATTGAGGAAATCTATCTGCGCGGGTCCGGCGGGCTGGTCCAGCTGGCCAACGTGGTCAAGGTGACCGAAACGGTGGCCCCCAAGGAACTGAACCACTTCAACCGGGTACGCTCGGCCACCATCACGGCCAACCTGGCGCCGGGGATCGGCATCGGGCAGGCCCTGGACGACCTGGACAACATCTGGCGCAATGATTTGCCTCGGACCGTGAAGCGGGACCTGGGTGGCCAGTCGCGCGAGTACCGTGAAAGCAAGGGCACTCTCTATTTCATGTTCGTGCTGGCACTGGTGTTCATTTTCCTGGTGCTGTCGGCCCAGTTTGAAAGCTTTGTCGACCCTTTGACCATTCTGCTTTCGGTGCCCCTGGCGGTTTTCGGAGCGTTGCTTTCCCTCTGGGTATTTGACCAGACATTGAATATTTTTTCACGCATCGGGCTGATCATGCTGATCGGGCTGGTGACCAAGAACGCCATCCTGATCGTGGAGTTCGCCAACCAGCTCCGCTCGCGTGGCAAGGACATCGTCGAGGCGGTGATCGAAGCGGCCAGCATCCGCTTGCGCCCCATTTTGATGACCTCGCTGTCGACGGTCTTCGGCATCTTGCCCATCGCCATCGGCATGGGCGCCGGGGCCGAATCCAGGCAGCCTCTGGGCATCGTGGTGGTGGGCGGCGTCATGTTCTCCACCTTCCTGACCCTGTTGCTGGTCCCGGTGGTCTATTCGCTGCTGGCGCGGTTCTCCAAGGCCAAGCGGGTGGGAGAGGAAGAAGAGGATAGGCAGCCAGTCGAAGCTGGCTAACCCCCAGATGGAGGAATGAATCATGGCGAATGAAGGATATCACGAACCGATTTCTGAATTGTCTGCCGAAACTCGCGACATGCACCGTGCCATCACGTCGTTGATGGAAGAACTCGAGGCGGTGGACTGGTACAACCAGCGCGTCGACGCTTGCCAGAACAAGGCTTTGAAATCCATTCTGGCTCACAACCGAGACGAAGAGAAGGAACATGCGGCCATGATCCTGGAATGGATCAGGCGGCAGGATCCCACGTTCGACAAGGAATTGAAGGATTTTCTTTTCACGGACAAGCCCATCGCCCACGATTGAAAATCCAAGGGCGGCCCGAGGTTTTCGTGGGCCGCCCTTGATTCCAGGCAGGAGAGATCCGAGGGTCTTCCGGTGAAGGACGCGTCACCTTCGACCTGGCCCGGATTCGAATCGGTGTCTAGAGCTTGATCTGCATCCCCACCATGACCAGCACCTCGGTCTCGGGCTGATCCACGGCGTCGTTGGCGCTGTCCCAGGTGTAATCTTCCCGCGGATTGATGTAGTCGCCATCGGCGGTGTAGATGGTGTCGTGACCCTCGAGGTCGGACTTGCTGAAGTGGTCAAGTCCCACCTGGATCAGGAAATCGGTGCGGTCGTTCACGGCAAAGGCCGTTTCCAGGCCCATTCCGATGCCCCAGGGGCTGGTCTTGACCTCGAAATCCTCGTTGCCCCCCACGTAGACGAACTCGGCGGAGTACTTGGCCACCCGCGGTCCCCCGAACAGGAAGATCTGTTGAGGTCCCACCTTGAACACGGGAAAGACCAGGTCGAATCGCGCCTGCAGGTACTTGGCGCTGTCCTCGGGTGTGCCGTTGGTGTTGTTGTTGATGAAAACCCGGCGGGCCGCAAAGGGATCGCCCGCGCTGGCCTTGTGGTAACCGGCGGTGAAGCGTGCAGAAAGCGGCAGGTCCTGGGTGAAGTTACGGAAGGTGCCGTGCACATGGCCACCGAATCCGGCCTCGGCTCCCAGGTTGATCCCGCCCACGAACTCTCCGGCACTGACCGGTGCGGTCCCCACCAGGACGGTGAACATGGCCAGGACCGTCACATAAAGTGGCGTAAGCTTTCTCATGATGTCGACATCCTCCTCGACAGATTATACGGAAAAAACGCGGTAATCCCCCACGATGTGGATCTTTGAGCAAAAACCAGACCAAATATGTGCATTTTTGTGCGGTGAGACAAACGGGGATGTGGATCCGGGTTGCATGGCCGAGGATCAGACCCAAAAAAACCCCCCAACCGGACCGAAATCCAGGAGGGGGGTTCAGGCTTCTGGGCCCTTATTTTACCGGAAAATGGCCTTGAGGCCGCCCAGGGTCGAGCTGGTCACGGGGGTGACACCACTGAGGGTGGCCACGCCGGTGGGGAAGGTGTCGCCGGTCTGGTTGCTCAGGCTGTGGGCCATGCCCACGCCATCGGTCGGCACCATGCCGGCCAGGGGCTTGAACTGGAAAGGAGCCGGGTTGTTGTCAGGCACCGGCTCGATGGAAATGACGAGGGCAAAGTCGCCACTGTCCAGGTCGAGCACGGGGCCGCAATGAAAGGCCGTGAAGTCCTGGCCGGGAAAACCCGGGCCGCCGCCGTTGCAGCCGGCCATGTCCGAGTCGGCGCCCTCACCCATGGTGAAGGTGCCGGTGCTGTAGGGCATGGGGGAGGAGCCGGAAACGTCGACGGCCCAGCCTTCGTACACCCAGCCGGCACCCAGGTCGGGCAAGCCGGTCAGACCGGCCACAGGACCGGGCATGGACAGGTACCAGACACCCTGATCATCGTTCATGGTGTCCACGTCGTTGTCACTGGGGGTGGCCAGGATGTAGTGGGCCATGGCGCCGGGCAGCATGTCCAGGCCGGGCAGGGCGGCCTGTAACTGGGCGGTGTCACCGTCGATCATGCCCTCGAGCACGATCAGGCCGGACGGGCCGGGGTCGCTGTCACCCACGGGCTCCAGGGAGATCTTGATGTCGGTGGCCTCTCCCAGATCCACGCCGGTGGCGAAGTAGCCGATGACGTTGCCGGTGCCCGGTTCCACGGTTTGCCCCGAGGCGTTGACATTGAACACGCCGGTGCTGACAGGGGCTCCGCCAATGATGGCCCAGCCTTCATAAACGCCGTCCACGGCTTCATCGAGAGGCATCAGGTTGGCGAAATCGATGGTCAGGTCCTGGGCGCCGCTCTGAGCGAGGGCGCCGCTCTGAGCGAGGGCGCCGCCGGCGATCATGAGGGTCAAGGCCAGGGCGGCCAATCCCGTACGGTGACGTTGCAGCATATCGTTCTCCTTGGTCGGTTTCAGGAAAGTCAAAAATCCCCGATGCAATCATTGCCAGATGGCACGCGCATCTGTAGGCTCTACGGAGTGGAGAATTGAACCGTGACAGGTTTGCTCTTCTTTTTCTGAATTAAAATTCGGCTGTTCGGTTTGGGCGCCGGATTTCGTAGTTCTTCCAGAGGTTGTTTGTCGTGGTACCAGCCAGGTCCAGGTTCAAGAATGACGCAGGCGCGCTGACGCCGGCCATTCTGGTGCGTGTGGCCCGGCGTGACCAGGGAGCTCTGGAACTGTTTTTCGAGCACTACTACGACCGGGTCTATGCCCACGTGGTCAACCTGATGCGTGATCCGGTGCTGAGCCAGGATCTGACCCAGGACGTGTTCATGCGTCTGCAGAAGGTGATCGGCAAGCTGGATCCGGACCGGGATCCCACCGGCTGGGTGTTCACCGTGGCCACCAACGTGGTCCGGGATCACTGGCGCTCGGCCGAGCACAAGCGTGAGCAGGCCGCCGCGGGCACGGGAGATCCGGCCGAGCTGAACCTGCCCCATCCCGACCGCGATGTGCAGGCGGCCATGGAGAAGGACGAGGAGCTGCGGGCGGTGTGGGCGGCCTTGCGGCAACTGTCGATGGATGACCGCGAGGTCATCCTGCTGAGAGATTACGAGGAACTGACGACGGCCGAAATTGCCGACATGCTGAATCTGAAGACCGACGCGGTCAGACAGCGCCATGCGCGCGCCGTGGCTCGCCTGGGCAAGGTGTTCCATCAGGCACGCACCGAGGAAAGACCGGAACGATGAGCGACGACCGGAAACACGTGCAGGGCCAAGGCCCGGACAGCCAGGAAACGCGGGCTCTTGCAGCCCTGCGCCGGCTGCCGCGTGCCCAGGCACCGGTCGAGGCTCGGGACCGCGCCCGCGCCGCATTCCTGGAGGGCGCCCGTGCGTCTGCGCCTCCTCCTCCGCAGTCGGCCCATAAGTCGCGGCGTGGTTTCCTGTGGTCGACGGTGGGTCTGGCGGCGGCCCTGGTGGCGGCCTTCCTGTTCGGCAGCACGCCCAGCGACCAGTGGGTGGTGCTGGACGTGGTACAGCCCGAGGGCGTGACCGCACCCGGTGGTCAGGCTCTGGCCACGGGGCATCGCCTGGAAGCCGGCACCCTGGTCACGGCTCCCGGCAGCGAAGTGGAGCTGCAGCTGGGCGACCGTTTGCGGTTCCGGATGCTGCCCGGCACCCGGCTGGAACTGCCGGCGGCGCCTGGTCGCTGGTTCGACCGCGGGCGCGAACTCACCCTGAGCAGCGGTGAAATCTACGGCACCACCGGGGGGCAGAAGCTGGGCTTCCCCCTGGTCTTTGCCACCGAAGAATTGACGGCCAGCCTGACCGGCACCACCTTTGCCGTGTTCCGCACCCCCGAGGCCTCTTGTGTCTGCCTGTGGGAAGGGGGAATCACAGTGGTGCCCGTGTCGGGTGAGGTTGCGCCCATCGTCCTGCCCGAGCTGCGCCGGGTCTGGGTGTACCGCGATGGACGCGCGCCCGAGATTCTGCCCTTGAGTGACATGGAAACCATGAAGCTGCAGATGACCGAGGAAGCCGGCCTGGCCGTTCCGGGCCGCTGAAACCAGGAGCCATCATGCCGGATTGTGGGCCACTCGAGGTCTCGGATTTCGTTCTCCGGGCGAACTACCCCAATGTCTATTCCCGCATGGCGGACGCCCGCTGGCCCGCCCCTGCCGAGGAATTGCCTGGCTACCGTCCCGCGCGGGTAGAGTACCGCCTGAACGGATCGGATCAGGCCGAGCAAATTCCGGTGAGGGGTGTGGACATCCCCATCCTGAACAACCGGGACCGGAAGCTGGGCAAGCGCTACCTTTCGCTCCTGGTGCGGTCCCGCCAGGGCGATTCTTCGGCTCTGGCCGAGGTGAACCGCATCCTGAAGATCCAGCAGGAGGCCAATCGGCGCTTTTGCGACCAGCTGGACCTCGCCGAAAACGACCACGTGATTCCCCATTTCACCTCCAGGGATTTTTCGTGTGAGGAGGTGAGCCACAAGGGGTTGAACCTCCTCAAGCTGAGTCGGCAGGGCTATCCCGTGCCCGACTTCTGCATCCTGTCCACCGGGAGTTTTCAGTGCCCTCCAGAAGACCGCCGGGATCATTTGCGGCAGGCGGTCCAGAACCTGGAGCAGATGAGCGGCCGCCAGCTGGGTTCCATTGCCCAGCCGTTGATCCTGGCCCTGCGCTACGCCATGCCGTCCTACATTCCCGGCCTGATGCCCACCTACCTGAACGCGGGGATCACCGCGGCGGTTTTTCCCGTCCTGTGCGGAATTTACGGGGTCCAGGCCGCGTCCAAGATGTACTACAACAACCTCAAAAACCTGCGCATGCTGCTGGCCCACGAGGGAACACCCCTGGCCCCGAATATCGCCGCTCTGCTGGATAAGCCGGGGGATCTGACCGAGGCGATCGAACTCCTGGAGAAGGAAATCACGGCGCTGGACGCCAGCCTGCTGGAAGACGCCTTTTACCAGGTGGAGTTCCTGGACCGGTGCTCGGCGGGATTTTTCACGGCCAACCGTGATCTGATCTTCACCCTGTCCCATGGCCGGGCGGTGCGGCCGGCGCTGATTGTTCAGCAAATGATTTGCACCGTCCGGGGCGATGAATCCTACCCGGGAGTTCTCTACAGCCGCAACCCGAACACGGGTCGCAAGATGATGGTCGAGACGGTACGGAGCATCTTCGGCGAGGACATCATGACCGGTACGGTGCAGGCTCGCGTGACGGAGTTTGCCCAGCGTGACGAGATCAAGGAGCGGTTCCCCGCCCTCTTTCATTTTGTGCCTTCTTTGCGCGTTCTGGAAAAGGAATTCGCCTCGACCGTGACCGCCGAGTTTGCCTCGGAGACCGTGCGGCACGGTCATTTTTTCGCGCTGCTACAGATCAACGAATCGGAGCTGACGGGCCGTGCTGCTCTGGTGTCGGCCATGGACATGTTCAACGAGACCCTGCTGCCCAAGCAGAAGGTCCCGGGTCTGGTCAAGCCCTTCCATTTCCGCCAGATCATGTCGGACACCATCGACGAGGATGCCTTCGACGAGCTGGATTTCTTTGCCGACGGCTATTCCATTTTGCCCCGCAGCGCCATCTCGGCCCGGGTATATTTCACGGTGGAGGAGGCACTGGCGGCCAAGAAAAATGGGGAGACAGGGGTCTGCCTCTGTCAGCAGCGGTTCTCGCCTTCGGACATGGTCGCCATCGGCACCGTTGATGTGATTTTCAGCCTGGACCCGGCCGCCATCCATCTGGTGACCACCTGCCGTGGCCATGGCACTCTGGCGTTTCTGGACCTGAGCAGCTACGGCGTGCGCATGGTGGATCCGACGACCATGGTCAACACCAACGGGCAGGAGATCCGGCAGGGCGACTGGATCACGGTGTCCTCGAAGCGCAAGAAGGTTTACCGGGGCAAGGCCCGCTTCACGCCGGCACGGTTCAACAAGTATCGCCAGGGGGTGCCGCTGGAGTTGACCCCGCGCGAGGAAGAGGTTTTTCGCACCCTGGAGGCTGCCTTCGACCAGTACCAGGAGCTGACGGGCAGCCTGAAAGCCGACCAGGTGGAGAACTATGTCGACCTGGTGAAGATGGTCCAGATGGACCTGCGCACCGAGCCGGAAAAAGCGGCCGAGATGGTCAATCAGTGGCATGATTTCTTTGCGGAAGGGTTCGTTTCCGCCGTCCTGAGTAGCGATCTGGGCAGTCACAACAAGCAGGCCGAGGTTTTCGATCTGTTGACACTGGAGCGGAAGGTTTGTCTGATGCGGGAGGCGGCGGGCCGCTGCCTCAGGATGGGCCTCAGCGGCATGACCGCCGGCTGCTACATGCTGGGTCGGTTCAGCCAGGGCGATCACCCCATCGTGTTCTGGAACCAGCTGGGCGACCGCGAAATCGCCTTCCTGATCAACGAATGGATTCAGTACCGCAAGTACCGGGAGGTGCTGCGCGAGGTGGGTGAACATCGTATTGCCCGGGCGCGCAAGGTGTTGCTGGAGGAGCCCGAGCGATCATTACCCCTCAAGCCGGTCGATGGCAAGACCTTCATTCGCCTGAAGCTGTCGGAGAAAGACCTGGCCAGGGTGGCCGATGCCCTGGATCCCGGGGCCAGTCCGGAATCGTCTGAGTTGCTGGCCATGTTGCAGAAGCCGTACTCCCACTTCTATGATTTCCACTATCCCTGGTCGGTCAATCCTCTGCGCAAGATTTGCCAGGATGAGGGGCGGGATTTTCCCGCACCGGAAGAGACCTGAAGCACCAAGAAAAAGAACGCCGCGGCAATAAAAACTGCCGCGGCGCCCTTGTAGCTTCAGCTCGGGTGACGTTGGGTTTCCCTGTCACGAGGGACCTACCTCAACGGCCATTTCCCGGAGATGCCCCGTCAACGCAGGGACGCCACCTCCACTGAGCTCGGTCTATGTTCACTCACTGGATCACCTCCTATCCCCGGATCGTTCATGAACCATCCGGGTTGATGGGCTGTCCATCCGCGGCAGGACCCAACCCGCCCGACCTTTGAGGCTGCCCAAACCCCCGAGATCGCCGCCCAGGGCCCAGGGCCGTGGTGCGGTTCGGGTGATGTGCGGCGGGCTCCTGTGACCCCACCTTGATCATCAGTCTAGGGTAGTGTGACCAGGGGCGCCACCAAAAAACATCGGGGACTTAAATTGGGAATGGTTCTCAATACATTTCTTTAGTATCGTGGGGCGGAACGACTTGTGTTGTTTTTAATATGAAATCGATATACGGTAATCTGTAGGGTGTTCGTGTTGTTCGATGGCCAAAGGAGGATGGTTTGAGCGACAAGCAAATGGACCAGATCAGCCCTGTCTGTTGTGTCGGGTTGGGGGCCTCCGCCGGGGGACTGGAAGCCCTGGATCAGTTTTTCGATGCCATGCCGGCCCAGAGTGGACTGGCTTTCGTCGTGGTCCAGCATCTGTCGCCGGACTACAAGAGCCTGATGGCCGAGCTGCTGTCCAAGCACACCCAGATGGAGGTGGTGCGGGCTGAAGACGGCATGGCCATCGCCTCGAATCACGTCTATATCATCCCACCCCGTAAAGACATACGGCTGTTCAAGGGAAAGCTGCAGCTGAGTGATCAGGTGCGGGACGAGCGCGGCATCAATCTGCCCATCGATGTCTTTTTCCAGTCACTGGCCCAGGATCTCAAGGACCGTTCGGTGGGGATCGTGCTGTCCGGCACCGGAAGTGACGGGGCCCGTGGCATTCGTGCCATCAAGGAAGTGGGCGGCTTGACGGTGGCCCAGTCGGCTGAAACCGCGCGCTTCGACGGGATGCCCCGCGCGGCGGTGGCGACCGGCCTGGTGGACTTCGTTTTGCCGGTGGCCGAGATGCCGGGCAAGCTGATGAGTTTTGTCGACCACCCCTACCTGGCGGCCCAGACCCCTCGTTCGCCCCTGCTGCTTGAGGAGGACCGGCTGGCCAGGGTTTTTGCCATGCTGCGGGAACAGGCCCGGGTCGATTTCACGCTCTACAAGCAAAGCACCATTGCCCGCCGGATCGAGCGGCGCATGACGGTCAACCAGATCGTTGAACTCAGCGACTATGTCAGTTTCATGGAAAACCGGCCCAGCGAGGTCATGTCGCTGTATCGTGAACTGCTGATCGGGGTGACCAGCTTTTTCCGCGACCCCGATGTCTGGGAGGCCCTGCTGACCAAGCACCTGACGAAGCTGCTGTCGGAGTCGGAGTCGGACGAGGTCAGGATGTGGGTGGCCGGCTGTTCTACAGGCGAAGAGGCCTACACCCTGGCCATGGTCTGTCACGAGGTCATGACCCAGCTGGATCGTCAGTTCGACATCAAAATTTTCGCCACCGACATCGACCGTGATGCCATAGGCCGCGCCAGCACGGGCGTCTATCCCGAGGCAGTGATTGGCGACATGACCCCCCAGAGGGTGACCCGCTTCTTCAATCGCCACACCGAGCAGGTCAAGGTGGTGCGGGCCATCCGGGAAATGGTGGTTTTCGCTCACCACAACCTGATCACCGATCCGCCGTTCACCAACCTGGACCTGGTGTGCTGTCGCAACCTGCTGATTTACCTGCAGCCGGTGCTGCAGCAGAAAATCATCGACGGGTTCAACTTCTCTCTGCACACCGATGCCCTGCTGGTGCTGGGTTCCAGCGAAACCACCGGTGACATGAGCGAGAATTTCGACTGCCTGGACAGCAAGCTGAAGATCTTCCGGTCGCGGGGTCAGGCGCGGCGCGGACGTCGGGGCTTCGCCATGCCGCTGGCTGCTGACCGGCTGGGCTTGAGCGGCAAGGGAGTCCTCGGACGCCGGGGTTACCAGCCCGGCCGCCAGGACGACAAGCTGATGGAAAGGCTGCTCGACACCCTGGCCCAGGGCATGATTCCCCTCTCCATGGTGGTCAACGAACAGAGCGAGTTGCTGCACGTGGTGGGAGAAACTGCCGGCATCCTGACCCTGCCTTCGGGCAAGGTCCACAACGACATCACCCGGATGGTGGTGGGTGAGCTGGGTGTCCCTCTGGCCACGGGTCTGCGGCGAATTTTTGACACGGGACAGGAGGTCAAGTACAAGAACATCCGCATGGAGCGCGGAGGCGAAGACGTGGCCATCGACCTGACCGTGCGCAAGATCGCCGGTCGCCATAATCAGGAGAATCTGGCCCTGATCAGCGTGGAAGAGCAGGGCGCCATTCCCCAGCCCCGGGAAGGGACACCAAGCGCCGAGTTCGATGTGGCCTCGGCCAACGAT
>JAZBOO010000366.1:0-3627 GCA_036351155.1 Candidatus Krumholzibacteriia bacterium | reverse complement strand
CGCTGCCACCACGTCGGTCACCACCGCGGTCTCCCCCGCGATCGCCACCACGGCCACCGCCGCCGCCACGGCCTTCGTCCCGGGGCATGTTCTCCATGCCTTCGGGCACCGGCAGCAGGGCCTTGCGGCTCAGACGCACCTTGCCGGTGCGGCTGTCGACCTCGACCAGCTTGACCTCGATCTCGTCACCCAGCTGCAGCACGTCCTCGACGTTGCCCACCCGGAAGTGCTCGAGCTCGCTGATGTGCAGCAGCCCGTCCTTGCCCGGCAGATACTCGACGAAAGCGCCGAAGTCCACGATGGTCTTGACGATACCGGTGTAAACCTTGCCCACCTCGGGCTCGGCCATCAGACCCTCGATGAACCGCAGAGCAGCCGCACCGCTGGCCTGATCCACCGACGACACGAAGACCATGCCCTCGTCGTCCACCTCGATGGTGGCGCCGGTGTCTTCCTGGATCTGCTTGATGACCTTGCCGCCGGGGCCGATCAACGCGCCGATCTTCTTCACCGGAATCTGGATGGTGTCGATTTTCGGAGCATAGGGGCTCATGGTCTCGCGCGGGGCGGCCAGAGCCTCTTCCATGACACCCAGGATGTGAATCCGGGCCACCTTGGCATCGGTCAGGGCCTTGGTCATGATCTCGCGGCTGATGCCGGCGATCTTGGTGTCCATCTGGAAGGCGGTGATGCCCTTATGCGTACCGGTGACCTTGAAGTCCATGTCGCCCAGGTGGTCCTCGACGCCCAGGATATCGGTCAGCACCGCCACCCGGTCATCTTCCTTGATCAGGCCCATGGCCACGCCGGCCACCGGGGCCTTGATGGGCGCGCCGGCATCCATCAGAGCCATGCAGCAGGAACACACGGTGGCCATGCTGCTCGAACCGTTGCTCTCGAGGATGTCCGACACCAGACGAATGGTGTAGGGGAAGTCTTCCAGGTCCGGCAGGATGGGCTTGATGGCGCGCTCGGCCAGCTTGCCATGGCCGATCTCACGACGACCGGTCCCGCTGTAACGGCCCACTTCACCCACGCTGAACGGGGGGAAGTTGTAGTGCAGGTAGTACTTGCTCCAGTACTGCTCGCCGTTCAGGGGCTCGACCCGCTGCTCGGCCTGCTTGCTGCCCAGGGTGACGGTGCCCAGAGACTGGGTCTCGCCACGGGTGAACAGGCAGCTGCCATGGGCGCGGGGCAAAACGCCGTTCTCCACGGTGATGGGCCGCACGGTGGTCAGATCGCGGCCGTCGGTGCGGGTGCCCTCGGTCAGGATCATCTCCCGCATCATCTTCTTTTCCACGGCTCCGAAGGCTTCCATGGCCTTGGGATCCAGGACGCCGTCCTCATTGGTGAACGTCGTCTTGACCTTGGTCTTCAGGGCACCCAGCGCCTCGCTGCGCTCGAACTTGCCCTTGACCACGATGGCCTCCCTCAACTCGGTGCCGATCAGGTCCTTGACCTTGCCCTCCAGCTCGGAGTTGTCGGGCACCACGGGCAGGTCCCACTTGGGCTTGTGGCCGGCCACGGCCAGCAGTTCTTTCTGCAGGGCGTTGAGCTTGCGAATCCACTCGTGGGCAAACTCGATGGCATCCAGCAGACGATCCTCGGGAACCTCCAGGCACTCGCCCTCGATCATGCACACGATGTCATCGGTGCCGGCGACCACGAGGTCCATGCTGGACTCTTCGAGCTGGGCGAAACTGGGGTTGGGAATGAACTCGCCATCCACATCGGCAATACGCACGCCGGACACCACATCGGTGAAGGGCACGTCGCTCAGGTTCAGGGCCATGCTGGCCCCGGTGATGCTCAGGGTGTCGGCGTGGAAATCGGTGTCGGCACTGATGATGAAGGCCACAACCTGGGTTTCATGACGGTATCCGTCGGGAAACAGGGGGCGCAGGGGCCGGTCGATCAAACGGCAGGTCAAGGTCTCGCGCTCGGTGGGACGGGCTTCACGCTTGAAGAATCCCCCGGGGATCTTGCCGGCAGCGTAGGTCTTGTTCCGGTATTCCACAAAGAGGGGCAGGAAATCGCGGTCACTGGGGTTCTTGTCGGCGGTCACGGTCATCAGGCTCATGGTGTCTCCCATGCGCACGATCACCGAACCGTTGGCCTGCTTGGCCATGCGACCGGTTTCCAGAGAGAAGGTCGTCCCGTTCATCTCCATGCTCACGACATGCTTGTTCATTTCCACTTGGTTACTCATTTTCTTCTTCTTCCTTCCATCAACATCACCCGGACAATCCGGGTCGTGCGGCACAAGCCGGCTCATTCCGGCAAGCACCTCCGCGGAGACGCCATACACTGCGTCATTCTTTTTCTTTCCGCGTCAGATAAGCCAATCGGTCGCAACGTAAACGCCACGACCGATGACTGCTATCACTTTCCCCGGCAAGGGGAACCGAGACAAGGATAACCGGGAATCAACCGCGGATACCCAGGTCCTTGATCAGGGCACGATAACCCTCGAGATCCTTCTTCTTCAGGTAGGCCAGCAGGCGTTTGCGCTGACCGACCATCTTCAGCAGACCGCGACGGCTGTGATGATCCTTGCCGTGCATCTTGAAGTGGGAGCCGAGAGTGTTCAGGCGTTCCGTCAACAGCGCGATCTGCACCTCGGGCGAACCCGAGTCGTTTTCGTGCTTCCGGTACTTTTCGATCACGCTGTCTTTTTGTTCTTTGGTCAATGCCATCGTCGAGAACCTCCGATTAACCGTCACGCATTTCGACTTGCAACGAGTTCATGCAATTTCTGACTTGCGTCACGATGGCTGCAGGTGGCTGCCATGAAAATGAAAACGACCCGCCATTCCATAAGACTTGAAGGACACAAACCACCGCACATAGGGATGGTTTTCAATCCAGCCCTCTGCCCGGTGTTGTCCGGCGGAATATAGATCCGCAGCGGAGTCATCGCAAGCACTATTCGGCCAAAATGGCCGGGAATAAACCGGTATTTAAACTTTCCTGAATTGACGAATCCCCTTATCTATGGTGAGGTTGCCGCCTCGGAAAGCCCCCGGTTCCCGATGAAAACCGGACCGCCCCCGTTCTCTCACCCTTTGCCCAGAAACGGTGCCCACACACCCATGTCCGCCCCTGCGATTTCACTGAAAAAAAACTTCCGGTGGGTCATGGCCGGCAATCTGGTCAATTCGGCCTGTCAGTGGGGTATCGTGGCACTGCTGGCCAAGATGGGCAACGCCGAGCTGCTGGGGACCTACGTGCTGGTCATGGCCATCGTCATGCCGGTCAACACCCTGGCCAAGCTGCAGCTGCGCAACATCTACGTGACCGACGCCGAGGATGCCCAGACCTTCAGCCAGTACCTGGCCACGGGCTCGATGGCCGCGGCGCTGGGCCTTGTCGCCATGGCAATCTGGGGAATAGCCGTGGGTTACGCGTCCAGCTTCATCGTCATCCTCATGGCCTTCGGGGCTTCGCGATGCCTGGACAACCCCAGCGAAATCCTCATGGGCTACTGCCAGAAACACGAGCGCATGCACTGGATCGGCCTGGGTATGATGCTCCGTGGAGGCACCTCCCTGGCCGTGGTGGCGCTGGCGCTTCTATGGTCTGACAGCCTGGCCCTCATGGCCGCCGCTCTGACCGCCGCCGCACTGG
>JAZBOO010000365.1:0-6928 GCA_036351155.1 Candidatus Krumholzibacteriia bacterium | reverse complement strand
GCCCGCGGACAGGCAAAGTTGCAGCGGACATATCCCTCGGCACCGAAGTGCTCCCCGGGGGAGAAACCCAGGCCGTGGCTTTCGAAGTATTCCCCGGGGTTGTCCAGATTCAGTGCGCTCACATCCAGCCAGGCCAGATAGGTGGCCTCGACCCTGGCCATGGTCACCCCGGCCAAACCCTCGACCACCTGGGCCAGGTAGTCGCGATTGCCACGCAGGTAATCAAGCTGTGCCGCCAGCCAGGCACTCCCGTCGCGCCAGGCCGCCTCGGCCGCCACCAGACCCAGGACATTGATGTGGGGGACAATGCCCAGCTTGGCGCGCTCGAAATTCTGGCGAAGTCCGGCATCGGGTATGATGGCCACCGAGCACCCCAGTCCGGCGATGTTGAAGGCCTTGCTCGGCGCCATGAGGGTGATGGTGCGCGCGGCGATTTCGGGCGACAGGGTGGCCAGCGGCACGTGCCTTCTTCCTGATTCGAGGACCAGCTGGGCGTGGATCTCGTCACTGCAGATCACCACATCACGGCGCAGGCATTCCTCGGCGAAGACTTCTAGTTCCTCGGGCATCCACAGGCGACCCACCGGATTGTGAGGGTGGCAAAGCAGGAATAACCGGGTGGTTTCGTCCAGACCGGCGGCGAAGGTGGCCCGGTCGCAGATCCAGCCCTCGGTGTTGTCACCTTGAAGGCCAATGTGCTGAACCCGACGATTCATCGTTCCGGGCACCCGCAGAAATGGCCCGTAGACAGGCGTTTGCACCGCAACCCCGGTGCCGGCTTCGCCGGTGGCGCGGCAGGTGACACTCAGGCCGCAAACCAGCCCTGGCAACCAGACCAGCCACTCGGGGTCGACCTGCCAGCCCCATTCCCGTGCACAGGTTTCCAGAAAAACCTCGACCAGCCCCGGTGGAGTTCCCGGATACCCGAATACTCCGTGGGCCGCCCGTCTGGTCAGGGCATCGATCACCGCGGGGGGAGACCGGAAATCGGCGTCTGCCACCCACAAGGGGATGATGTCCCGGCCGCCGTACTTGTCCCACTTTTCGCTGTTGGTGCCGGTCCGGTCCACGGGTGCATCGAAGTCGAATTTCATGAATTTCTTTCAGGTGAAGTGGAGGATGACGGATGTCGCCAGGTCATGCTGTTCTTGCCAGCCCATCCTCAAGAAAATAGCCCCCCGGTCACCTCTCCTCAAGCATCCCCGGCCAGTTCAGCACCAGGTTGCAGTAGCTGGGCAGCATGGAGTCATTGGTGTTGACGGTCAGGAACGCTTCCCCACTTGCGGAAACGTCCCAGCTGCTGCCTTCCAGCACGGGGGCGGCGAAAGTGAACAGAGGTTCGGGCTGGCCGATCAGCATGCGACCGTCCTCCACGGTCATGGCCACCGACAACAGCTGACCGTCAACTTCCTGAAAAACCACCTCGCGGCCTTCCTTGGTCCAGGCCGACCAGATTCCGTTTGTTGTCGAAACCTGGGTGATAGGGGAAATTGCCGGCCAGGGCGTCACATAGACCTGCGGCATTCCTGATTCAACTGAGGCGAACAGCAACCACTTCTCATCGGGGGACAGCTGGCCCACCACATCCTGCTCGGGTGATCCCCGCAACAGACGCGGCTCGGTTTTTCCGCTGAGGTCCGCGGACCAGAGGTCCCAGACCGTCCCTTCTCCCGAGGTCGAGTAGATGATCTGGCTGCCGTCCGCCGTCACGTCCCAGAGGCGCAAGTCTTTCCCTGACTGGAAGAGCTTCTGCGGAGGGAGGGGGCTGCCCACTTCTTTCTTGAAGATGGCGGCCGTCCCCTCCCGGTCAGAGACGAAGTAAATATGCCGGCTGTCCTTGCTCCAGACCATGTCGTAATCATCGGAGGGGTCGGTGGTGAATCGCGTGCGGAAATTTCGTTCCAGGTCGATGATCCAGACATCCCAGGTGCCCGCCTGGTCGGTGATGATCAGGACGGCGGCACTGCGCCCGTCGGGAGACAGGGACACGATGTCGTAGGAGGCCAGGTCACCCACCAGCGCCGTTTCCTTGCCCGCGCGATCCCGCCAGGTCAGCGTGGCTTCTTCCGTCGTCTCTCCCTGCAGATACGTCAGCGACCCCTCCTGTGACAGAGAAAAGGCCCCCTTGGCGGCCCCGGGTACGTTCAACACATCGACCACCAGGGGGGTGGGTGAGCCGGAAAGCACCCCCGTGGCCGGATCGAAAGGCTGGGCCACGAGGTCTCCGTGGACGATGAAGGCCAGATATCCCGAACTGTAAAATCCCATCAAGGCGTTGGTGGTCACGACCTTCTCCGGACCGCCGTCCAGGCTGGCCAGGCGGATCTGCGATTCGACCTTGCCGGCACCGCGGGCAAAGTAGAGGAAATGCCGGCCGTCCGGCAGAAACTGGGGGTGGCGGTGCGAGTTGAAGCCCTCGTCGTTCTCGAGGTCCGTCACGGTACGGGGCTCGTCTCCGCTTGCCTTGACGGTGGAGATGGGCGAGTTGTAGTCGACGGTGAACAGGAGGTCTCCCGTTTCATTCCAGCTGCCCCCCTTGCCGTTGCTGGAGGGGCAGATCATCTGCGGAGGGCCCCCGTTGGTGGGGACTTTCATGAGCCCCTTGCCCCGGACGTTGTAGCCCACCCATTCGCCGTCGGGTGACCAGAAGGGGTACTGGGCATCCTTGGTGTCGCTGAGGGCGATGGGCTGGGGCTGATCCAGCGAGCGGACGAAAAGCTGGATGGCCTTGGTTTCCTTGTCCTGGGCACTGAAGGCCAGCATCCGGCCGTCGGGTGAAATCTCGGGGAGCCCGGGAAACGACCCGGTGATGTGGAAGTCGGCGTTCAATGGAGCAGGGACAGCCAGGTGCTGCGTCATGGTGTGCTGGGTGGACCGCGCACCCAGAGCCAGCCAGCCCACCGCGGCCAGACTGGCTGCCAGAAGGGCCCAGGGCACCAGCTGGCTCCAGCGGCTTTGCCGGCCGCTGTCCCGGATGGCCGTGATGGGCCCGGAAAACATCCCCGATTCGGCCTCGGGGTCTTCCAGGCGGACCCGGGCCTCGCCGATGTCGCGCAACCGCTGCCGCGGATCCTTGGCCAGGCAACGCCGCAACACACGATTCACCTGGAAGGGCAGCTCTTCGGGCAGCTGATCCCAGTCGGGTTCTGATTTGAGGATGCCGGCCAGGGTGTCGCTGGCCGTTTCTCCGTCGAACAGCCGCTGTCCGGTGAGCATCTCGAAGAGGACCACACCGAAGGCCCAGATGTCGGCGCGGCGATCCACATCCTTGCCGCGGGCCTGTTCCGGACTCATGTAGGCTGCCGTGCCCAGCACAGTGCCCAGCTGGGTCATGGGAGCCGTCATGGTCATGTCGCTGGCCACCTGACCCTCGGCAGCCGTCTGTCCGGCGAAGGCCCGGGCCAGACCGAAATCCAGCACCTTCACCTTGCCGTCAGGAGTGCGCTTGACGTTGGCCGGCTTGAGGTCGCGATGGACGATCCCGTTTTCGTGGGCCTCTTCCAGTCCCTCGGCGATCTGGCGGGCGATGTCGACGGCTTCATCCACAGGCAAAGCGCCCTTGCGCAATATCTCGGCCAGGTCTTCGCCCTCCACCAGCTCCATCACCAGGAAGGTGCACTCGGGAGTGGTTTCGAAGCCGAAGATGGCGGCGATGTTGGGATGATTGAGCGAGGCGAGGACCTTTGCCTCACGTTCGAAACGCCCCAGGCGCTCCTTGTCGGAGCTGAATTCCGGGGGAAGAATTTTCAGGGCGACGTCGCGGCTCAACTTGGTGTCATGGGCGCGGAACACCTCGCCCATCCCGCCTTTGCCGATTTTTTCCTCGACGCGGTAGTGTGCCAGCATCTGCCCGGATTCCATGGCTGTTTCCTTGCTCTGGGTCCCTGGATTGTTTTTCAATCCGAACAACATAGATCAATAAGGATATAAACTCTCGTCTTTAATGGGCTGGGTGTTCATCGATGGACCGAGATCATCTTGCCCGCCTCCAGCTTTGCGCAGCCTCCGCGGCCTTGGCCGACCCATCCTTGGCCCACGCGTCATACATCTCGATCAGCGCCTGAACGGTTTGCTTGGTCAGATAGTGGCCTTTCCCAAAAGTGTCGTCATAGGTGCCATGGGATTCGAGCAATGCCTTCTCGGCGTCCTCGAAATGCCCGGTCAGGGTGTGCACCTGCCCCAGATTCAGTAGCATCAATGCCCGTTTCTTGGCGTCAAGCTCGTCCAGCCGCGGTGTGACTCCGGCTATCCGCTCCTCGGCGGTTTCCAGGTCGCCCAGCCGGGCCCGTGCCACGCCTTCGAGCGCGTCGAAGTCGAGCTGCTCCACATGGTCCGCCCCACGTGCAGCCAGGGAGAGCGGGCGCCCCTTGTCGAGGCACTCCAGCGCCTCCTGAGGTTGTCCCTGGTCCAGGTCAATCCGGGCAAATAAAAGCTGGATGGTGCCGAACACCCGGTGGGCGCTGTCCAGCGACACCGTGTAGTTGCTCAAGGCATCTCTCAGCTGGTTTTCCGCTTCGTCCAGGCGGCCCCGGAAGTAATTGGCCTTGGCCAGGTCGTGGTTCGATACCCCCACCAGCATGTGCTCGGGGCCCATGATCTTGAGGCGAATGTCCCGGGTCTCGTTCAAGGGAGCGAAGGATTCGTCGACACGCCCGATGTCGCGCAGCGCCCGGCCCAGATTGCTCAGAGTCAGCGCGGTGCCGTCGTGTTCACGCCCGACGGCCGCGGTATAGGCAGCCACCGATTCCTCGAGCATGGGGATCGCCTTCTCGATGTCGCCGCGGTCATACACGGAGTAGGCATAGTTGTAGCGAGCCCTCAACGAGGTGGGATTGTCCGGGCCGAAGGCCGCTTCAAGGATTTCGATGGAACGGAGAGATTGCTCGTCCGCCTCGTCCAGTCTTCCCATCTCCGAAAGGCACTCACCCAGATCGAGCACGAGCTCGGCGGTCGTCGCGTGCTCGGAGCCGTACACCTGCTCAGCCAGGGCGATACTCTCGCGGTGCAGCTTTTCGGCCGACTCGAGCCGCTCCAGTTTTTGCTCGGTTTTGGCCTGCGCGTTCAGGGCCGTGATCAGGTTGGGGTGCGGCTCCGTGTACACACGACGTGACAGGGCAGCGACCTCGGCGAATCGCCGTGAGGCGTCCTCGAGATTCTCCGTGTTGAGTGCCAGCCAGCCGAGGTTGAACATGTCGGTGATCACGTAGGGATGGTCGTCGCCCAGCACTGCGGTGTGGATCTTCAGGGCTTCCTCGTAGTACGGCCCCGCTTCCGGGTAGCGCCGCAGGTGCTGCATGAGATTGCCCAGACTGTTCAGGGCGATGGCCACGTTCTCGTTCTCGTTGCCGTGGATCTGACGCAGCAGCTCCAGCCCCTCGAGCAGCATCGGCTCGGCTTCCTCGTAACGCCCGATGTTCACGTACAGGTTCGCAATGTTGACCAGGTTCATGGCCAGGTCGTCGTGAGGACCGTCGAAGATCTTGCGCCGCAGTTCAAGGGCCTTGAGATGGGCGGCTTCAGACGCATCGAATTCCTGCAAGGCCTCATGCACGAGGCCCAGGTTGCTGTACTGGCGAGCGACGTCCGCATCAAGCTCGCCGTGAGCCTCGAGCAGGAGATCTCGAGCCAGTTCCCACTGTTCCTTGGCCTGCTCCAGGCGCCCCAGATCGTAGTAGGTCTGGCCCAGGTGAGAACGGATTTCTCCCTCGACTTCGGGCTGATCCGCAAGCTCGACGCCGATGCTCTCGTGGGTTTCCTGGAGAATCTCTTCCAGCATCTCGGTGTCGCGGCCACGGGCGGCCGACGGTCCCACACCTGCCAGCATGTCGGTGAGAAAGCGGGCCACCTGTTCCGATTTGCTCGCCTCGGAGACAGCTGCACGCTCGGCCTGCTTGGCGCGCACCAGCCCGATGCTCGTGCCCACCACACCGGCGGCCAGAAGCAACACCATCGCGGTTCCGGCGGCGAACACGGCACGGTTGCGCACCATCAGTTTTTTCAAGCGGTAGGTGCGGCTGGGAGGCGAGGCCGATACCGGCTCGTTGGAGAGGAAACGGACCACATCGGCGGACAGACCGTTGGCCGTTTCGTAACGCCGCGAGCGGTCCTTCTCGAGGCACTTCATCACGATCCAGTCCAGCTCGCCCTTCAGGCGCTTCACAAGCTGAGAACCGCGCAGCTGCCGATGCTCGGCTGTCTCGTCCAGCTTTTCACCCAGGCGGCTGACCTTCGAGCTGGGCCAGGGCGGTTCATCTTCGCGGATAATTCTCTGGATTTCAGCGAACCCGGCGCTGAGCAGTTGCTGGCTGTCGAAGGGCGTGCTGCCAGAAAGCATTTCGTAAAGCAGGACGCCCAGGGAATAGATGTCGCTGCGGGTGTCCACGTCGAGATCCGACACCCCGGTCTGCTCCGGGCTCATGTAGGCGGGTGTGCCGATGAATTGCGCTTCCTGGGTGAAGATGGTCTTCTCGGTCAGCCGCGCGCTGGTGGCCTTGGCGATACCGAAATCGATCACCTTGGGGACCGGTTTTCCGTCCACCTCCGAGACCAGGACGTTGGACGGTTTGATGTCCCGATGGATGACACCCTTCTGGTGGGCATGCTGGACAGCCGAGCAGATCTCACCGAACAGTTCCAGGCGCTGACGGGTGCGCAGGCGGTGATGATCGCAGTACTTGGTCACCGGAACGCCCTCGACCAGTTCCATCACGAAGTAGGGGCGGCCCGAAGTGGTCGATCCCGCGTCGAAGACCTTGGCGATCCCCGGGTGATCCATCAGGGCCAGCGCCTGTTTCTCGGCCTCGAAGCGGGCGATGACTTGCTTGGTGTCCATGCCGAGCTTGATGATCTTCAGAGCGACTTGCCGCTTCACCGGCTCGAGCTGCTCGGCGAGATACACGGTGCCAAAGCCGCCCTCGCCGAGGACCTT
>JAZBOO010000364.1:0-2334 GCA_036351155.1 Candidatus Krumholzibacteriia bacterium | reverse complement strand
TTGCCGTGGGTCCAGCGCAGGTCCACGATGCGCCCGGGGTCCAGGAAGTAGATCCTTCCCTGTGGATCGATCTGGTCGGGCCGCATCCCGATGTCCAGCACGTGCCCACCATCGAGGTAGATGGCCTGCAGCTGGTCATCCACCGCCAGCAGAGCGAGTTGCTCGTCGGCCAGGTTCAGGAAGGCCTTGCGGCCGCGCATGCAAATCAGGTCCAGAGGACCCTGCAAAAAGTCGCCGTCGGGATCGAGAGACCATTCCAGCAACTTGTCCTGGTCCGGCAAGGCCGTCCAGGCGCGTCCTGATCCGAGGCCTGTGCGGGGGGTGTCCGTGTCGCTCATGTCGTGGGCCTTCCGGGCATGGTGAACTCGCTTTCCCAGCCAAGTCCCAGCAGGTAGTTCCGCTCCTCGGTCATCTCGCTGAAGTTGGCCAGGTCGCAGGAGAGGAGGCTGGCGTCGGTCTTGAACCACTCGGCCGCCGGTATGTCCGAGCCAAGGTTGCGCACCAGGCGAAGGGCCTCTTCCACGAGCAAGATCAGGCGCGTGTCCAGCTCTTCCAGCTCGTTGATGGTACGATCGCAGTTGCCCACCAGGCAGACATCGCCTTCACGATCGAGGCGCCGGAAGATCAGGCCGATGCGGTCGACCAGGGAGTCGATCAGATGCTCGTGTTCGCTGCTGAGGATCTGCGCCTTGCGCTCGACCACGTTCAGCAGATGATCCCCACATTCCTTGAGCATCATCCCCAGGGCGCGCCGGAAAACGCGCTCGGCGTCGGCGGCCTGGTGCTCGGTCCGGTAGGCGGAATAGGCGGGCATCTTCTCCATCAGCGACGTCATTTCAGTGAAGCTGAGCTTGGCTGCAATCATCGATTCACGGCTCCAGGGCAGGTGGGCGTCGAGTTGTTGCTCATTGCGGGTTGCCCTGTTTCGGGCCTCCCGATCAGGTAACGGCAAGGAGCGTTCCGGACGCACGGGAAACCGCCGGGCTAGCCAGGAAACATCAATTCTGTTGATTTTTCATGAGGTTAGCGGAGGAGGGCAGGAAACCATGAGGCACCATGCCCCCCCAGGAGTGGCAATACGCAAGGTTGCGGTGCGAGAAGGCACCGAAGGGGATCCATTTTGCAAAGGGGGGGAGCTCAGTCCTCCCGCCGCACCACCGGGTTGACCAGCTTGCCCACGCCCTCGACCTCGACGGTCACGGTGTCGCCGGGCTTCAGGAACACCTGGGGATCGCGGAACACGCCCACCCCGCCGGGCGTCCCGGTGGAAATGATGTCGCCGGGCAGCAGGGTCATGTACCGGCTGGCGTGTTCGATGAGCTGGTCCACGGGGAAGATCAGCTGATCGGTGTTGCTGGTCTGCATGAGAGTGTCGTTCCAGTGGCAGGTCACCTTCAGGCCGTGGGCGAACTCAGGCAACTCGTCGGGCGTGACCAGCCAGGGGCCGCAGGGCCCGCCCGTGTCCATGCTCTTGCCCCGGAAGAACTGCTTGTCGGCGTACTGAGCCTCGCGATCGGACACATCGTTGAAGCAGGTGTAGCCGGCAATGTGCTGGGCGGCCTGGTCGCGGCTGATGCTGCGCCCGGGCTTGCTGATGATCACGGCCAGCTCACCCTCGGCGTCCACCTGGGTCAATTCTTCAGGCAGCTCGATGGCCATGCCCGGCGCCTGCAGACAGGTCGACGCCTTGCTGAACAGCATGGGCCGAGGGGGCAGGGGCTTGTTCTGCTCCTCGGCGTGGTCGCGGTAGTTCAGTCCCACGCAGATGATCTTGGAGGGCAGAATCACCGGCGCCAGCAGGGTCACCTGACGCAGATCCACGAAGGGCAGGGGAAGAGGTTCGCCGCCCAGACGCTGGGTTTCCATGGCCCCCAGCTGGTGGGCCTGGGCCTCGAACACCGCCCGCACCGGATCCAGGTTGCCGTACAGGGCATGCCAGTTGGCCGGAAGGGACGGATTGGCCGCCAGCAGGTCGATGCCGACGGTTTCGCTCAGGGCCAGCCCGGGTCGCGGGTCTGCCCCCTGCAGGTAGGTGATGAGTTTCATGGGAGATTTTTACCACGGCAGAGGGCGGAGAACCAGGGAAAAGGAGCGGGCCTGTGGGTTCGCATTGACCCCAGCCAGGAATCAGTCCTATTATCCCAGCAGTCATCTAGGGGTTCCTAACCGATGGAGATCGTCATGCGCCTGAAAATTCACACCCCGTTCCTGTTCTCCGTGATTTGCTTGTCCTTGCTGGGCTGCCTGCTGGTGCCCCAGGCCGAGGCTTATCCTTCCCTGTACACTGCACGCTGTGCCACCTGCCATACCGATGATACCCCCAGTTGCGACGGC
>JAZBOO010000363.1:0-12828 GCA_036351155.1 Candidatus Krumholzibacteriia bacterium | reverse complement strand
GTGTCCGCCGCCACCATGGCCACGGGACTGTGTTTGATCGCCGGAGCGGTGGTGGTTGTGCGGGAACGGGGCCTGGGCGCGGGCTTTCCCACCTCTGTGGTCTGGGCTCTGGGAGCGCTGTACCTGGTCTATTTTCTGGCCACGGTGTTCAGTGCTCCTTTTCCTCACCACTGGGGGAAGCTGGCGGAAGAATCCTGGATCAAGTTGCTTCTGCTGGCGGTGCCCATTCTGGCCCGTGGGCAAAAAGATTTGATCCGCCGTGTCCTGGCCGTGCTGCTGTTCATGGCCATGCTGGCCGCCGTGATGTCGGTGGTCCAGTACCTCCTGGGCGAAGATCCTATCCGCGGCCGCAGTATTTTTCGCCCCCAGTTTGGGCATGCGGCGGTGTCGGGCTTTTTCAGTCACCACCTCAGCTATGCCGGACAGGTGCTGATCATGGCCATGCTGGCCGGGGCGTGGGTGATGGGAAAGCAGGGGCCGATCCCTCGGGTCTTGACGGGGGTGGCGCTCCTTCTGCTGGGGGTAGCTCTGGTGCTGACCTTTGCCCGCAGTGCCTGGCTGGGAGTCTGGGCGGGTCTTCTGGTGCTGGTCTGGCTGGATTCGGGCAGACGCCGCTGGTACGGATTGGGAACCTGGCTGGGGCTCCTGGCAGTGTTGCTGGCGATTCCTGTGAGCCGGGTTCATTTTCTGAACATTTTCGACCCGGGCAAGCACCTGACCCGCTTGAATCTCTGGCACAGTTCCCTTGACGGTATCCTGGCCAATCCGGTGCTGGGATTCGGTCCGGGTAATTTCGAGGCCCTCCTGGCTGATCACCAGGTCCCCGGCCATTTCGAAACCTTCGGCCACGCCCACAACGATCTGCTCATGCACGGGGTCAACGCGGGCTTGCCGGGGATCGTGGCTGCCGTGTTATTGCTCGTTGTGGTGTGCAGGGTGATCTGGCGGGCTTTGCCTACCAGCGGGCAGAGCGCCGGGATTTTGCGAGGCGCCCTGGCCGTCCAGGCGGGAATCACCGTGGCGGGCTTTTTCCAGGTTTTCCAGACCGATGACGAAGTGGAAATGCTGCTCTATTTTGTCCTGGGCTGTGCCCTGGCCCTGGCCCAGGAGAGGGAAGTTGAAACCCACCGGCTGATTCCGTGATTTGAAATTTCCAGGGAGCCGTGCGACATTTCCCTGGCTCCAAACCTGATAATCAGCAGAGAGGATACTCATGCGCAAGATGCTCCTGACCGTATTTGTCATTCTGATGACCGTCTCATTCGCCCTGACCGGCTGCCAGGAAACCGGGAAAGCCGAGCAGGCTGCCGCCACCTGGCAGGAAATTGTTCCGGGCCTGACCTATGTGGATTCCACCCTGGGATCCGGTGATGTGGTTGGCGCCTCGGACTTCGTCGAAGTTCATTACACCGGCTGGCTGTTCGAGGACGGGGCGAAGACGACCCAGTTCGACAGCTCCGTGGAGCGCGGCGAGCCCATCGCCTTTCCCCTGGGCCGCAGTTTTGTGATCCCCGGCTGGGAAAAAGGTCTCGTGGGTATGAAGGTCGGCGGCAAGCGAACCCTGAAGATCGAGAATGAGCTGGCCTACGGTCCCAACGGCCGGCCTCCTGTGATCCCCCCTGCGGCGACCCTGATGTTCGATGTCGAGATCGTGAGCATTCCCAGGGTCGAGATCCTGGACCGTGTCAATGGTTCCGGGCCCATGGCCGAACTGGGCGACCAGGTCAATGTCCACTACACGGGCTGGCTGTGGGAAGATGGAGCCAAGGGCAGCGAATTTGATTCCAGTTTCAAGCGGAACCGCCCTTTCAAGTTTGCGCTGGGCGCCGGCCAGGTGATCCAGGGCTGGGACGTGGCTTTCGAGGGCATGACGGTGGGGACCAAGGCCACCTTGATCATTCCCCCGGCCATGGGATATGGGGCCCGTGCCAGTGCCTCGATTCCCGCCAATTCCACCCTGTGCTTCGAGGTGGAACTGGTTTCGATCGAGGGCAAGTAGTCCTGACAAAAGTAACAGGGTTGCGGTAAACCCTGAATTCTGGTACAATTGCATGGCTTTCAGGCAGACGCCCGTGGAGCGTTGAATCAAAACGTTCAACTGGGCGTCTGCTCTTTCATGGGTTTTCCATACCCCAAATGTCCTGATTCAAGCAGCTTTGGCCCGAGGTGACGATCGCGGGAATCCCTGAGGAACCCCCTGTTCCCCGAGCCTGAGCCTGTTTGAAAAGCCGTCTCACAGGAGGATCAGTGTGATTTATCTCATCCCTGCCGCCGGTGTACTTGCGTTGCTTTTTGCTGCGTACAAGTCATCCTGGGTCAAGAAACAGGATGCCGGTGATGAGAAGATGCAGACCATTGCCGGTCACATCCAGGAAGGCGCCATGGCCTTCCTCAGCCGCGAGTATCGCGTGCTCAGCATTTTCGTGGTCGTGGTCGCCATTCTTTTGGCCGCGGGTAACGCCAAGGTGGAAACTTCCCACTGGTTGATCGGGGTGTCCTTCGTCCTGGGCGCTGTGGCCTCCGGTCTGGCGGGTTACTTCGGTATGCGGATCGCCACCCTGGCCAATGTCCGCACCACCAGCGCCGCCCGCACCAGCCTGAACAAGGCTCTGGCGGTGGCCTTCAGCGGCGGTGCCGTCATGGGCATGGTCGTGGTGGGACTTGGCGTGATCGGACTGAGCGTTTTATACATCGTCTACACCCAGTTCTATGCCGAAACCTGGGGCGTGACCCGGATTCTGCAGGTGATTTCCGGTTTCTCGCTGGGTGCCAGTTCCATCGCCCTGTTCGCCCGTGTGGGTGGCGGGATCTACACCAAGGCGGCCGATGTGGGCGCCGATCTGGTGGGCAAGGTCGAGGCCGGGATCCCCGAGGATGATCCGCGCAACCCCGCCGTCATCGCCGACAACGTGGGCGACAACGTGGGCGACGTGGCGGGCATGGGCGCCGACCTGTTCGAAAGCTACGTGGGCTCGATCGTCGGTTCGATGATCCTGGGTGTGGCCTTCCTGCCCGGCAACCTCAACGCGGTGCTCTTGCCCCTGGTGCTGGCGGCGGTGGGCATCGTGGTGTCCATTCTGGGGACTTTCTTCGTCAGGACCAAGGAGGGGGGCAACCCCCAGTCCGCGCTGAACCTTGGCACTTTTGGTGCCGGGGCCATCATGGTGGTGGCGTCTTACTTCGTGATCCAGCAGCTGCTGCCGACTGATGTCTATCTGGGCGTGTTCATCGCCACAGTGGTGGGTCTGGCCGGCGGTATTTCCATCGGGGTGATCACCGAGTACTACACGGCCGAGGACAAGGGCCCTGCCCAGCGTATCGCCAAGGCCAGTGAGACCGGGGCGGCCACCAACATCATCGGGGGTCTGGGTCTGGGAATGCAGAGCACGGCTTTGCCGATCATCGTCCTGGGTGTTGTGATCCTCATGGCTTACAAGTTTGCCGGGCTTTATGGCATTGCCATCGCGGCTCTGGGTATGCTTTCGACCACGGGAATCCAGCTGGCGGTGGACGCCTACGGTCCCATCGCGGACAACGCCGGCGGCATCAGTGAGATGGCCGGCCTGGGCAAGGAAGTGCGTGAGCGCACCGACAAGCTCGACGCCGTGGGCAACACCACCGCGGCCATCGGCAAGGGCTTTGCCATCGGCTCGGCCGCCCTGACCGCCCTGGCCATGTTCAGTGCCTACCAGACCATCATCCAGTCGGGATTGCCGGTGGGTGAAAAGTTCATCATCGACATCATGGTTCCCGAAGTTCTGGTGGGATTGCTGCTGGGGTCCATGCTGCCCTTCCTGTTCAGCAGTTTCGCCATGGACGCGGTGGGGCGTGCCGCCTTCTCCATGATCGAAGAAGTGCGCCGTCAGTTCCGGGAAATCCCCGGACTGATGGAGGGCAATGCCACGGCCGATTTCCGGCGCTGCGTGGATATTTCCACGGCGGCGGCCATCAAGGAAATGATTGTGCCCGGTTTGATTGCGGTCCTCAGTCCGGTGGCCGTTGGCTTCCTGGGTGGGCCGGAGATGCTGGGTGGGTTGCTGGCGGGTGTCACGGCCACGGGTGTTTTGCTGGCCCTGTTCCAGTCGAATGCCGGTGGGGCGTGGGACAATGCCAAGAAGCATATCGAGGTGGGCCACTTCGGGGGCAAGGGAAGCGAGGCGCACAAGGCGGCCGTGGTGGGGGACACCGTGGGGGATCCGTTCAAGGATACGTCGGGGCCGAGTTTGAATATCCTGATCAAGTTGATGAGTGTGATCAGCGTGGTGATCGCTCCTCTTCTCCTCCGTTAGGCGTGCCACGAAGAATGTTTCTGGTCTGATTTCTGCCTCTTGGGGGCATGAGTGCCCCCAAGAGGAACTGGGTTCCGACCTTCTGTCCGAACCCTAACTGCAAGTACCATAATCCATTAAGTGAAGGTTGGACCTTCAAACGGGCTGGCTACTTTCGGCGTCATGCCGCCCCACACCGTATCCAGCGGTTTACCTGCCAGCACTGCAAGCGCTCCTTCAGCACCCAGACCTTCAGCACGACCTACTGGCTCAAGCAGCCGGATTTGCTTCCTCAAGTATGGATGAAGATTTGTGGCTGCATGGCTAACCGGCAAATTGCCAGAGACTTGAAAGCCACCCCGGCCACGGTGGACAGGATGGTCTCTCGCCTCGCCAGGCACGCCATACTTTTCCACTGGCAAATGATGAAGAACCTCTTGCCGCCCGGAATGATCGTGGTCGACGGTTTCGAGTCTTACGAGTGGAGCCAGTACTTTCCCTTCCACCACCATCTCGCTGTCGAAAAAGGCACCGGTTTCTTTATTTACTTTACCGACAGCCCTTTACGCAGGAAGGGGTCCATGTCCGATACCCAGAAGAGGCGACGGGAGGAACAAGAAAAGAAGCTGGGACGGCCCGATCCCAAGGCGATCGAAAAGGACATGAAGGAGCTGATCGAGGTCACCTTGAAGGGGCGATCGTCAGCGGTGGTTTACAGTGACGACCATCCGGCCTACAAGCGCAGCATCAAGCAGATTGATTGCGTGATCACCCATGATATCACTCCTGGAACGGCGTACCGGAATCAACATAACTCATTGTCGGAAATAAATATAATGGATGCTGTGATTCGTCACAGCAGCTCAAATCACAAGCGGGAAACGATTGCCTGGTCCAAGCGCCGGCAGGGGAGTGCGGAGCGGTTAGTGGTTTTCCTGGTGTGGAAGAACTACATGAAAGGTCTCCGCGAAAAAGAAAGAGGCAGCCCCACACCGGGGATGTTGAAGGGGTTGACGGAAAGTCCCCTGTCAGTTGAGGAAATTCTAAGTCAGCGTATCTTACGCAGCCACATTGAATTACCGCCGCGATGGGCAGAGTACTATGACCGAGCGGTGGAAACGCCAGCCTTGGGGAAGAACAAGAAGCATGAACTGAAGTATGCCTACTAGAAATTGATTCTCCCATGATCGAGTGGGTCATGGGAGAACAGGTAGAAACAATTTCCGTGGCACGCCTTAGGATTTTCCAGTCATTTCCTTCACTTGACGAAAGGTAAACCACGCCACCCCCGGCATCACCAACCTCTCGAAATCCACATACGGCATCGTGATCACCTCCGTATGATTCCCGGCATTGAACGTGATGGTCTGCGCCCGCGCCAGAGTTCCCCCCACGTAGACCTTCATACCATAGAGGTTGCCAAACGGAGGCATGGCACCCAGCTCACAGTCCGGAAATATCGCCCCGAACTCCTCCTCGGTGGCCAGGGCAATGGTATCCGCACGCCCAGCCTCACGCAAAAGGTGGAAATTGACCTTCTCCTCGGCAGGAAGAACAGCCATGGCCATTTTGCCGTCCATCTTGACCATCACCGTTTTGGCAAACAGGCGTCCAGGAACCCCTGCCTTGAAGGCAACATCTCTGGCGGCATAGGCTTGAGGATGTTCAACGAGATCGAATTTGACGTTTTTGGATCTGAGGTACTCCAGCAGTTTGTCACAAGGCATGGCAACCCTCCTTTGCCGGTGGGAGGGGGCCCGGGGGAACGCGACAGGGAGATACCGAGTCGGACTGACCTGAACCCCATCTGTCAATAATATAACATGCCGTCAGGCCTGGGGCCTACCCCCTTCTTTCACGGCCCTCAAAAAATCTTCATGGGCGCGATCGGTGAGCGGGTCCTGGAGGAGGTCCGCCGCCACGCCCGGCCCAAACGTCAGGGTGTCTATTCCCGTGGAGGCCAGATTCACAACTTCCCCCGCAGTCCGCAGGCTGGCCACGAGCAACCGTGTGGGGCTATGAGATTTCTTGAGGACTCGGTCCATGGTCTGGATGATGTGAGCCCCATCCAGCCCCTGATCATTGAGGCGGCCCAGGTAAGGGGCGACATACGCCGCCTGGAAGCCGGCCGCCAGGAGTACCTGTCCACTGCTGAAGACTGCAGTCAAGGTCAGGGGGCACCCGGTGGCGCGCAGCTGAACAGCGGCAGCCATCCCCTCCGTCGTCATCGGGACCTTGAGAGCGACCCGCAGTCCGGGCCGATCCAGCGAGGCCAACGCCTGGCCATTGGCGATCATCTCATCGGTGGTTCGCCCCCAGGTCTGCAGATGGATTTCCTGGATCGGCAACTTCTCAGCTTCCTCGACCAGCTGGTGCAGAACATCAGGCGAGCAGGGCAATCCGGCTCTCTCCAGCAGGAGAGGATTCGTGGTGATACCGTGGAAGGCGCCTCCGGGGAGAATGTCCCGCCAGGCGGCCAGATCGGCCGAATCGAGGAATAACCGCAAGCCCGGGGTGTCGTCGAAATTGTTTTTTTGTGGCAAGGTGGTCCCCTAGGAAAAGAGATTCAACTGGCCGCCCCGGTCATCCCAGATCGGCACGACACATTCGGGCCCGTCAAAGCCCGGTGAGTTCACCCGGCGATCCACCGGCCAGCTTTGCAACAGGTCCGAGGCCAGGGGCCGCAACATTTCCAGAAGGCTTTCCGCCTTCTCCTCGGGCAAGTCCAGCCAGAATTGCCAGTCTCCCCGAGGGAGGATCACCGGCATCCGGTGGTGTACCGGGCGCATCAAGCTGTTGGCCGCCGTGGTCAGGATGGAACAGCTTTCCACCACATGGTCACCGGGATACTCCTGTCGGGACCAGATGCCCGCCAGAGCCAGCGGACCCTGCGCCTTGGCCCGAAAATAGTAGGGCTGGGGGCCGGTGGGCCGCTTCTGCCATTCGTAGAAACCATCGGCGGGTATCAAGCAACGCCGCTGACGAAAAGATTCGGCAAAGGCCGGCTTGTCCAGCACGGTCTCGCTCCGGGCATTGATCAGCTTCGGGCCGGGCTGGGGGCCCTTGGCCCAGGGCAGTTCCAGTCCCCAGGTGAAGGAGCGGATCAACCGGCCCTCGCTGCCGGGGTTGGGAATCACCGCGGCGATCTGTTGCCCGGGGGCAATATTGTATCTGGGCTCCTCCGCCGGGGGAACCACGTCCAGAAAGAAGTGCTCGGCCAGCTGATGGGGGGCCGAAGACAAGACGATGCGGCCGCACATGGACATCCTCCTCGATGTATTCCCGTGGCCCCCCAAGATACAGTGGATAGTCCCGAAGAAAAAGCCGCAGGTTGCCCGGACGCATCTGAACCCGGTCGCCCCTTGCCTGAGACGGATTCATCACCCACCCTTGGGCAGGAATGGAGGTGGTGGCCGGTGTCCTTGAATCGTCCCCTGCGCGTGGGGTTACTCAACATGATGGCGGATGGGGCTTTGCGTGCCACCGACCGCCAGTTTTCCCGATTGCTGGGCTGTGGGGCGGATCCTCGGGTCGCCGATCTGCGGGTTTTCACCCTTCCGGAAATTGTGCGCACCACGCCCGCTCAATCCTACATTGCCGAGAATTATCTGTCCTTCGAGGGAATCCAGCGGCAAGGTCTGGATGCGCTGATCATCACCGGAGTCAACCTCAGCGACCCCCGCCTGGAGACCCAGGCCTTCTGGCATCCTCTGGTCAGGGTCATGGACTGGGCACAGGCTCAGGTGGGATCGGTCCTTTGCTCCTGCCTGGCCACCCATGCGGTGATGCAGTTCCGGTACGGGCAGCTTCGCCGTCCCCTGGGCGCCAAGCTGTGGGGGGTATTCGCCCAGGAAGTCTGTCCCGGCGACCATCCTCTGACGCGTGGATTGCCCTCCCGGGTGGACGTCCCACATTCCCGGCACAACGACCTGGCGGCCGACCAGTTTGCCTGGGCGGGATTGCGGCCGTTGATCAGCGGGGGCGGGGCAGGGGTCCACCTGGCTGCGGACAAGGATAGCCGCCTGGTGCTCCTGCAGGGCCACCCCGAGTACGACACCATCAGCCTGCTCAAGGAATTCAAGCGGGAGGTCGCCTTTTTTCATGGCGGTCTGCGGCCCGATTTTCCGCCGTTTCCGGAAGGCTTGCTGGCCCCCGAGGGGCAGGGTGCCCTGACCGACCTGCGTCTCGCCGTGAAAAAAGCGCAGAAAGACGGTCGCCCTTTGCCGGAATTCCGGGAACATTTTTTCATGCCCCACCTGATCAATCACTGGGCCGAGCCCACCGCCCGGATGTTCGCCAGCTGGCGGGATCTGGTGATCCGTCGGGCCTGAAACCCCGGTTGAGGTTGCGGCACACCCGGTTCTGATGGTATTCTCACTTACCCCGATTGGCTCTGATCACCCCTGACAGCCCAGCAAGGAAGCCCACATGACGAACGCGACTCCCCTGGACGGCAACAGTCCGGACCTGGATCCCCACGACCCACTCGCCGGACGCCGCAAGGTCATGGGCTTCACCGTGGGCTACTGGATGCTGAACGTCATCGAGATGTTCGAGCGCCTCGCCTACTACTCCATCCGCAGCGTGGTGGCCATTTACATCATGCAGGCGGATGACCCCAACGGATTGCACCTGACGGCCGCCGACAAGGGCACCATCTATGCGTTCTGGTTTGCCTTCCAGTCCATCTTGCCCACCTTCACCGGGGGCTTTGCCGACCGCTACGGCTACAAGAAATCGCTGTTCGTCTCCATCACCTTGAACATCATCGGCTACGTGCTGATGGGATTGTTGACCAGCTACACCGGCTTCCTGCTGGGTGTGATTGTCCTGGCCACCGGCACGGCCTTCTTCAAGCCGTCCATCCAGGGCTCCCTGGCGCACAACCTGACCCGCACCAACAGTTCGCTGGGCTGGGGTATCTTTTACTGGATCGTCAACGTGGGGGCGGCCTCGGCCCCGGTCCTGGCCAACTTCGTGCGCACGGACATGGGCTGGCAGGCGCTGTTCTTCATCGCCGCCGGGATCATGAGCCTGAACTACCTCATGCTGTTCACCTTCAAGGATTTTTCCAGCGGCGCGGACAAGACCCAGGGCCCCCTGCGGGTACTGTGGCGCACCCTGCGCAACCTGGGCGACGCCCGGCTGGTGACCTGGCTTTTGATCATGAGCTGTTTCTGGTTGATGATGTACTCACTTTGGGACCTGCAGCCCAACTTCGTGACCGACTGGAACGACAGCAGCGATGTTTCCCAGCTCATCGACAAGGTGCCCTTCTTGCCCGATGAGTGGGTCATGGAAACCGACCGGGGCCCGCAGGTGCCCCAGGAGTTGCTGATCAATCTCAATGCCGTCCTCATCGTCCTGCTGGTCATTCCGGTGTCCTGGGCCGTGCGCAAGATGCGCACCCTGGAAGCCATGGTGCTGGGCATGACCATGGCCACCGCGGGTGTGCTGGTGGCGGGACTGACGGCGGCGGGAGGTGTTTTCCTGGTGGGGGTGGCCTGTTTCTCCTTCGGTGAAATGCTGACCGGGCCCAAGAAAAGCGAATACCTGGGTCTGATATCACCTCCGGGCAAGAAGGGGCTGTATCTGGGCTACGTGAACATCCCCGTGGGCATTGGCGGCCTGGTGGGAGCCAAGCTGCAGGGCTACTTCTACGGCAACTTCGGCGAGAAAGCCGTGCTGGCCCAGAAGTATATTGTCGAGCACACCGAGCTGGTGCCCCGGGGCTCCTGGGATGGCCACGTGTCCAGCCTCGATGCGGTGACCGGCGTGCCGCGCACCGAGGCGTTCGTGAAGCTCCAGGAGATCCTGGGACTGGATGCCACCGCGGCCACGGACCTCCTGTGGAACACCTACCAGCCCGGCCCCGCGGTGTGGTTCCCGTTTGCGGCCATCGGCGGTGTGGCGATCATCGCCCTGATCGTGTTCGCGCGTATGGCGCGGCGCTGGAAAGACATGGACGCTTGATTCTGACCTTCCCGTGGTCAAAAAAAGCCCCCTCCATCTGGAAGGGGCTTTTTGCTGTCTGGTCATGAGGGTCAGGCTCTGGCGGCAGCCCTCAGCTTTTTCTGTTCGTGGGCCGGCAGGGTCAAGGTGGGGTTGGCCTTGATCCTGACCTTTTGCAGGACAAAGACCAGCACCCACAGCAGGATGCCCACCCCGTCGACCAGGAAAGTGGGCACGTCCACATGAAGGGCGGCGTGGACCAGTCCGGGGAAGAACAGGATGGCCGTGGCCACGGCCATGATCACCCACTCCAGGATGTTCATGCCGCAGGCCAGGTACCCCATGGTCAGGCTGCCAAAGGCCACAGTGGCCAGGGTGATGGTGGTGAAGGTGATGATGATCTCCATGGTGGAACCATTGAGCAGAAAGCCCCGGCTGTAGGCAAACAGGAAGGGGCCGATGTAAAGAAACTTGGCGAACTTGAAACTGGTCCAGCCGGTCTTCCAGGGATCGGCCCCGGCGATGGCTGCTCCCGCATAGGCCGCCACGCACACCGGTGGTGTGATGTTCGAGTCCTGACTGAACCAGTACACGATCATGTGGCTGGCAATCAAGACCCAGGCGGCCGATTCGGCTGTTGAAGCAATCAGAGCTCGATAGGCCTCGATGGAGAGATCTCCCATGGGGGGGCTGGAAAGTTCGGCAAACGACACGCCGAATTGCTGCATGGCGATCATGTTACTTACCGATCCCACCGTGAGCACGGCGGTAATCAGGTAGGCTGCGGTCACGGGCACGCCCATGCCCAGCACCAGCGACGCGATGCCGATGAGCAGGATGGCCACCGGCAGGAAGCCGCCCGAGAGGCTGATGATGATGTCCGAGAACTTCAGACCGATGCCCGACAGGCTGATGGTCCCCACGATGATGCCGATGACGCCGACGGTGGCGCCGATGATCAGGGTGTTGCGACCGCCCTCGATCATGGCGTCCCGGATCTGGCGCCAGCCCATCTTGTTGTCCGGTGTGAACCAGCTGACCACCACGCAGCTGAGGGTCGCCACCACGGCCGAGTAGCCGGCCGATTTTCCCGTCAGCATCAGCACGATGATCAGGGCCAGGGGCGTGACCAGGAACCACTCTTTCTTGAGGATCTCCATGGCCGAGGGCGCGTCGGGGTCCTCGATGCCGTACAGGCCGTAGCGCTTGGCCTCGAAGTGGATCATGACGAACACCGAGAGGAAGTACATCACGGCCGGGAAGATGGCCATCTTCATGATATCGACGTAGGGGATCTCGGTCATCTCGGCCATGAGGAAGCCGCCGGCGCCCATGATGGGGGGCATGAACATGCCGCCGATGGAGGCCGAGGGCTCGATGGCGCCGGCCACGTGGGGGCGGAAGCCCGCCTTCTTCATCATGGGGATGGTGAAGGCGCCGGTGGAGACGGTGTTGGCGATGGCCGAGCCGGAGACCGACCCGAAGAAGCCCGAGGCGATGACCGCCACCTTGGCCGGGCCGCCGACGCTCTTGCCGGCGATGGCCAGGGGCAGGTCGATGAAGAAGCGGCTGGCCCCCGAGGCCTTCAGGAACGAGCCGAAGAAGATGAACAGGATCACGTACGTCACCAGCACGTCGGCCATGATGCCGAACACGCCGTCCTGGTTGTAGAAGAGGAAGTTCAGCGCCCGCGTGACCTTGAAGCCGTCGTGGGCGAACTGGTTGAGCACCGGCAGGCCTTCCAGCAGGTTGCCCCACATCAGGTAGACCAGGAAGCCGAGGCCGGCCATGGTCATGCTCAGGCCCAGCACCCGTCGTGCGGCCTCCAGCGAGATGAGGATGCCCACCACCGCCACGAAGGTGTCCAGGCCCGTCTCCGAGCCCATGCGGTAGTTCAGGTTCTCGTACTCCATGATCCAGTAGCCCACCGTGGCGATGGCCACCAGCGCCATCACCATGTCCGAGATGCTGGGCCGGTCCGTGCGCGAGCGGGAGGTCATGGGGTAGGTCAGGAACACCATGACGAAGGTGATCAGGACGTAGATGCCCTTGTGGTACTGCGTCGACACGGGCTGGACGCCCGAATTGTACATGTAGAACAACACCATGAAGATGCCGAGACCGGCAGTGAGCCAGTGCCAGAAGTTGCTGAGGGAGCGTCCGGACTTGGCGTCCTTCTCCATCAGTTCGTCCAGGACCTCCTGGTCCGCGGCATGGGCGTCGTCGCCGTCCGGGAGGTCGGCCGCGGGAGTGGGGCGTTCGTGCTCGGTCATGGCTGGCGCTCCGGGTGTGGGTGGTGCTGAGAGAAGGCGCGGGGAGGTGGCCCTCCCCGCGCCGTCGGCCGGCGGCCGCAGCTACTTCAGGTTGTCGGGGACCGTCTTGCCCATCTCTTCCCAGAACTTGACCGCGCCCGGGTGCAGGGGCACCGACGCGCCGTCGAAGGCGTTCTCGAGGGTCATGGACTTGAAGGTCTTCTTGGCCTGGACCATGGCCTCCATGCCCGCCTCGCTCCACAGCGTCTTCATGACGTCGTAGACCACGTCTTCCGGCACTTCGGCGTTGGCGCACAGGAACGTCGCATCCTGGAAGGAGGAGCAGGCCGGCATGC
>JAZBOO010000362.1:0-10737 GCA_036351155.1 Candidatus Krumholzibacteriia bacterium | reverse complement strand
CCCCACCAGGAAGGCCAGGGTCCCCGTTCCCCCCATCAGCCCCGTGGTTTCGGTGTCCAGGAACAGGATGTCCTGGACCGTCAGGTTTCCCGGGCCCGGGACGGTGAAAAAACCCGAGAGGTCGGGTAGAGGCCATCGTGGAGCCTGCACCGGGTCACGAACTTCACGCAGGTAACAGGGACCGGCGGGATGGTCCACCATTTCCAGGCCCAGCGGCCCGGTGGCCAGAGTACGCGGATCCACGCCGGTGACCGGATGGGGGGGGGCGGCCGTTTCTGGACGACGGGTCAGGCGGTCCAGGTTGGCCAGCCGTTTCTTGAGGTCCATGATCAACCGCCCGCAGCGATGTCCGCCTCGGCCGGCAGTACACGGGACAGCAACCAGGCCGCCCCGTCACGGGCCGTGCTTCCGCTTTCGGTACCCGGGCCTGTGCAGCTGGGACATCCCTGCGGACAGGGACAGATCCCCAGGTGCTTGCGGGCCGAGGCACAGATCTCCTCGAACTGATCGTAGATGCGGCGAGCAAAACCCACTCCGCCGGGAAAGGCGTCATACAGATACAGGGTGGGCTGACCGGTGAACGGCGACCGCACCATGGCCGTGGCATGCAGATCACCGGGATCGGACATGATGAACACCGGGGCCACCCGCCCCAGAAGGTGAGCCAGACCCTTCAGGGCATCGCCCAGGTCCAGGCCCGCGTTCGCCATCTCCTCCACGAGGGTGTCGGGAATTTCCCACCAGAAACTGGTGGTGTGCATTTCCATTTCGGGCAAATGAACGCGACCGGCGCCCACGTTCTCGTGAGTGCCCAGCTTGATTTTCTTGTACACCGTGACCTTGGACACCAGCCCCACTTCGCCCACGGCCAGAAGGCCGTGCCGCAGGGGCCGCTCCTCATCGGCGGTCAGAGTTTTCAGCTCACTCTTCCGCTGGGCGTCGGTGTAGTAGTTCACCTTCACGGGCTGCACATGGGCTTCGCGGCGATCCCAGTCCAGCTTGTCCACGTGGTACTGCTGGGCGCCATGAATGTACAGGGCATCGTCGTGCAGCATCTCCTGGGCGCTGAACAGGTCCATCTCGCCGATGATCCGTCCTCCCGGAATCGACTGATCGATGATCACCACGTTGTCCGGAGCCGCGCTGCGCAGACTGACATCTTCCGCCGGGTAAGTGTCGGCCATCCAGTGGTAACGGTCGGGCCCCCTGTGCAGAACACCCTGCTCGGCCAGGTAGTCGAGGATCTCGGTCACCCGTGTCCCCCCGTACTCCTCATCGGCCAGGAAGGGCAGCTCGAAGGCGGCACATTTCAGGTGGCTCATCAGGATGACCAGGTTGTCCGGGTCCAGGGTGGCGTGCTCGGGGCTGCGCCCCAGAAAGTAGTCGGGATTGTTGATGATGTACTGATCGGCCGGGTTGCTGCTGGCCACCAGGACCACCGCGCTCAAGTTCTGGCGCCGTCCCGCGCGACCGGCCTGCTGCCAGGTGCTGGCCACCGTGCCCGCGTATCCGGCCATGATGCAGACATCCAGCCGCCCGATGTCGATGCCCAGTTCCAGGGCATTGGTGGACACCACCGTCTTGACATCACCGGTGCGCAATCCGCTTTCGATGGCACGGCGCTCGTTGGGCAGATAGCCCCCGCGGTACCCCCGGACCTCGCCGCTCTTGATGCCCACCCGTCGGCCCGCCTTCTCCAGGTAGGTCAGCAACAGTTCCACTCGCATGCGGCTGCGGGCAAAAACGATCATCTGCGCCCCGCTGCCCATGAACTGCTCGGCAATGCGCCGGGTGGTCTTGACCACCGACTGCCGGATGCCCAGCTCGGGGTTCACCACCGGGGGGTTGTAGAAGATGAAATGCTTTTCACCACGCGGTGCTCCATTGCGGGAAATCTCCGCCACCTCACGGCCGACCAGGCGCCCGGCCAGCTCCCGTGGATTGGCAATGGTCGCCGAGCAGCAGATGAACTGGGGATCGGCCCCGTAGAACCGGGCCACCCGTTGCAACCGGCGCAGCACGTTGGCCACGTGGCTACCGAACACCCCGCGGTACTGGTGCACCTCGTCCACCACCACGTACTTCAGGTTCTCGAAGAGTTTCACCCAGAGAGTATGGTGAGGCAGCACGCCCTGATGCAGCATGTCCGGGTTGGTCACCACGATGTGTCCGCTGCTGCGGATGGCCTTGCGTGCCGTTTCCGGAGTATCCCCGTCGAAGGTGAAGGTCTTGATATCCACTCCCAGGTCGGTGACCAGCGAGTGGACCTCGTGCATCTGGTCCTGGCTGAGCGCCTTGGTGGGAAACAGGTAAAGAGCTCGGGCCTGGGGATTGGCCAGCATGGTGTTCAAAACAGGAAGGTTGTAGCACAGGGTCTTGCCGCTGGCCGTGGGTGTGGGCACCACGAATGACTGACCCTGGGCCGCCAGGTCCACCGCTTCCGCCTGATGGGAATACAAACGATCGATGCCCCGCTTGCGCAGGACATCGACCAACCGCGGATCCAGATTTTGGGGATAGGAAGTGTAGGTCCCGTCTTCCGGAGGAATCACTTCCCAGCGCGTGACATGCCTCAAGAATTTCTCGTCGCTCCGGAGCTGTTGCAACAGCTGAACCAGGTTCATGTCGGCCTCCTGCCAATCATCGCGGCTCCTGGCCTGGCGCCCTCACCGGGTTCAGCTGGAACTGCTTTTTCCGTTGTCCTTGGACTCGGGCTCGGGGTCGTCCTCGTGCATGGCCTTCTTGGCGTCATCCAGTTCCCGCTGCACCTCACTCGTGGCGTCTCGGGTGGCGGATTTGAACTTGCGGATCGACTTGCCCATGGCCTCGGCGATCTCGGGTAAACGGCGCGGCCCGAACAGAAGCAAGGCCAGCCCCAGGATCAGCAACAGTTCGGACCAACCGGCCATGCCGGGAATGATAGCGAGGGAGGTCAGCATCTCAACGTCCTTCCTAACGGTACCAGCGCAGCATCTGTGAGGCGATGAACACCCCGATGACGCTCATCAGATTGAAATGGATCTTGAAGCCGAACGTCAATTCCAGGATCACCAGATCGATGGTGACCACCTCGGGCCCCATGTCATGAAACGTCACGAACAGGCTTTCAGCCATGCTGCCCTCGGGCAGAAACAAGCCGATAACTTCGCCCATGGCGGCGCCGATCATCACGCCCAGCAAGAGGGTCAGTACCACCGTTCCCATGGATTTACGCATCAACCAACCTTTGGGTTAGCGTTAGGGTGACTTTCCAGAGCCAGTGCACTCAGGGTGCAGGCGGCAATAATAGACCTTACCACGCCGACAATCCACAAAATGTACACGGCTCAACGCCCGGCGGCCTTCAAAATCCGGTCGTGGTCGTCGCCCAGCACCAGGACTGCATCTTCCGCACCACGGCCATCCCATTCCCGGATCACAGGGATGCCACCCAGCCGCTCGGCCAGTTCCAGCGCTTGCCCACGCGGCAACCGCCGATTGATCAGGAGACTGGGCGATCCCGGCCAGGCCGCAGCATTCCCCACACCCTGCACCACACAACCCAGCCCGGGAATGCGCAGGGCCACCTCGGCCGCCAGGCCAGGAATTTCGGTGGCATTCAAAACCCTCAGCTGGGCCGCTGGCAGCTGGGGATCGCTTTCCTCCAGGGAAGGCGCGTCTCTGCGGACCTCGCCCGAATCCCACCAGCTGGGCAAGGGCTGTCCCTTGGCCCACCAGATGGAAACCCCGCAGGCCAGAACCAGGACCAGAAGAAAAAGATTCAGCGTCCTTTTCACGACAGCTTTTCCACCCGGCTCTTGATGGCCGGGAGAATGCGCTCATAGCTCTGATCCAGGGTCTGGGGCATCACCCGGGTCTGGCCGATGGTGCTCATGAAATTCGTATCCCCGGCCCAGCGCGGCAACATGTGAACGTGCATATGCTCGGGAATGCCCGCCCCGGCACTGGCGCCCCCGTTGTACCCGCAGTTGATCCCGTCCGGGCGATAGGTCTCCATGAGGGCCCCTTCCATGACGCCGAGGAGGCTGCTCATTTCGACGAGTTCCTCCGGTGTGCATCCGGAAAGCAGCGGCTGATGACGGTTCAGCACCAGCAACAGGTGGCCGCTGTTGTAGGGATAGAGGTTCAGGATCAGATACCAGAAGTGCCCCCTGTGCAGGACGTAGTTCTCCGCTTCATCACAATCCAGGCGGTTGCAGAAAACACACCCTTCTTCTTTTTCCTTGCCGGTCACGTAATCGAACCTCCAGGGGGTGCACAGACGATCCATGGTCATTGCGACCTCTTGTTGAAAACCAACTCGGCAGCGGCCAGCTCGTCCACGGTATTGATGCCGCCCACCTCGTCGGGGTCCTCGGTGGCCACGGCCTCGACCCGGTGTCCCCTGCCGACCAGCCAGGCCACCGTATCGGTGAGATAGTACTCCCCCTGGTCGTTGTCCGTGGTCAGGTTGGCGAGAGCCTCGATCATCAGTTCGGTCCGGAAACACAGGATCCCGGTATTGTATTCCCCCACGGCCAGTTCCTCGGGGGTCGCGTCCCGGGCTTCCACGATTTTCAGGACCTGCCCGCTGTCATCCTTGATGATCCGACCGTAGGCCGCCGCATCCTCGACCACGCAGGTCAGGATGATCGCCGCAGCCTCGCTCCGGCGAGCCTCATCCAGCAGCCGCTGCAGGGTGGCCACCGTCAGCAGGGGCACATCGCCGGCCAGAACCACACAGAAGCCCCCCCGACGCAGCTGATCCACCGTGACCTGAACGGCATGCCCCGTGCCCAGCTGGGGTTGCTGCAACGCGAATTCGATGCCGGGGCGCGCACAGGTTTCCTTGACCAGATCGGCCTTGTGCCCCACCACGACCACCGTGTGGTCGACACCCACCGCCCCCACCGTATCCAGCACATGATCCAGCAGGGGGCGCCCCGCCAGAGGGTGCAGGACCTTGGGCAGGTCGGATTTCATGCGGGTTCCCTTGCCGGCCGCCAGCACCACGGCATCCAGATTCATCAGGTTCACCTTCTCCATGAGATATTGCTCATTCCTTTCCCGTGCCCAGCAGACAGCCGGGCTCCAGCCCCTCGGGGGTGATATGCCAGACATTGTTGTCAATCAGACGTGCCGGTCCCACCTTGCCGGCGACCGCCAGCAGGGTCATGCCCGCCATGGCGCTCGGAGTTTCCAGATCGGGAACCTGCCGCACCACCGCATAATCCGCGCGGTCAGCTTCCGCCAGGATGGCCGCCATGGCGGCCTCGACCACTTCTCGCCGGCGCTCCCCCTGGCGCAGAAGGTCCTCGCCGGTCTTGAGAGCTCGCGACAGGCACAGAGCCTGCTTCCGCTCCGCAGAGTTCAGATAACGATTCCGCGAGGACATGGCCAGTCCATCCGGTTCTCGCACGGTCAGACCGTCGATCAGGCGCACGGGCAGGCACAGGTCCTCGACCATCTGCCGGATGACCAGGCATTGCTGGGCATCCTTGCGGCCGAAGACCGCGATGTCGGGCTGGACCAGGCCGAACAGCTTGGCCACCACCGTCAGCACCCCGGAGAAATGGCCCGGGCGACCGGCTCCACAGAGGCCCCGGGCGCGATGTCCCGGCTGGACCATGACCCCATCGGGGCTGCCGTACATTTCCTCCACCGCCGGGGCAAAAACCGCGGCCACCTCCAGCGGTGCCAGCAGATCGCAATCCGACTGCAGATCGCGCGGGTAGGAATCGAAATCCTCCCCGGGCCCGAACTGGGTGGGGTTGACAAAGATGGAAACCACCACCGGCCCCAGCTCGGCGGCCTGTCGCACCAGGCTGAGGTGGCCCTCATGGAGCGCCCCCATGGTGGGCACCAGCACCAGGGGCCGAGGTCCACGCAAGACGTCCAGTTCCTCCAGCTGAGACCGCTCACGGAGCATCAGCATCAGCTCTTGTCCTTCCCGTTGGCCATATCCGCCAGATAACCGGTGGTCTTCGGCTTGGATTTCTCCAGCTCCGGAGCCGCCGACTGCGGTAATCCGCCTTCACCCGTCTTGCGCCGCGGCTTTTCCCCGTAGGTGTGCTCGGGTCCGGGAAAAGAGCCCTCGCGGACCTCGGTCACATAACGGCCGATGGCTTCGGCAGCGGCATCGCCCAGCTCGGCAAATCGCTTGACGAACTTGGGTTTCAATCCGTCAAAGAGCCCCAGCATGTCGTGGAAAACCAGAACCTGGCCATCGCAGCCGGGCCCGGCGCCGATGCCGATGGTGGGAATCTCCAGGTCGGCGCTGATCTGAGCGGCCAGTTCGGCCGGCACACATTCCAGAACCAGAGCGAAGCATCCCGCCTCCTGCAGCAGCCGGGCCTCGTCCCGCAACGCCGCCGCCGCGTCCTCCCCCCGTCCTTGCACCTTGTAACCGCCAAAGCGATGCACCGACTGAGGGGTCAATCCGAGGTGCCCCATCACGGGAATCTCGGCGCGCAGCAGGCCTGCGATCATGTCCAGGCGCCGCCGCCCACCTTCGATCTTGACCGCGGTGGCGCCGCCCTCTTTCACCAGACGCAATGCCTGCCGCACGGTATCTTCCACCGAAACATGGAAACTGCCAAAGGGCATGTCCGCGATGATAGGCAGCCCGGGCCGGGCGCGGCTCACAGCCGCACAGTGGTGCAAGGTGTGTTCCAGGGTCACAGGCAGAGTGTTCTCGAATCCCAGCACCACCATGCCGAGGGAGTCCCCCACCAGGATGGCGTCCACCCCGCCGCGAGCCGCCAGCAGAGCACTGGTCAGGTCATAGGCCGTCAGGACGGTGATCTTGCGGCCCTCGCTCTTGCCACGAGCAAATACATCCAGAGTCGAAGGGCGACCTTTGCCAGCCATGTTCTCACCTTTCCGACCGAAGGACGATCAGTCCTGGTCCCGGGTGGAACCCGGCGCGTAATACCTGGTCCCGGTGAATTTCTGCTGGATCTGCTCGAACAGCAGATCGAAATCCCGGGGCACGTTGACGAAATCCAGGTTGTCCGTGTTGACCACGAGCAACGGAGCGTCCTTGTAATGATGGAAAAAATAACTGTAAGCCTTGTTCAGCGCTTCCAGATAGGAATTCTCCATGTTCCGCTCGAAGCTCCGCCCCCGCCACTGGATTCTCTGCTGCAAGATCTCGGTGCGCGCCTGCAGATAGATCACCAGGTCGGGCTTGAGCACCCTCTGCTCCAGGATGACCGCCAGCTGGTTATACAGGGCCAGCTCATCATCGCTGAGGTTCAGATTGGCGAAAATCCGATCCTTCGCAAACAGGTAATCGGTCAGGACAGTGGAACTGAACAGATCATGCTGGAAGAGGTCCTGCTGCTGTCGGAAACGGCTCAGCAGGAAAAAGATCTGGGTTTGAAAGGCGTAAGCCTGCCGATCCTGGTAGAAATTGGCCAGGAAGGGATTCTCCTCCACCACCTCGAGGTTCAACTTCCCCTCGACGTGGGTGGAAAGCAGCTTGGCCAGGCTGGTTTTGCCCACCCCGATCACGCCCTCAACGACGATATACCGCCAAGGCAGCACGCCAATCCTCCTTGCTCGCGTTCCCTCTTGCAGGCCACAGCCCACAACTTTTCCATGCGCGGACCCAGGGTCCTTGTTTTTGCCTTATTTTCGCACAAGCCGTGTCCACTGTCTCCCCCGAATCTGGAAAAATGGCATCACCGGCTATTTCCGCCAGAGGGATCAGCACAAAGGCCCGTTCTCGCAGGCGAGGATGGGGCAAGCAAAGCTGCCCGTCCTCCCTCATTTCGGAGCCGAACAGGAGAATATCCAGGTCCAGGGGACGCGGCCTCATGTGGCCGTCGGGCGCCCTCCCCCGTCGGGCTTCACAATCCTTCAGGAGCGCCAGCAGGTCAAGGGCCGACAGACGGGTGTCAAGCCCCAGGCAGGCATTGAGGTAGGGCTCCTGCTGCCCCGGCCCCACGTACTCCGATTCGTAGAGGGCACTGGCCTGGTCCACCAGCAGATCGGGGTGGCGGGAAAGCGCCACCATGGCCTGGCTCAGGTGTTCCTCACGGTCCCCCTGATTGCTTCCCAGGCCCAGATAAACCCTGGTCACGAGGAAACGTCCCGCGGATCATCATTCAACCAGTCCCGCTGGCGCACCAGGGTGACCGAGGCCTGACCCAGGAAACCCGGAATAGGTGGGTTGGGCTTGTGCACGGTCAGGGTCACCTGGTCCACGGGAAGCTCCCGCAGCAGGACAGTGCACAGGCGCCCGGCCAGCGCCTCGATCAGCTGAAATCGGGTCTCGGCTGTGGTGCGCGCCACCAGAGCGTGCACCAGGGTGTAATCCAGAGCCTTTTCCAGGCGATCGCTGCGCGCTGCCGCCGAACAGTCGAAGGCCAGCTCGGCATCGATCACGAATCTCTGGCCCAGTTCGCGCTCGGCGGGGTGCACCCCGTGGTGGGCATAGACATCGATTCCCCGCAAGCAGATCCTGTCGTTCATGACCACTCCCGGAAACGACGGGCACCTTCAGCGATGGCCTCGTCGCTGGCGGTCAGACTGATCCGGAACCAGCCCTCGCCCCCGGTTCCAAATCCGGGACCGGGGGTCACCACCACGCCCAGTTCTTCCAGGACGCGGCTGCAGAACGCGATGCTGTCGCCACCGTGCGGAACCCTGGCCCACACATAGAAGGTGGCCGGAGAAGGGAAGATCTCGAACCCCGCGGATTTCAAGGCCTCCTCGATGGTGGCGCGACGTGAAGGGTAGGCGGCCATCACCCTGGCCAGCAGATCCTCGAAGGCCGCACCGAGGGCAAAAGCGGCGGTCTCCTGAACCGCGGTGAACACGCCGCTGTCCATGCTCTCCTTGACCCTGCCGAGGGCGCCAATGACCCCGGGATGGCCCGCCGCAAACGCGATACGCCAGCCGGTCATGTTGAACATCTTGGACAGGCTGTGCAGCTCGATGACCCGATCTTCGGCCGGATTGGCCACCCTGAGCAGGCTGACCGGCCGCAGGGGTCCGTTGACCACTTCCATGTAAGCCGCGTCGTTCACCAGGATGAGGTTCCGCCGACGGGTCACCTCCAGCATTTCCCGCCAGAAGCCCTCGTCCACCACGGCCCCGGTGGGATTGTTGGGGTAGTTCAAGAAAACCATGCGGGAACGCTCATCGCAAAGCTGATCGATGGCGGCAGGATCCGGCACAAATCCCCGCTCGGCCGGCAAGGCGAAGGCCCGCGGGGTGCCGCCGGCCAGCAGGGTGGCCTGGCCATAAACCGGGTACCCCAGATCGGGCACCAGGGTGTTGTCCCCTTCTTCCACGCAGGTCAAGGGCAGGTGTCCCAGGCCCTCTTTGCTGCCGATCAGAACCAGGATCTGGGTCCCCGGATCCACCTCCACACCATGGCGCTTCTTCAACCATAGACCGATGGCCTGCTTGAGGTTGGTGTCCCCGTACTGCGAGGGGTACCGATGGTTCGGACCCCGGGTCACCGCCTCGGCCATGACCTCGACCAGGGCCTGTGGCGTGGGGCGATCGGGATCACCGATCCCCAGGTCCACCACCTCGACGCCCCGGTCGCGGGCGCGTCTCTTGGCGGCATCGATGGCTGAGAAAAGATAGGGAGGCAATTTTTCCAGACGACCCAAGACAATCTCCATTCAAGACGGGACCAGATGGCACAGCGAAAAAAACCCCGCGGCTTCCAGGGAAACCGCGGGGCCAATATCGCACAATGGCCAGGGATCATCCACCCTGACGCGCCTTTTTTCTCTTGTAGGCCTCAACATCGGCCAGATCATCCATGCGCTGCATGTTGGTGCGCGCCGGAGCGACATAACGCTCGTTCCCGCTGCTGGCCACCTGGCTGAACTTGGCCTTGGCCATTTCCAGATCGCCCAGGCATTCCAGAGCCATCCCCCAGGAAAAGGTGATGGGAGCCAGGGCTCGCGCACCCTGCGAAACCAGCCGTGCGGTGGCGGCCTGCGCAGCTGAATTGGCCTCACTGCAGCGGCCAGCTTCAACCATGACCTGAAGCATGGCGCCCACGGCCTTGGCTTCATTGGGCTTGGCCTCGGTGTACTTCTTGTACGCCTCCACGCTGCCGGCCTTGTCCCCGGCGGCGTCGCGGGCCCGGGCCAGGGTCAGCCAGGCGTTGGGCTGATCGGGGTTCTGGCCCAGCATCTGCTCCAGCAGCGCCACGGCCTCATCGTATTTCCGATCGCTCATCTTCTTCTTGACCATGTCGTAGGTGGTCGATCCCCCGGCCGCCCCACCATACTGGGTCATGAGGTCCTGATAGAACTGGGCCTTGGAAGCGTTGCCCGCCTTGCGCTGCTGCTCGGCGGCCTTGCCCGCCGACTTGGACAGCTGCGGCAGAATGTTGTCCCGGTACTGAGGACAGGCATCCAGGGCGTGCTCCAGCACGTCCACCGACTGGGTGTAGACCCCGGCCGCGTAGTGCATGACACCCAGGTTGAAAAGAACGCCGCAATCGTCGGGCGCCAGCTGCTCGGCCTTCATGTATTCCGCCCGGGCTTCCTTGTACAGTTGCTGCTTGGCGAAGGCCTTGGCGGTGTTGGCGAAATCGCCGGCTTCGGTCTGGTCCCCCCGCAGCGCGGGCACCTTGGAAAACCAGGACACGGCCGTGGCGTAATCACCCTTGCCCATGTAGGCGGTGCCCAGACCACGGGTGGCCTCGACGTGCTCGGGGCAAACATTCACGATGGAGTTGAGACGGGCAATGGCCTGGTCCCACTGCTGGGCCTGCAGAAACTG
>JAZBOO010000361.1:0-3556 GCA_036351155.1 Candidatus Krumholzibacteriia bacterium | reverse complement strand
TCCGGGGCGGAATTTTGGCCCCAGGCCAGGCTCTGGACCAGACTGTCTCCGGTCAGCAGCAAATTCTTGCCCCCCTGACGCAACCAGGCGTCCAGAAGAGCCACATCATTGCCCCCGGCGTCGGCCGTCCCTTCATTTTCCAGGTTGTTCACGGACAGGGTTCCCGAGGAATAGAGGATCACATCATAGGAGGCCAGCAAGGCGGGAGTGGCCCGTCCACCCAGGCCGTTGCCCAGCCCCGAACCGGGGCTGTTTGTGTAGTAGATGTCGTAAGAATCACCGGCCACCCAGCTCAGATTGGTCATGGCGCGGTGCCATTCAGCCTGGCCCCCACCCTTGGCGAAGTCGTTCCAGAAGAGAAAATCGGGAGTAGTCAGACTTACCCCATCTGGTCGAACCGAGGGCAAGGCCCGGACCACGAAGGAGGTGTCGTAGGCCAAGGGGTCCGAAAAGTCCGCGTAGCCTGTGGTGTCCGCCGGCAGGATGGCCGTTTGTGCCGTCACGCCGTCATCGTCAGTGGCCGAGAAGTAATAGTGCAGCACATCACCGGGGAACAGGAAGTTCTCGTCGGGAAGATCGAATGCGAAACGCCCCTCGATGGTGCCCAGTTCCCCCGCAACGGTGCCTTGATTGGGCAGCCCTGAGGTGCGGTAGGGATCGAACACGGGGTTGGCCCGCAGCCGGTAATGCATCAGGACATCGCCCACCAGCTCGGCTCCGGCCCGCACCGAGGTGACGTCGATCACCACCGAATCCCCCGGATCCACCACGTCGTCGTTGAAGAAATTCACATCGCGCGCCATGTCGAAGCGCACGCTGTTGGTCCCCAGATCTATCAGGTCCAGGTGGCCCTGGGCGGGGAAGGCGTCCTGCCCCAGATAGACTTCGCTGGCATACAAGCTGGGGCCATGCACCTCGGTGGCCGTCAGACGGACATTGTCGAAATAGGGCGCAGGCGTGCCGTCGCCTCCAAACTGGTGGAACAGATAGCCGAGATCCCAGACTCCCAGTTGCACCTGGACATAGTTGCAACCGGGCTCCAGCAGGTGAGTCAGGCTGAAAGCTTCCCGCCTGTAGTCCGGTCCCCCATGATAGACAAAACTGGACCCTCTCCAGGGCTCCAGCTGAATGTCGGCGGGGTCATCCGAACCGGTGCTGCGTACATTCCAGATATAGAAGATCCCCGGTGAATTTCCGCTGAACGACTCGTGGCGGTAGACATCAAACTCCAGGAGCGCGCCTTCAAGGCCATCCTGGGGCCAGGGCACAGCCGGGGATTCCACGACATTTTTCAGGGTCTTCGAGGGATCAATCGTCTCGCCAAAGCGGCCACCGCTGTTGTTGACAATGTAACCGTTGGGACCATAGCACCAGCTGATGCACAAGGTGGGTCCAACTCCTGGGACCACCATACCATCGTCGATGAACGCCACCTGGGGTGACAGGTTCTGCCCGCAGGGATCAATGTCCTGGAGCCCCGTCCAGATCTGGGTGAAGTCGCCCACGCCCTGGGCCTTCACGGGTTTCCAGTTCCCCAGGCCGGATTCGAAGTCGGTCAGGTCCGTGTAGGAATCTTCCCCCTGGGTCAGGGTCACGGCGATGTTGTCCATCTGCACGGCCCCGGCAGTTGCCACCAGACAATCTTCATCGGACCAGGCCCCATCGGATTGGAATCGAAACTGCAGGCCCACCTCATCCATGGCCAGTCCCTGATAATCCGCAGGCTGCACGGTGAAGGTGACATCGATCAAATGGTTGGAAAAAAGTCCATCGAAGGCCTGGATCTCCACTGGATTTTCGGCGGTCAGGACATCCAGATAGAAGAAGTCATAACCCAGCTCGGTGTCCACGTTCACATATGCCGTCAAATGGACCTGGGTCGGAAGAGACGAATTGAAAACCGGCCGCGACCAATGGAGGCGCTCGTCCCAGTTGTTGCCATAGCCTCCTGCGGGGTCGCCCTCTCCACAACTTTCATAGACTTCGCTCCCGCACCAGAGGGCCAGGTTGTCGGGGTCCGGGTTCTCGCCCAGGTTGGCCGCCTGATAGGTACTGATCTGCCAGTGGATACCCTCGGGCTCGGTCACATCGCGGTGGGTCCAGCCGTTCCAGGCGGCTTCACCTGCCTGGTTCTGGAACTGGCCGTTGATCAGAGCGCCAGTGTCCCAGGGCCCGATCAGAAGCAGCGAATCGACGCGCGCGGACTTCAGCTGACCGGGCGCCACCCCACGAGAGCAGGAAGTGATGCTGCCTGGATCACTGGTAATCAGAAGAGGTTCGGCAGAATACACCGAAAGAGATGACAATAGACAAAAAACAACCCCGAGCAGGATTTGACGAGCGAACATGACCTTCCCCCTTGATATCAACAGTGCAGACGGGGGCGAGCGAGGCATCTCCACGCGGCCTGGAGCGACAGGCCGCATGGAGAAGATATCACATATTTCAGAGTAAAGAATTAGGGTTTGGAGATCAATTCCTATTTCAAGAGAACCAGTTTCAGTGAACTGGCCAGCTGCTCCTGCCCAGCCCGACAGAAATAGACCCCTGACGGTACTCTCAGCCCGTCGTCACTGCGTCCGTCCCACTGGACCTCGTAGCTTCCGGGCACCCGATCTTCCTGGACCAGGGTCCGCACCCGAGCCCCCTTCAAATCATAGATGGCCAGATCGATGCGCGCCGTCTGCGCCACCTCGTAGGCGATGGTGGTGTTGGGATTGAAGGGGTTGGGATAGGCCAGGGTCAAGCGAAGATCCGCAGGCAAATCACTGGGCGGCAGGTCCTGGCCAGGCTCGTCCACGGCCAGCTCGGTGGTTTCGGAAATACGCGCGCGAATGGTCACATCGAACCCGTTGCCGGCACTGCTGTTCCAGCTGGTGCCGTTCAGGCCGTAATAGCTGGCCCCGCTGTTCACCGGACCATCGCCATCAACGGCCAACGGATAAGTATCACTCTGGTTGGTGGTCTTCACCGCCAGGTAAACACTCTGGCCGGCGGTCAAGGCCAGCGGCTCGGCCAGCTGAGCGTAGTGATATCCCGGCTCCGCAAAGCTCAGGTTGTCCATGGCCGCCAGCTGGTTGCTGGTGGTGGACCCGCTGAAGCTGCCGTACACACGGACGTCCACGTCGGTGGTCACGTCGGTGGTCCAGAACTCGACCCGGTGCAGGTAGGTGTCCTCCGGGGCCGTCACCTTGACCATGGCCCAGGCGCTGGTGGATCCGAAACCGATCCCTCCGGTGCAGCCGCCCTCATCGATGGACAGCACCTGAAAACTGGCGTCGTTGATCATGTATTCCTTGATCACCGAGGAGTATTGCCCGATGCAGGCCGTTCCGTAGGCGATGTAGAAGTAGCCCCGCTCGGTCCCGTATCCGCAAGTGCCTCCCCAGCTGGTGCCCCAGCTGTTCTTGACGATCCAGGCGCCGGTGCCCCCGCCGTGGACCAGGGTGTCGTCCCAGCCCACGATGAAGACCGAGTGGTTGGGCTGGGGATAGCTGGTGGCCGAGTACAGCACACCGGTGCCGTTGTAGTTGTTGAAGGTGGTTTGCCAGGCATC
>JAZBOO010000360.1:0-2074 GCA_036351155.1 Candidatus Krumholzibacteriia bacterium | reverse complement strand
CGAAGAGACTCTGGAACGTGAAGATCCCCGCATTCAGAAAGCCGCGGTTCTTCTGGTCAAGATCTACGAGGAGCTGGGGCGGCCCGAGGAGGCGGCGAGGTACCGGGAGTACGCGGAAAAAGATTGAGGAGAGTGGGGTGATGGTCAGTGATTCCCCCTTTTCCTCCAACCAGCACTCCCAGGGTCCGCAGGCATTCGAGTTCCTGCTTGGACCTTTGCGCGCCTTTGGACGCGCGGGCCCAGCGGAGAAGTCCTTCCAATGCCCCCCGCATTGAAGGGCCCGGCACATTGAGAACCGAGGGGTCATAGGCGAAAGTGGAAAAATCCCTGTTCATGCCGCAAGCTTGAGTCATCTGATTCCAGGCCCGCTCATTGTTCCCCACCACGACATCCAGCATGGCGGAGTACAGCAAGGCATCCCTCAGATTTCCCCAATATTTCAAACCAGTCTGAGTTTCACAAAAAACAACCGATTGGGCTGAAGCTCCGGACAGGGTATTCACCCACCGCACATTCTGTTGTTTGAGGGCCACCTTCAGGCCGGCTTCGCCTTCCAGATACCGGACTATTTCCGTGCGCATGATGTGGCCCGGACCCTCACGCTGCGCCACCTGAATCGCCTCGGGCCGCAGAACCGGTTGATAGACCACCAGGGCACGATCCTCATCTGGATTCAGAGCCCACAATGTTTCCTTGATGACCTGCACCGTTTCCCGGGACTTTTGACTGGCGCGAACAACAGGATCGGCAGGCCGCCCATCCGGTGTGGAACGATGCATTCGGGTAGAAAAACCCCAGAAACCCCAGGCCATCGCGAGGAAAAATACAAGAAACCGGAAACCTTTCTTCTCGACAAACGACCGGGGAACAGCGCTCGCCACGATCAAGGAAACGGCCGCCATGGCCAGGTATCCCATGTATGGCCGCACCTGGTTCACCAGGACCAATGTCGGGGCGAGACTGAGGAAAAGGCAAAAGGTTATGAACAGTGAGGTGAAGCTATCTCCCCTCGCCTGGATCACACTCCACACCATCAGGAGGGCCAAGAATCCCAGTCCGATTCCGGCCAGGGTCCAGGTCACCTGACCTGTGAAGACAGGACCTTGAGACAAGAACCACCATCCGTACTTTCCCAGATTTCCGAGAACCACCAAACCGCCACCCAGTTGATATGCCGAACCTGGACCCGTGGCAAAATGTCCCTTCAATAAAAGGGCTTCAAGGGTGCCCACCAGGGCCAGCAGCAGAACGGTAATCCCATCACCCCGGCTTCCAGGTTGCCCTCGCCACCGGCCAGCTGCCAGGACAAGGGCGAACACAACGGGAAGGCCCAGGGCCGATTCCTTGGACAACATGGAGAGAGTACCAAAAAGCAAAACCAGCACCAGCCGTGCCTTGCCCGGATGGAACCAGGCAAAAAGGGCCAGCAGGGCCAGCACTGCTCCGAGGAGTTCCTGTATTCCAGATGCCCAGAAAACCGGGGTAAAGGCAAAGGGGGTGGCGGCAAAAATGGCCGCGGCCAGGAAACTGCGTTCTTCTCCGATGGACCACCTCTTGCCGAGAGAATAGGTCAAGACCGCGCATGCGCAGTGGACCAGGATCCGAAAAGCGGTATGAAAGTGCGCTTGATTCCCGAATACCGGCCAGGTCAAACTCCAGTAAAAGTGCTGGCTGACCCAACGAGCCGGAAAGCCGGCCGCCGGTTCCAGAAAGCCAGCGGAGCGCGCCAGTTCCCCCCAGTCATCTAGGCACCACCAGCCCGAAAAGGCCAGAGCCTTGGTGAAAACACCGATCACGATGATCAACATCACGGATAGAAAGTGCCAACTTAGCGGCCAAGTTTGCCACCCTGGCCGTGTCATCATCCGGTGCATCACCTCGCTTTTATTCATTTGAATATTTCTCGCCAAGCCATGCCCTTTGCTGTCAATCAAATAAAAACACTGATACCAACAGACCGCTCCGGATTTTTCCAACCGGTTGGAAAATTCTAGCCCGAAGCCCGGTTGTAGATCACAGGCATCTGCCCCTGCCACTGGGCCCACAGGCTGTCGTCGGCAATCAGATCGGCCAT
>JAZBOO010000359.1:0-3342 GCA_036351155.1 Candidatus Krumholzibacteriia bacterium | reverse complement strand
TGCTGGCGCTGGCCGACGTGTACAAGAGCAAGCCTGACGGATATACCTTGCTGGCGTTTCTGTTCTTTTTCATGAGCCTCTACTTCCCTGCGCCCAGGAAGGGAACATTTGTGGGCGCCGCCACCGTCCCGCAGTTCTGGACCCTCTTCCTGGCGGCCATGGCCGTGACCATTCTGGTCCGCACGTTGCGCGCCGCGCCCGAAGAGGACAAGCCTCCGGACGGACCCGGCTGGTGGTCCAGATTATCGTGCTGGTGACGGCCTACACCTTGCTCTTGCCCTGGATCGGCTTCTTTCCGGCGACATTCATTTTGCTCGTGGGAGGAATGTTGATCCTGGGCTACAGGAAAATCGGTGTGATCAGCGTGGCCTCGGTGGCGGTCCTCGCCTTCATGTACGGCGTCTTTTACAAGGTGCTGATGGTCCCGCTGCCCATGGGCAGCTTGTTCTGAGCCGGGAAGAGAACTTTGGAAATTTTTTCACATCTGGCCGACGGTTTCCTCGCCTTGCTGGGGACCGATACAATTCCCTGGTGGCAGCCTGGCCTGGTCATCATGTGCGGTGTCACCATCGGCATCTTCGTGGGCGTCATGCCGGGCCTTTCGGCCTCGACGGGTCTGGCGCTGGTGGTCCCGTTCACCTACGGCATGCACCCCATGATGGCGATCATCCTGCTGGCCTCGATCTATCTGTCCTCTGCCTACGGAGGCACGATCACCGCGATTGCCATCAATACACCCGGGACACCGGCCGCCGTGGCCGTCGCCATGGACGGGTACGCCCTGACGAAGCGGGGTGAGCCGGGGCTGGCGCTGGGTGCCAGTCTGCTGGCGAACACGACCGGCGGCATGGTCGGGACCATCATTCTCATCTTCCTTTCGGCGCCGATCGCGAAGGTGGCGCTTCAATTCGGCCCGCCGGCCTTCTTCTCTCTGGCGATTTTCGGCCTCACCATTGTCGCGGCGATGGAAGCGAAGAACCGCATCAAGGCCTTCTTCTCCACCGCCCTCGGGCTTTTGCTCATGACCGTGGGGCTGGACATCATCAACGCCCACCCGCGGTTCACGTTCGGAAACACGAATCTGTTCGACGGGTTTTCCTTCATCCCCGCCCTGATCGGATTGTTCGCTCTCGGGGAGATCCTCCTGAATATCGAGAAACTCAAGGAGGTGAAGGGAGCCGTGGTGGCGTTCTCCAGCAAGATGCCGGGAATGAGCACCATGTTGAAGCTCTAGACGACCATCCTCAAGAGTGCCGGCATTGGTGCCCTGGTCGGGGCCATTCCGGGGGCGGGAGCCACCATCGCCGCGTTCATCGCCTATGGCGAGGCCCGGCGCTCGAGCAAGAACCCCGAGGCATTCGGCAGCGGCTCTCTCGAAGGTGTGACGGCCCCTTCGGCCGCCGCAGGTGCCTCCGAAGGCGGGGCCCTGGTGCCTTTGCTGACCCTGGGAATTCCGGGCAGCGCGGCCACCGCCGTCATGGTCGGCGCACTGACCCTGCACAACATCACGCCCGGTCCCGAGCTCTTCAAGAGCAACACCACGCTGGTCTATGCGCTGTTCGCGAGCCTGTTTGTCGGCAACCTGTTCATGCTGATGATTGGCACGCTCGGCAACAAGCTGTGGGTCAAGGTGATTGCCGCGCCCAAGGCGATCCTGTTCCCGGTGATCATCGCGGTGGCTTTCGTGGGCAGCTACGCGGTCAAGAACTCCATGTTCGATGTGTTTGTGTGTCTGGGGTTCGGTGTGCTCGGCTGGATTCTCCGGCGTAACGGATTTCCCACCGCCCCCCTGGTGCTGGCCATGATCTCCCTGGCCTGGCCGGTGGTTCAGGCGCGGCGGGCGAAGGTGGTATGATCTACCTGGCCGAAATGTTGCTGCCTGGTGTCGGAGACGCCGTGACGATCGAAATCATCACCGGACCAGCGTCATCGCACGTGTCCTGACCACCTTGCCGACCGTGAGTCGGTACAGGTAAACCCCGGACCCCAGTTCCCTGCCCCGATCATCCTTCCCTTGCCACGTCACCTTGTGGAGCCCCGCGGGCTCGACGGCCCCAGCCTTGAGTCGGCGCACAAGCCGGCCTGCCACATCAAAGACTTCGAGGTTCACGGCGCCGGGGTTGGGCAGCCCATAGCGAATGGTCGTGCTGGGGTTGAACGGGTTCGGATGACAAGGGGCGAGCGTCACGCCGCCTGGCAACTCGTGCACCTGCTCGGCTGACGTGGGACTGTCACAACCCACAGGACAGGCCCCGATCAGCCCACACCCGGGCGTGCTGCCCGGGGCGCAGGGAGATGAGGCTCTCAGTGTCAGGTCCTGGGCGGGGGCATCGCAGAACTGTGGGTCGAGGGAAATGTTGCCCTCCTGACCGAGCAGGTGAGCAATGGGCGCGGTCCAGTCGCCGCCGCCGTTGCCGTAGATGTCGGTGCAGGTGATGGCCGGGACCGAATCCTGAATGGCGAGAGCTTCACCGTCGTTCCCGGCGATGATCGAGTTGCTGAGGGTCAAGCTGGCCGTGCCGACCCAGATGGCGGGACCTCCGGTGTTGCCGTGGAAGGTGCACCCGGTGATCACCTGAACCGACTCGCTCCAGCCGGGCAAGGAGATGGCCGCGACACCGCCGGGCACTCCGTTGGCGGCAAAGGTGCATTCGACGATGGTCAAGCTGGAAGCATCGCGTGCATAGATGGCACCCGCAAAACTTTGACTCACGTTACCGATGAACTGGCAGCGTAACAGGCTGGGCGATGAGAACCGGCACCAGATGGCGCCTGGCCCATCGACGTAAGCGGTATTCCCGAGGAACGTGCAGTCGATGATCTCGGGAGACGAGCGAAACAGGGAGATGGCGCCGTCCCCGTAGGCCGAGTTGGCCTGGAACAGGCAGCGCTCGATGAGGGGATTCGATTCCATGCCATTGATGCCGCCACCGAAGTTGGCCTCGTTGCTTAAGAAAGCGCAGTCGGTGATCTGCGGGTCCGACGACGTCAGGGTCATGCCGGAATGGAAGGCTTGGGTGATGGTGAACCCCTCGATGCAGGTTGTGCTGTCGAGTTCCGTACACTGGATGCCCGTTCCCGTGTTCTGACAGTCGATGGTCACGCAACCGGCCTCGCCACTCTCGCTACGGAGTACCACACCGGAAACCATCGAGATATCGTGCTCGAGATAGGTGCCGCAGGCCACCAGGACGGTGTCGCCCCGGGCGGCTAAACTGAGGCCTTCTCCGATGGTGGGGGCGTCCATCGGCACGCGAAAGGTGGCGGAGGAAGAGGCCGTGGTCAGGAACATGAAAATGCAGGCGAGCAAGGCAACCTGACGCATAAGGTCCTTCTCTGGGA
>JAZBOO010000358.1:0-7572 GCA_036351155.1 Candidatus Krumholzibacteriia bacterium | reverse complement strand
GAACAAAGCCCCAGACACTCTGCTCCGCGTCCAGAGTCCAGGTCACGTGGCCGTCACTGCCCACGAAAATGGCGAACCAGTCGGTGTCCTTCTGGTCATCATACCAGCCGGCTTTCCAGTAGTCCACGTAACCGTCCTCCAGAGGGGGCTCCGGGTTCAGGCCCACATGGTCCGCGGGTTTATACTCTGAAGGGCGATTCCCCAGATCAAAGCCCATGGCCGGTGCCGTTATCAGCCCGATCAAAATGATACTGATTGAATCCCGCATGAAAAATTCCCCTCGTGGTGTCACTCCCGGAGTTCATTACAGGAGTCGATGACATCACGCCTTCAATTTCCACACGAGGGGGTGTGGGGCCCCATCCTGATGTTGCTCCAAAAAAAAACCTGAGGTAGGATTCCTTCCGATATCGATCCCCGAAACGGACTTCAATCTTGGCCCTGGGCCGCGATCCACGGAGGCAACGATGATGCACAACCTGGTTTCCTTCAGATGGCTGCTGCTGATCCTTCTGATCGCCATCTTCACCGGATGCAGCGACGACGATGACACACCCACCGGACCCGGTGACGAAACGCCTACCCAGGCCATCGTGACCTTCGCCATCGACGACACCGCCGACGAAATCTACATGGCCGATGATGGGCTTGCCTGGAAGGGCTCGTTCATCTACGACCCGGCCACGCGGGAATTGACTTACGATGCGGCCTGGACGGGACCCTATGTGATGCTGTTTGACGACGGTCCCCTGTCCGGCGGCGGCCACGAACCCGAGGGTGCTGTGGCAGGTGACCACATCTGGAGCGCTTCGGTCCTGGTGGACAACACCGAGGAGACCACATTCGAGTACGGCGCCATCGAAGGATCGGTGGACGGTGCCGACGGCACCTGGATCTGGGAAGGCCCCAACGGGACGGTGACCGTGCCCGCCGAAGCCGAGGGGCCCATCGCCGCGGTCGGCCTGGTGGTCGAGGCGGTCGATCCTCCCCTGGAAACCGCCATCGTGACCTTCGCCATCGACGATACGGCCAACCAGACTTACACCGCCGGCGATGGTCTGGCCTGGAAGGGCTCGTTCAGCTACGATTCCGACACCCGGATCCTCACCCCCAACGGTGCGTGGCCCGGCCCCTTCCCGTTGCTTTACGATGACGGTCCGCTGTCCACCGGTGGCCACGAACCCGAGGGCGCCGTCGCCGACGATCATATCTGGAGCGTGTCCGTTCTGGTGGGCAATGAAGCGCAGACGACCCTGGAATACGGGGCAATCCGCGGCTCGGTGGATGGTTCGGACGGTCAGTGGATCTGGATCGGCAGCAATGGGACGGTCACCATTCCTGCCGGTGTCCAGGGTCCCATTGCCGCTCCGGGCCTGACTCTGCCGGCCAACGGTGATATCGACATGCTTCTGACCCTGGACCTGTCAGCTAACGGAGCCAACCTGGACCCGGTTTTCCAGGGGGTGGACTACTCGGCCAACGCCAAGGTCAAGGGCAGCGCGTGGGGGTGGGGCGAAGTCAGCCTCGTGGACGATGGAACCGATGGCGACCAGACGGCAGGTGATGGGATCTTCTCCTTTCTGCTCTCGGCCCATGCCGGGCCTCACGATGGGCTTCTTCTGAGTGGCCAGCAAACAGAGTTCGTGTTTGTTCTGGGGGGAGCGGAATACCGCGCTGCGGGCGGTGATTGCAGCAATGTGGGTGCTGCGGCAGCCCTGGATCTGCGGGGTGGCTGGACCGCCGCCGATATCCTGGTGAATTCGAGCGGCAACGGGAACACCTACATCACGGTGCCCTAGAAATCTGAAGAAAAGAACCTGCGGCCGCCCTCTCGGTAGCCGCAGGTTTTTTTGTGCACACTGATCGCCCGATGATTGAGAGACAGTCGCCGGGATGAACCGATTCCGGCAAGAACAGCTGATAAAACCGGACGTATCAACGGTACAGGGCCTTGATGCTGTCCAGGGTGCTGAGCTCGGTGGCCACGATGTGAGCTCCCGTCAGCTCGTACATGTCCCCATGGGTGAAGCCGGTCCAGTCCAGCTTCACGATTCCGATGTTCTCGGCATACCATTCGATGTAGGTGTAAGTCTGAACGTCTGCGATGACGCCCACGTGCTGGATGCACCAGACCATGAAATCACCTGCGGCAACCGTGACCTGGCCGTAGGAGAGGACCTCGCTGGTGATCTCGTAGGTACTCGAACCCAGCATGGTGGACTGGCTCCAGGTGTTTCCCACCGCCAGCGGGGTCTGGATCCAGGTCACGGGATCATCCGTCTCGTTCCACGTGGCGCCGCCGTCGAAGGACTGCGCCAGGAGGTAGGTGGTCCCGTCAGGATCCTGCGACATGCGCAGCCAGGTGTCCCAGTCACTCCCGCCGTTCTCATCGACGAACAAGATGGCATGGGAGCCAACATTCTCCAGGACGCTGATGGTGAGCGAATTGGCGGGATTGTCGACACCGGACAGCTGGCTGATGGTGCCTTCGGCTAGCGGCAGATAGTTGATGGCCGAGGCCGTGCCCGCGCTGAACAGCAGCAAGACGGCGGCAAGCATTACTCTTGTGGTCATTCTCGGACAACCTCCTGAAAAAAAGCAGGGAATAGCGAGGGAGAGCCCATCCGGCGGGAATCCCCCTCCCGAGCCGGACAGGCTGTATCCTAGCATGAATGATTACAGGGTTTCAAGACAGGTGTCGCGGAATGCACTCCACTGTGCCCCTGGCCCTGTGGTTGGGGGCACTTCAGCTTTCCAGAACTTCCAACCCGTATTGTTCCTCGATTTCCCGGGCCTCGGGAATGCGACCCAGGTCACGCAACAACCCGGCCAGGGATTGGGCCGCATCCAGGGTTTCTCGATTTTCAGGTCCGAGCACTCGCTGTCGTAGTTCCAGGGCCTGCCGGTACAGGGGCTCGGCCAAGGTGGGGCGGTCCGTGTCATGGTAGAGCCGCGCCAGGTTGTACCAGCCCCGCGCAATCTGGGGATGATCTGCGGGCAGGCTCTCCTCACGAATGGCCAGCGATTCTGTCAGCAGAATTTCGGACTCATCGAAGTCGCCTCGCCGCTGCACCAGCAGGGCCAGATTGTTCAGGGTACTGGCCACCGAGGGATGGCGTGCTCCCAGAGACATCCGCTTGATGCGCAGAGACTCGCGGTAATGAGGTTCGGCCTCTTCATCCTTCCCTTGTTTTTCCAGGATGGCGGCCAGATTGTTTTCGCCGCGCCCCACCTGAGGATGGTTCTCGCCCAGCACCCGGCGCCAGAGGGCCAGGGCTTCGGTGATCCGGGACCCCGCTCCCTCGAGGTCTCCCAGTCGATACAGCGCGACACCCCAGTTGCTCAGCATGTTGGCCCTCTGAGGGTGGTTGGCTCTGGACCGGCCCCCTCCGCGCATCAGGCTGTCTGCTCGCACAAACAGGCCGATGGCCTGATCGCCCTGGCCCTGACGACTGTACAAGGAGGCCAGGTTGGTCATGACCAGGGACAGCTCACCGGCCGAGGCTGAACTCGAGGCTTCATGCCCCGCCAGTGCGGCTTCGAAGCAGGTGAGTGCGGAGTCGGGCTGTCCCCCGGCCAGCATGGCCGACCCCAGGTTGTTCCAGGTGATGGCAGCCAATCCGAACTCCCGAGGCTGGAGCCTCTGACGCATACCCAGCACGCGGGCGAAGTGCTCGGCGGCCTGTTGCCAGTCACCCTGGGCCTCGCTCAACCGCCCCAGGCTTTCCAGGGTGGCCGCCAGCTTCAAGGAGTCGACCGCTCCGATTCCTGACACCAGAGCATGGGATTCGTGCAGCAGGGAGTCGGCCTGGGGGTGAAGACCGAGGTTCAGGTAGGCCTCGCCCATGGCCTGGAGCAAGGCGGCCCGCACCAGGGGCTGGTTGCGCAGGTCGTCCTGGATGCGCCGGTGGCCCCGATCCAGGACCTGACGTGCGGTCAGCGTGTCTCCCTCGGCCAGCTGTGGGTCGGCGGCCTCGAAAAGCTGGACCATGAAGCGGGTGACCAGGTCGCTGCGGGTGGCCGCTTGCCGGGCCAGGTCGCGCTCCTTCTCCGCCTCGCGGGCTTGCCACAGGGTGCTTCCCAGACCGCCCATCAAGGCTATCACCGTGACCAGGGCCGCGGCCACCGCTATCCGGTTGCGCCGGAAGAACTTCCCGGCCCGGTAAGTCCAGCTGTCGGGGCGGGCGAGAACGGGTCGTCCTTCACGCCAGCGACGCAGGTCAGCGGCCAGTTCGGCCACCGTCCCGTACCGACGCCCGGGGTCCTTGGCCAGGGCGCGCGCCACGATGGTGTCCAGATCTCCCTGCAGTCTTCTGGCCAGGGACGGCTCGCCACAAATCTGGCTGGCCGGAAGTGGATCGACTTCGCACACCCGACGCCGCAGTTCCTGGTCGGTGTCTCCCGAGGTGGGCTGGGCGGATTTGCCGCTCAGAAGTCGGTACAGGACCAGGCCAAGGGTGTACACATCGGTGGCGGTGGTGATGTTCCCCCCTTGCATCTGCTCGGGGCTGGCGTACTCGGGCGTCAACACCACGGCAAAGGGGCGAGTGATTTCAGGTGCATCATCCGCCAGAAGCTTGGCAATGCCGAAGTCCAGCAGGTGGACGCGGCCTTCCTGGTCCACCAGGATGTTGCCGGGCTTAAGATCCCGGTGGATGATCAAGTTGCGGTGGGCGAATTCCACGGCCGTGCAGATCTGCAGGAAAAGGTCGACCACGAGATCCACCCGTCCTTGGTGCTGGTCCGCCCAGATGTCGATGGCCTCGCCGTCCACGTATTCCATCACCAGGTAGGGCGATCCATCGTCCAGGGTTCCGCCGTCGAGCAAACGGGCGATGTGCGGATGGACCAGGCTGGCCAGAATGCGGCGTTCGTGATGGAACCGCCGGACCAGATCCTGGTGGTCACGTCTGAGAACCTTCAGGGCCACCTGCTGTTCGAACTCTCCGTCGGCACGTTCGGCCAGGTAGACGGTGGCCATCCCGCCCTGGCCAAGATGCCGGATCACCTGGAAGGGGCCCACTTTTTGCCCGATCAGCGAGGGCATTTCGGGCCCATCGGCCAGGGGCGACAGCCAGTTGTCGGCCAGACTGTCCACCTCTTCGCCGCGGTGGTCGGCATCAAGCAGGGTGGACAGTTCGGTTTGCAGTTCCCGGTCCTGGCCGCAGGCCTCGTTCAGGAAAGCGGCCTGTGCGGCGGGCGGGAGTTCACGGGCCGCGTGAAAAAGTTCCTGGATCCGCGTCCAGCGCGCACGATCCATGGTCAACCTCCCAGTTCCCGTTGCAGCCAGGCCCTCAGCAATACCCAGTCCCGCTTGACGGTGGCGGGGGAGACCTCCAGGACCTCGGCCGTTTCTTCGATGGTCAAGCCCGCGAAGAAACGCAGCTCCACGATCCGGGAGTGCCGGGGTTCCAGAGCCTCCAGGGTGTCCAGGATGTCGTCCAGCACCAGGACCTGGTGCAACGTCAGATCCGGAACGTGAAGGCTTTCGTCCAGGGGCACCGGAACCATGCCGCCACCTCGCTTGGTGGCCTTGCGGGCCAGAGCGTGATCAACCAGCACCCGGCGCATCAGGTTGGCGGCGATGGCAAAAAACTGGGCGCGGTTCTGCCAGCTGAGCCGGTCCAGGCGGTCCAGCTTCAGATAGGCCTCATGCACCAGAGCGGTGGGGCTGAGGGTGTGCTCGGGGCGCTCGCTGCGCAGCTGGCGATGAGCCACGGCTCGCAGCTGATCGTAGACCAGGGGCATCAGGCGCTCACGGGCCTCGGCGTTGCCGTCGGTGGCCTGGCGCAGCAGGAGGGTCAGTTCTTCCGGATGATTCATGACGCCCATGATAGCCGGATTTTCCGGCCGAACAATATGAGAGAAAAAAAATGAGCTGATTGGTGGGATTTTGCCGCTTTTAGGGCCAAGAGAAATGGAAAAGCCTTTTGCACCCTGACCTGACCGGCAACAAGGAGCACAACTCATGCGACATCATCATGCCCTGTATCTGGCCCTCGGCCTGATTCTGTTGACCCTGATGGGTCTGGCCTCTCCGGGGCAAGCCCAGACCGGCCAGGCCTTCGTGGGGCAACAGAGCTGGTACTCCGATGACTTTGGTTTCGGGGTTTTCCCCGATGGGCTGGGCAACCTGCGGGTGGAATTCGATGGTCAGCCGGGCATTTCCGGGGCCGATCACACCCACCCGGTGCCGCCCGAGGCGGACCAGGGGCTGAGCCCCTTCCGCAACTATAATCTGTCGCCCACGCGGCGCTTCCTGTCGGTCACCGGCACATCGTCCACCGGTTTCGGGACGCGCATGTACCTGTACCGGGTGCCCCAGGCCGACGGATCGCCGCTGGAATACATTGCCGGGGGACTGGCGCTGGCCAATGGCATCGCCTTCCAGGGTTACTTCGACTACGACGTGCCCGGTCTGCCGGCGATCTACTTTGCCGTCGAGAACAGCGGCATTGCCCAGACTCAGCGCATCTACTGGTTGAACCTGGAATCGGGAATAGCCAGCTTCAGCAACGACATTCCGGCCAGCGTCCAGTGGCCGGTGACTTTTGCGCCCAATGGCATCGCGGCCTTCATTCAGCATGACGGGACCTTTGCCGGCCAGAGCACTTACCGGCTGGTCGAACTCTGTGACGATGATCTGGGCACTTTCCTCAACCAGACCGGTTCGCCCTTCGATGATCTGCCCTCGCCTCTGGCGTCGGCCTATCTGGCCGGCAATGCAGGTGCGGGGTTCACGGCGGAAGTCGTGCGCGGCGGGACGATCATCGGCAACGTGCCGCTGGATGATTGCTCCGGCGTGGTGCCTCCGCCGGTGGGCGCCTGCTGCCTGGAGGGCAACTGCTTGCCGGGCATGACCGAGACGGCCTGTGAGGATGCTGGCGGAACCTGGCAGGGAGCCGGCAGCGATTGTGCCTCGGTGAACTGTCCGCCTCCTGCCATCGCCCAGTTGACGTTGACCGGGACCGGGCCCAGCCAGGCCAGTGTGGGGGCCAGCGTGGGCTACAGTTTTCAGGTGGCCAACAACGGCACGGCTCCCGCCACCCAGACCGTTCTGAGTGTGTCCCTCCCGGCGGGCACGACCTTCCATTCCGCATCTGCCGGGGGAGACTTCGACCCGACCTTCCAGCAGGTGACCTGGAATCTGGGCACCCTGGATCCGGGAGCCACGGTCACGACCACCTTTTCGGTCTCGGTTGGCTGTGGCGTTCTCCAGCTTTTTCTGTCGAACTATCGGGTCACCGCCACGGGCGTTGCGGCGGTCTTTGGCAATCCGTTGAATGTTCCGGTGGATCAGCCTTCCGGCGTGGCCACATTGACCATCACGGCCACGCCCTCGGTGGTGCCTCTGGGATCGGGTGACACCCTGGTGTACACCTTCGACCTGCTCAACACCGGAGGTGACCAGTCGGGCGTCACCTTCTCCGGCCTGTATGGCGACCACGTGGATTTCGATGGGGTGATCAATTCAGGTGGTGGGGCCTTCAGTCACAACGGGGCGGGATTCAGCTGGACCGGCGATCTGCCTGATGGTGCAGCGCGGCAAGTGGCCTTCCGGGTGCAGGTCCG
>JAZBOO010000357.1:0-10420 GCA_036351155.1 Candidatus Krumholzibacteriia bacterium | reverse complement strand
CTTACACCCCTCTTCAATGCAGCGCGTGGCAGCCTTCTCATCGCCGTGGTCTACCACTTCCAGATGATGAACCCCATCTGGCCCGATGCCCAGCCCTACGACACCTACCTCCTGCTGGGCATGGCCGGGCTCATGCTGTGGGTGAAGCGGCAGGCCATGTTCCCTCGAGGGGGAGCCGTGACCAGGATCATCTCCTGACCTGCAGAAATATCCGAACGATCTGCCCCCTCGATTGTACTGGGTGTTCAAGCGGCGATGCCCAGACGCGGCTCACATTGTTTGATTCTCTTCTTGGAAAGCTGTTCCCCGGCACTGGACGCGCCGGAATGTCATGGCCTTTTCAGGAGGGAACATTATGAAAACCGTGAGCATTATCCTGTCGTGCTGCATCCTGGGCATTCTTCTGCTTTCCGCAAGCGCTGCCCAGGCCTCCAGCTACGTCAACCTGACCGTGCACACCGAGAAATGGTTCAACACCGTGAGCTGGAGCGACACCGCCCCCCAGCGCATGCACACCGTGATTTCCCCGTACCAGAATGGCCTGGTCAAGATGCACCGGGAAATCCTGCAGGGGCAACAGGTCCTCTCGGCCGAGGATCGCATCTTCAGTCGCAACAGTGCGGGCGATGTCTTCTACCACGGAAAACTGCCCGAACAGCTTTACGAGGATCCCATTCTCTGGGTCGATGCCCCCCTGACCGTGGGCCAGACCTGGAAGGAAAGCCGGCCTGTCCCGGCCAACCCGGGGGACGTGGACACCCAGATCCACTTCGTGTTCGCCGTTCTGGAAGAGGCGCGGATCACCTGCCCGGCCGGGGCGTTCGAGTGCTTCCGCGTTTTCCTGTCGGAGATCTATCCCGATGGCCGGGTGGAGAACTGCAATTTCTGGTACAACCAGCACTGCGGCATCGTCTCGTGCTCATTGCAGGACAGCCCGGTTTACCAGCTGGTGAAGGCGTTCGTGAACAACCACGATGGCGACGGCATCGACCCCCACTTCACCGATCCTGAGGCCGGACTCCTGGGTGGACTCACCGGAGTACCCAACCCGGCCAACCCCATGACCAGCATCAACTTCGAACTGAAGTCGGCGGCTGCCGTGGATGTGGAAGTGTTCGACATCTCCGGTCGCCTGGTCAAGCGTCTGGCCCAGGGTGAGTTCATGGCCGCCGGACCGGTCAACCTGCGCTGGCAGGGCACCGACGAGCAAGGCCGTCAGGTGGCCTCGGGTACCTACCTGTTCCGGGTGAAGGCCGGGCAAACGGTGTCCACCAACCGGATAACCCTGGTGCGTTGAGGAGGTTTCGAAAGCACGGGCCGGGACGCGCCCATCGGGCAAATGGCGGGTCCCGGCTCCCTTGTTTAACCTGTTTTTCTGCCTGGGGGAGGCGAAGGTTGGTGGGTCGTGACCACTTGGGATCAGGACCTGGTCCACCAGGTCCAGGAGGGATGCCCGGGAGCATTTGCCCAGCTTGTCCGGGAATACGAACCCTCTCTGAAACGTTCCGTCTTCCAGTTCCTTGGTGACGCCGATGCCGCCGCCGACGTCACCCAGGATGCGTTCATTGCCACCTACGAGAATATCCACCAGTTCAATCCCAACCACCGCTTCTTCAGCTGGTTGTACCGGATTGCCCTCAACCGGGCGCTGAATCAGATCCACCGCAACAGGTTCACCAGGCCCTTGGCGGATCAGGACATCAGGTGCCCCGATCCGGCGCCCGACGCCCAGCTCGAGGCCCAGGAAAGCGCCGCTCTGGTTCGCCTGGGACTGGCCGCCCTGGCCTACAAGTACCGGGTGCTGTTGATCCTGCGGCACTTCCTCGAGTTCTCCTATGCGGAAATGGCCATGGTCACCGGCTTGCCAGTTTCCACGGTGCGCTCCCGCTTGCACACCGCCCGGGTATTGCTGAGGCATGAGCTCAAAAAAACTCCAGAATAGTGCAACTCTCTCCGCCCCCCGCTCCGTGTTTACCCGGTGAAGATTCTCCCAACCAGCCACCGGCAAAGCCTGGAGCAAAACATGAAGAGCTTCCTCGAGCATTCCGTGAAGATCACCACCTTGATCCTGATCTTGCTGATCATTTCCACACTGGCCGCCTGCTCCGGCGACGATTCTTCGCCCACTTCGCCCCCGGGCCAGAACAATGACCCTGTCACCTACCGCGTGCGCTACGACGGCAACGGCGCCGACGCCGGTCAGGTACCCACCGACATCACGGAATACGAAACCGGTGACCAGGTGACCGTGGCGGAACCCGGGAACCTGACCCTCACCGGCCATGTGTTTGATGGCTGGAACACCGCCGCCAGCGGCAGCGGAACCTCTCATGCGTCGGGATCCACCTTCCTCATGGGCGGTGCCGATGTGCAGCTGTACGCCCGGTGGGAAGAGGAAGAGCCCGACCCCGAAGGATGGAATCCTCTGCTGGGCGACTGGGCCTACCTGGGCGGATCAGCTGGCGCGGTCTCGGCCGGCGCGGAAGTGGCCTACTGTCAGATGGCCCTCCAGCCCGGGGGCTATCCCGCGGGAGCCTTTTCCCTGGCCGACCCCCCGGTGAACCAGCCCACCCACCAGGTGGCACGCTGGAACGGAGGCGCATTCGAAGCCCTGGGGGGCAGCACCGTTCTGATGCAGAGCGTGCGCAATATTTTCGACATGTCCTGCGACCCTTCGGGCCAGATCTGGATGGCCGTCACCAGCAACAATGACAACTGCCTGGTTTACCGTCACGACGCCGATACCTGGACCACCCCGGAACAGATGACCAGCGACCACACCACCTACCAGCCCGAATTGACATTTGACCAGGACGGGCATCCGGTGCTGGCGTTCCGCTACCGTCCGGAGGACTCATCCCAGCTGGGCGTCCGTCACTGGGATGGCGCCCTGTGGCAGGAATATCCCGACCTGCAGACCACCACGGACAACAACCTGGCCACCATGGTCATCGACGGGCAGTTCACCATGATGTACGCCAACAACATGCAATACGGCCACGTGGTGCAGTACACCGCCGGTGGGGGCTGGGCGGCGGTGGGGGCCAGCCCCATGCACCCCTACAACTCGGTCAACTCCTTCGCCATGGCTGCCGACTCTCAGGGACAACCGTGGGTGGTCTACCGCCAGGGTGGGGACGTGCATGTCCGTTATTTCGATGGGGATGATTGGATCGTGGTCGACACGGCCGCACTGGACAACTCGGTGGGCGTCTCGAGCACCCTGGAAACCATGGACATCGTTCTGGTGGACGATGTGCCGGTGATTGCCTACGTGTCCCTGGAATCCCCCGCCGGGATCCGTGTACTGGCCCGGCCAGGGGACACGTGGGCTCCCCTCGCCAATGTTCCGGCCGCCGGGGCCGTGGGATCGCAGTTTCCCCAGCTGGAAGCTGCCGACGATGGCCGGATCTTCCTGGGCTACCGTGACGCCGAGGCCGGCGGCGCCATGTCCATCAAGGTCTACACCCCGGAGGACTAGTCCATCTTCCGGCGGCGCCACCGGGGCATCCCGATGCCGAACAGGATGACCAGAGCGATGGGGACAGCCAGCCAGGCAGACTGTCCCCATCGCCCCTTCACTTCGGCCTGGCGCAGCGGAACCCGCAGCTCCCCATCGCCCAGCACAACATAGCCGGCCCAGGCAAAGGGGTGGGTGGTGCGCGGGTCGGCCCTCAGCTCCCCTCGGGTCGCCGCCACCGCCTGGCCCACCGCTTCCCCCGCGGCCAGGTGAGCATAGAACCGGGACATGAACAGAGCGGTCTGATCGTCGTCGACAGGCCAGAGCGTGGCCACCACCGTCCGCGCTCCGGCCACCAGGAAGGCGTGACCCAGACCCTGCACCCCTTCGCCAGCCAGCACCCGGCCCGCGCCCGAACTGCAGCTGGCCAGCACCACCAGCGGCGTGTTCACAGACGAGGCCGCCACCGTGGCCGCTCTCAGTTCACCCTCGGGGCCATCGTCCAGCAGGATGGCCGACTGCCAGGCGTTGTCGGGGTCGGCCCGCACATGGGCGCCCACGTGCAGCACACCCGCGTCCAGGTCGGCCAGCACTGTCCCTTCGATGGCCCCCGATTGCACAGCCACGTTCGCATAGGTGCTGCTCAGGTGCTCCGCCTGCCAGGACGAACCCGAAAGGGCGCGGGACGAGTTTTCGGCGGGCAACATCACCTGAAGGGTCGAGGATGCCGGGGTGGCGTCTCGATCCATCCCCTGCAAATCACGCCAGAAGCTGGCCGACGGCACCATCAGCCAGGGACGGTCTCCGTAGGGGCCCACCTCGGCCAGGGGCACCAGATTCAACTCTCCATCGGGTGAGAAAAACACGCGCGTGGCGGAGGAAACCAGCGGCGCCACCGGTCCCAGAAGATCCGCCTGCAATGTGGCCGCACTGTCGGCGATCACTGACATGGCCGCCTGGGGATCGGCCAGGAGCTGCCGCCAGATGCGCAGCCGATGCGCCAGGTCTCGATCCGCCGGCAGATCCACCATCCGGCAAGTATCGGCCGTGACGGCAAACAGCACGCCCCCGCGCAGGGAGAGATGAGCGTCGAGCAGCACGTCACCCGTCACCAGCACGCCACTTTGCAGCTCGGCCACCTTCACGGGCTCGCTACCTGCCAGGGAGCCCTCTGTCAGGCCCGGTCCCCGCACCTGCTCTTGCAAGGTGCGCGCCTTCGCCCGCTGAAGGCGGTCAAAGGCCGCGGCGCATCCCTCGTCGCGTGCGAGGTAGCGCGCCAGCCGGACAAAAACTTCGCGGCCCGCCGCCCCTCGCTCGGCACGCCAGTCGGGATCCAGCGGAAGACCCCGTTCCTGGTCCCATATCTCGGCCGCTCGCTCCAGGGCCGACCGGCCCTTCACCGCCTCGCCCTGTCCTTCGTGCAGATCGGCCCGCAGCAGTTCCAGCTCCAGACCGAAGCGTGCCCGGGCCTCGCCCAGCAAGGTGTCCACCTGGTCGAGGAGCTGGCCGGCCTCGGCCCAGCGGCTCCCCGCCGCCAGGCTGCGCGAACGCGCCAGATCCACCCGCACACGCGCCTGGGAGGTGTGATCGTCGATGAGCAGAGCATCGGCCTGCGCCAGCCAGGCAAGAGCCGCGACATGATCCCCGGCGGTGACCTCCAGCGAGGCCAGGCCCAGCAGGGTATCCACGCGCTCGAGCACCGGCCGATCGTCCCCCAGGTCCAGAACCTGGCGGTAATGTGTTGCGGCCGCCTCCAGCTCGCCCTGGTCCCGTTCCAGATCGGCCAGCTTGCGCATGGCACGCGCCTCGTAGTCGACAAATCCCGCCGTACGGCAAGCGGCGATCTCACGATGGAAGAGATCCCGCGCCTGGTCCACCTGCCCCAGCAAGGCCAGACAGCTGCCCAGGTTCAGGACCGGCGGCACCCGCTCCCACTGCTGCCCCAGCGAATCCCAGATGGCCACGGCGCGCTCGTAGTGGAGCCGGGAAATGTCGGGGCGGCCCAATGCAAACTGCAGGCCCGCAATATTGTTGCGGGTGATGGCCTCGTGCCGGGCCAGACCGGTGGTGCGCGCCAGGCGGGCCACCCGGTCCCATCCCCGGCTGGCGGTTTCGTACTGACCCAGATGGAACCAGGCGTTGGCCTCGCCCAGCTGGGCCCACAGCTCGCCCTCGGCGTCGTCAATCGAGGCAAACAGGGAAGCCGCCTGCCCATAGCTCTGGCGGGCACCGTTGTGATCGCGTCGCAGGTCCGCGTCCCAGCCCAGTCCCACCGCCGCCCAGGCGGCGTGTTCCGTGTCGCCCACGGCCATGGCCAGGCCGGCCAGGCGTTGATACTCGGCAGCAGCCTCCTCGTTGCGGCCCTGGGCCGTGAGCGCCACACCCAGCCAGCGTCGAGGGGCACAAGCCCGCGCAGAGTCCCCCAGGGCGGCCACCAGATCAAGGGCCGTCCGCAGATCGGTCTCGGCCTCACCCGGCCGATCATCCTGCTTGAGACACATGCCCCGACGGGTGAGTCCTGTGATCAACAGGACGGTGTCGGCCTCCGCCTGAGCGTCGACCACCAGACTGTCCAGCTGGGCAAAGGCTGCCGGCCGGGCCTCGGCTTGCCACAGCGAGTCGGCCACAGCCAGCCGGTCGGGTGCCGCCTGCGCGGCCCCGTGCCCCAGAGCCATGAGGATGAGAAGAGAAAAGGTGATGCGGGCGGCCCTTGAGGCCAGGTTGCATGAGGTTGCCATTCTGCCTCCAGCAGAGTGATAGTGCGAGTTTTTGACGCGAAATCTTGACAGGGTCCAGACGGTGTCTTTCAATCTCCATCATGAATGATCGTCATCAATACGCCAAGACTTCAGTCTCAATCAATGCACTGGAATCTGCGGACACCCCCTGGCCCGAAGCACGCCTCGCCCAGGGGCTGATCCAGGGTGATACCGACGCACGCGAAGCCTTCGTCATGCTGTCTCATGACGCGGTGTACGCCTTTGCCTGCCGGCGCACCCAAGATCACCATTTGCGGCAAGACTGGACCCACGACGTGATCCTGCGCCTGCTGGACGATCTGAAGGGCGGATGCTTTGTCTACCGCCGACCGGGCAGCTTCTGGGCCTGGTTCCGCAAGCGGGCCTGGTTCTTGGTTCTGGAAGAGGGGCGCCGCCATCGGGTCAGGGAAACCCGCGAGAGGCCCACACCTGCCGAGGACCTGCCCGAGAGTCCGGGCACCGATGACACCGCCCGCCTGACCGAGGACCACGAGGCCGCCTTCGCCGTCGAGCGCTGCCTGGAGGCCCTGTCCAATCCCGACCACGCGCGGGCCCTGCGCCTGCGCATGAGTGACGACACTTCCTACGAGGAAATCGCCGAGGCCCTGGAGGCGCCGCTGAATACCGTGCGCGCCTGGATCCGCCGGGGACGTGTAGGCCTGCGGCAATGTCTGGTCCAGCGCTTTGGCTGGAACCTTCCGGAGGAAGAATCGTGACCCGGCTGCAACTTTCGCCCATCTTCGGTCCGTGTTTCCTTCATACCAAGGAGGGGCCATGAGCCGCCGCGAGCATCCAGCACTGTCCACCATACTTGCCTACGAGGAACTCGATGCCGAAGCGCGGCGCAGCCTCGAGCTCCACCTGGCTGCCTGTGAGGCATGTCGTGATCTGCTGACTCGGGTTCAGGAAACGGAATCTCGGGCGGCAGGCGTGGAGGGACTGCCGCCCCTGGACAATGACCCTTTTGCCGACCTGTCGCCCACCGTGCCCGCGGCCGCAGCCCACAGCAAGCAAGCTCTGCTGCGGCGTGTGCACGCCCGGTCCAGCCAGAAGAATCCTCGCAAGATTTTGCCCGCCTTCGGAGGGTTTTTCGCGCTGGCAGCGGTTTTGGCGCTGGTGCTGCTGGGGCCCTGGAACGGTGGAGGACCGGACGCGGCTCACCTGTTTACCGATCTACGCCTCGGCCCCGCCGTGGTGGTGCGCGGTGAGGGAGATTCTGCGGATTCTGGTGGCGTCGGGAATCTGGCGCCGGAAGACCCGGCGGCCCTGCGCTTCACGCCTGCGCGTGCCGGCTGGCCCGTGGTGGTCCGTCTGGATGAGAAGGGCGCCCGGTTGCTGTGCCCCACCACTCAGGTACCGGGCTGGCATCTGGACGCCAACCTGCCCGCGGTGTTGCCTCCGCCGGGCAGCGGTCTGACCTGGCCGGCAGGAGAACCTGGCACCGCCACCCGGTGGCTGGTGGCCCTGACCGATGATCCTGTCGCCGATCCGGCCCAGCTGGCCGAGATGATCGCCGTGGCGGAAGGAACCAAGGACGGAGTCGTGGCCTTCCTCCAGAAGCAATTCGGGACGGTGGGGGTGGTGTCCCTTGATCCGGAAGTCCACCTGAAACGCTAGTTGATTCAGTTAAGTCAAAAATACCCAAATCATTCTCAGACACTATCTTTGCCGCTCACAGAAATATTCTTCAACCTGTGCGAGGCATCCCCATGTTCCGAAAGTTCTATCTGATTCTGACCCTCCTGAGTCTGACCCTGCTTTCTACCGGCTGCATCGAGATCCAGATGGAAACCGAGCTCAAAAAAGATGGATCCGGAACCGCGGAAATGGAACTGACCATCAGCCCGAAGGTCACCGAAATCATGGCCCGCTACGAGGGCATCAGCGATATGCCGGAAACCGATATCACCCACATGGCGAACCTCGACGAGGATGAACTGAAGGCCGTGGCCAGCAAGGCCCACGTCAAGATCAAGAACTTCAAGTCCGAAGTGCGTGACGGCAGCAAAACCATTTCCTTCAAGATGGAGTTCAAGACCCTTGAAGATTACTCATGGGTTCTGGGGTACGTGATGGATGAAACGGGCGACGGCTTTGGTGTTTTCGCCGGAGAAGAAGGGCAGCTGATTTTCAAGGAAGCCCGCTACGATTTCTCCGCCCTGGAAGCCGACCAACCGGTGGAAGAGGAACTGACCAATCCCAGCGAAGAAACCATGGAAAAGTATCTGGAGATGATGGATGTCATCAAGGGCGACATGGCGGAATTGAAGTTCGTCCATGTGGTCAAGGTGCCTGGAAAAGTCCTGGAAACCGACGCCACCGAGACCAAGGGACGCACCTGCACCTGGACCCTGGATTTCGCCACCATGCTCAGCGACAAGGACAGCATGCTGCCGCGTATCGTGTTTTCCAGCAAGGGTTTGAAGATCAAGCCTTTGGCGGATCAGGAATTCTGAGCGGACTGCCCAACCTGAAAAAGGCTCCCGGCAAAGGGAGCCTTTTTCTTTTCCTGCCCCAACAGCCCGGGACGGGCCACTAGCGGATGAGGGCCAGCCGGTGTGCGCTCACGGAGCCCGCTGCAACCAGCCGAGCCAGATAGATGCCGCTGGGCACCTCCCGGCCCGCATCATCCCGACCATCCCAACGCACAGTGTGTTGTCCTGCCGACCGGTGCTCACTCACCAGTCTGGCCACGCGCCGCCCCTTCAGGTCCACGACCTCCAGAACCACCTGCCCATCGCGAGCCAGGGCGAACTCCACCGTGGTGGAGGGGTTGAAGGGATTGGGATGGTTGCCCAGCAAGGCGGTGACCGCCGAGGGAAGGCTGTCCTCCACTCCCGAGGCCACGGTGCAGCCCACACCAAAGAAACCCATGAGGTCGCCGCAATCATTATTTTCAGGCAAAGCCGGCGAGTTGCTGTGGAGTGTCAGGTCTCCCGCCTCGAGGTCACAGAACAAGGGATCCGAGGCTATGCAATCGAGATCCGAAGGGTCGTTATCGGACCAGTAACCGATATCGTTTCCATAAATGAGGGAACAGTAGGCCAGTCGCGATGGTTCCTCGGGCATGTCTTTCTGGGGCCAGGGAAAATCCTCATGGATCATATCCAGGACTCCGCAATTGTGGCCGAACGCCGCGATGCATCTATGCAGAGCGGGCATTAGGGCGGGCACCGGTTCATCCCATTCCCTCCAGGCGACAACCTGCGCTCCTCTGGGTTCCTCACTGATGACCGTGTTGCCCACGATGGTGCACTGGATCAGATACGACTGCGTGGGCGTGAGTACGGCGGCACCGTTTCCATCGACCGAGTTGTCCCAGAAGACACTGTGCCACACGTAGTGGTCCTCGTGGTAAAGGCCACCGCCCCGGTTTGCGTGATTCCTGACAAAAGTGGAAGTATCGACCTCACCGGTTCCCACATACAGACCCCCGCCTCCCTCTGTGGCCGTGTTATCCAGAAAAATTCCCCCGGTCAGCGGAACAATGAGATCCCTGACATAGAGACCCCCACCATTGTCCGCAGTGTTTCGTTCAAAGCGGTTGTCGAAGACCATCCCATCATTAAGATACGCACCACCCCCACGTGACGGATTCCCTCCGGTCGCAATATTGTCCGTGAACACATTGTTGACCAGGTGACCGTCCGCTGAGAAGAGGCCGCCACCATCTTCGGCCTGGTTAAACAGAAAAAGGCAATTGAACACGGCGGTCTGGCAATCGGACCTCAAGCCGCCGCCCCAACTGCCGGAAATGTTCCCGTGAAACTCACAGTCTTCCACCAGCGCGTCGGCCGGATCATCGCCAAGAATCTGGAGACCGCCACCGCTCCCTGAGGACTCGTTGTCCCAGAACAGGCATGATCGGAACGTCAACACGGCATCGAGCTCAGCCACGCCGATGCCCGACCCCTGGGTATTGCCCACTTCCACATCCACGATCACGCTCTCGTCGACGGGGTGGGAAATCTGCCAGCCGCCCACTTCGCCTTCGGTGACCCAGTTCCCATCGAGGCGACAGGCGTTGGCGTCGATGAACACATCGGCGGTGAAAATCGCGCCGCCACTCAATAAAGCTACGTTCTCTTCAAGGAGCACATCCTCCAGGATCAGCGTACCGTCCGTCTTGGCGATGGCTCCACCGGACCCCATCGCGCTGTTATTCCGGAAGACACAGTTGGACACGGTGAGCTGGTTGTCT
>JAZBOO010000356.1:0-3772 GCA_036351155.1 Candidatus Krumholzibacteriia bacterium | reverse complement strand
CGGGGAAGGGAGCACCTGCCCCGCCGTCACCGGAGGACAGGACTGATGAGCAGCAACAACGCCTACGACCGACGACGATGGGACATTCTGCGCCGCCGTGCCGAGGAGATGCTGGACAGGCAGCCCAGCGACCACAAGACTCTGGACAATTCCGAAGCCCTGGATCTGATCCAGGAGCTGCGCATAGTGCAAACTGAACTGGAATTGCAAAACGAGGAGCTGAGAGACTCCCAGGTGGAGCTGGACCATTCCCGCCGACGGTTTGAAAAGTTGTTCCATGCCGCGCCGGTGGGCTACGTGGTGCTGGACCGGATCGGCATGATTCAGCAGGCCAACGAGGTCTTTTGCCAGATGGTTGGCCGGACCGTGGAGCGGGTCAAGAACTACTCTTTGCGCAGCTTCGTGGTGGATACGAAGCAGGCGGAATTCGACCAGCGGTATCCCCTTCTGATGCGGCGCGAGCCTCCCCGGATGATCGAAACCCGTTTGCGTGGCCGCGAGGCCCACCTGACGGTTGATGTCCGCATCGAAGGCAGCCCAACCCTCGGGCTGGCGGGCGAGGATGATCAGGCGATGAACCTTCTGGTCGCCGTGAGTGACATCACCCTGAGCCGTTCCCTGGAAAAGCAGCTGTGGGAGTCCCAGAAGCTGGAGGTCACTGGGCAACTGGCGGGGGGCATCGCCCATGATTTCAACAACATCTTGACGGTGGTCCAGGCGACCGTGGACCTGGCCCGGCTGGACCTCCCGGACGACAGTCCCGTCCGCACTTACTTGACGCAGATCGAAAAGTCGGGGAACCGAGCCGCCCTCCTGGTGCAGCAGCTCCTGGCCTTTGCCCAGGCCGATCAAGGCCGTCCCAAGGTGATCGATCTCAACGAAGAGCCCCTGCTCCTGGAGACCATGCTGAATCGTCTGGTGCCCGAGAGCATCCAGCTGAACTGGATTCGCCATAAAGGCCTGTGCCGGATCCTCATCGACCCCGTGCATTTCGACCAGATTCTGACCAACCTGGTGCTCAATGCGCGTGACGCGGTGGGCGAAAGCGGGAATATACGCGTGCATTTCCGGAACTTCACCTTGACTCCGGAAGAAGCCAGTCAGATGCCCGACGCCAGTCCGGGTGACTACCTGGTGATTTCGGTGGTGGACGATGGGGAAGGAATGACGCCGGAGGTCCAGGCCCGCATTTTCGAGCCTTTCTATACCACCAAGCCCACCGGCAAGGGCACGGGGCTGGGGCTGAGCACCGTGTTCGGACTGGTGTCCCAGAACGGGGGATTCCTGGATGTTCAGAGCCAGCCGGGGCGGGGCGCCACCTTCCAGGTTTACTTTCCGCGCACGGACCAGGAACTGCCAGCGGCCTCCGAGGTGTTGCCGGATTTCGGGGATCTGGATACCCAGGTGCGCATTCTGCTGGTGGAAGATGAACCCATGCTGCTGAGCCTGAGCCAGAGTCTCCTGGTCCGCCGGGGATTTTTGGTCCAGGCCTTTCAGGATCCCCGCGAGGCGCTGTCCTGGTTCACCGAGAACAGTACGCAGGTGGACCTGGTGATCAGCGATGTGGTCATGCCCGGGATGAACGGACCCGCCCTTGTGGAACAGTTGCTGAAAATTCGGCCGAATTTGCCCTGCGTTTTCGTATCGGGATACCAGCAGGTGGAGAAGCAAAGTGGGTTCATGCTGGATCATGGGTTTGCAGTGATTCCCAAGCCGTTCGATTCGTTGACCCTGCTGTCTGCGGTGCGCCAGGCACTTCAATAATTGGTCGCCTCAATCCTGGCGTTCATTGGCAATTGACGTATCTTGGCCAGCCAATCACCCACCCACAACCGGACCGGATTTTTTCATGCTCACACCTCGCCTCATGCTTGTCCTGGCCCAGGCCATCCTGGTGGCCGGTGCCATCAGCCTGGTTCCCGCTTCGATCAAACTCTTTCACCGGGCCCTCGATCTGGGACTGCCCACCTGGTCCTTGTGGGTGGTGATTCCCGTGGCCATCGTGCTGGGGGTGGGCAAGGCCCTGTTCGTCATGCGCAAGCGGATGCGGCAAAACATCCGGCGCATCCGGTCGGTCACCGGCAAGCTATGGCCCTGGCAGATTTATCCGCCCCAGTTGCTGGCCTTCATCGTGAGCATGGTGATATTGATGGCGGTCATGAAGCGCATTCTGGCCGAAAATGCCCTGGGGCTGGGCATTCTTGGTGGGGTGGATGTGGCTGTGGCCGCTGCCCTGGCCATCGCCTCGCTGGAGTATCTCCGCAAGTCCGATTCTGCCTGAGACGTCCACTTCCGGGGACACTTTGAGTCCCCGGGAGGCCTGGATTTGATGCGACGATTTCCTGCTTGAGTCAATAATCTATTGTGTGGCAATGACTTGTTGGGTTGCCTGGTCGTGGTATGTCCTTTGCGTTACTGGGGTGTTACCAGTTACAGGGCAGCAGAGGAGGTCGATCATGAATACCACACAGAGGAATTTCATCGGACTGATGGCGCTGGCCTTGTTGATTGCTCTGGCCCCCGTGACCCAGGCTCAGGCCAAGGTTGTCGTCCGCGCCACAGTGAAAACACCTCACCTCAGCGTGAAGGTGAGCAACACGCCAGTGGCTCGTCGTTATGTCCACCTGGCTCCCCGGGTGGCGCATCGCCAGGTGGTGGTCCGTATTGACAAGCAGGACCGGCAGATGGCGCGGCGACTGGCCAGCATTTCCGGAGCCACCCGCGGCGAGATCCTGGAGCTCAAGCGTGACGGATACAGCTGGGACCAGATCGGCCGCTTCTTGAACCTGAATCCCCGTGCCGTGCGGGCTGCCCGTCACGCGATTTCCTGGAACCGTTACCTGGACTTCGGACGTCACACGGTGGTCCGCTGCGGCAACCACTGATCACGCGAACAGCGACTCATGTCATCGTTTTGCATGCTTCATGCACAATCCCCGACGGTGACAAGAAGGGCCGGGATGGATCCCGGCCCTTCTTCTTCGGCAACAATCTTCGCGGCACGCTAAAAAAGCAGAGGCGACCCGAAGGCCGCCTCTGCCTGGCAAGGTCAGGATCGGTGATCAGCCGCCGTCGGCACCCTCGACCTTGACCGTGGAGACATCCACGGTGATCTCGTCCAGGCGCGCCTGCGTCTCGGGCCGCACGTCTTCCTGGAAACGTCCACCCAGCTGCTTGGCCAGGAATTTTTCCATGGCCACGGCCAGGGCCTTGCGGTTGTTGGGGGCGCGGAATCCATGGCCCTCATCGGGGGCCACGATGTACTCCACATCCTTGCCTTTCTGACGCAAAGCGACCACGATCTGGTCGGACTCGTGCTGCTTCACGCGGGGGTCGTTGGCTCCGTGCACCACCAGCAGGGGCGCCTTGATCTGGTCGCAGTGGAACAGGGGCGACCGCGCGATCAGGTCGGCCTTGTCGGCCTCGACCTCGGGGTTGCCCACCTTCTTGTACCAGCTGCCCTCGAGGAAGGGCTTCCAGTAGTCGGGGAAGCTGTTGATCAAGGTCAGCAGGTTGCTCGGTCCCACGTAGGGGATACCACAGGCGTACAGATCGGGAGTGAAGGTCACGCCGGCCAGGGTGGCGTAGCCGCCGTAGCTGCCGCCGAAAATGGCCACCTTGTCAGGGTTGGCGTAGCCCTCGTCGATCAGGTACTGCACCGCATCGGTGATGTCATGCTGCATGGCGCCGATGCCCCACTCGCGGTTGCCGGCGTTGAGGTAGTGCTTGCCGTAGCCGGTGGAGCTGCGGTAGTTCACCTGCATCACGGCGT
>JAZBOO010000355.1:0-2690 GCA_036351155.1 Candidatus Krumholzibacteriia bacterium | reverse complement strand
GCCTCTGGTCACACCCGGCCAGCGCGTCAAGAAGGGTGAGCCCATCGCGGATGGTCCCTGTACTCAGGACGGCGAGCTGGCCCTGGGCCGCAACCTGACCGTGGCCTTCATGCCCTGGGGTGGGTACAACTTCGAGGATGCCATCCTGGTCAGCGAACGGCTGGTCAAGGAGGACGTCTTCACCAGCCTGCATATCGAGGAATTCGATCTGCAGGTGCGGGACACCAAGCGCGGTGTGGAGGAAGTGACCCGGGAAATTCCGAACGTGGGTGAAGATGCCCTGGCCAACCTGGACGAGGACGGGATCGTGTATCCCGGTGCCCGCGTCCGGGCCGGCGACATCATGGTCGGCAAGGTCACGCCCAAGGGTGAAACCGAGCTGAGCCCCGAAGAGAAACTGCTGCGCGCCATCTTCGGCGAGAAGGCCGGCGATGTGAAGGACGCCTCGCTGAAGGCGCCTCCGGGCATGGACGGGATCGTGGTCGGCGTGCGCGTGTTCAGCCGCCAGGACCGCACCACCCGCAGCAAGAAGGAAGAGAAGCGTCAGCTCGATGCCCTGTCCCGTCGTCGTGACCGCGATCTGAAGAAGATCAACGTCCTGGCCGACGAGCGTCTGGGCGAGCTGTTCTCCGGCCAGCAGGCCCACCACATCATCGATGCCAACACCGGCGAGGTCCTGCTGCAGAGCGGTCGCAAGTTCACCAAGGCCGTGCTGGAAGAGATCGATTTCAGCGCCATCCACTGGGGACTGCCCCTGGTCAAGGACACCAAGCAGGATGCCCGCATCCGCTCCGTGTTCGAGGCCGCGGCCCGCGAGCGCGACCGGATCGAGGTCGAGTTCGAGAAGAATCAGGAGCGCGCTCTGCGCGGTGACGAGCTGCCCCCCGGGGTGGTCAAGCTGGTCAAGGTGTACGTGGCCCGGCGGCGCAAGCTGTCGGTCGGCGACAAGATGGCCGGACGTCACGGCAACAAGGGTGTCGTCTCGAAGATCATGGCCGAAGAGGACATGCCCTACCTGGCCGACGGTAAGCCGGTGGACATCGTCCTGAACCCGCTGGGTGTGCCCAGTCGTATGAACCTGGGTCAGATCCTCGAAACCCACCTGGGCTACGCCGCCCAGGCCGCCGGCAAGAAGACCATGACGCCGGTGTTCGATGGAGCCCGGATCAGCGAGATCAAGGAAGCTCTGGAAGGCGAGGGCTTCAACGCCAGCGGCAAGAGCATTCTGTACGACGGTCGGACGGGCGAGCGCTTCGACAAGGAAGTGACCGTCGGTGTGATCTACGTCTTGAAGTTGCATCACCTGGTCGAAGAGAAAATTCACGCCAGGAGCATCGGCCCCTACAGTCTGGTGACTCAGCAGCCGCTGGGTGGCAAGGCGCAGTTCGGTGGTCAGCGCTTCGGTGAAATGGAAGTCTGGGCCCTCGAGGCCTACGGCGCGGCGAATTGTCTGCAGGAAATGCTGACGGTCAAGTCCGATGACGTGACCGGCCGCTCCCGCATCTACGAAGCCATCGTCAAGGGCGAGAATCCTCCCGAGCCGGGGATTCCCGAATCGTTCAACGTGCTGATGAGGGAGCTCCAGAGCCTGTGCCTGGACGTGAACCTCGAGGATGCGGTTTCCTAAGTGACCTGATCCGGCGGCGGCTTCGTGCCCCGCGAGGAGGAAGATAAATGCTCGGCCAGACGATTCGCGAAGACACAGCAAAAAGTGGTGATTGCAACGCCATCATGATCCAGCTGGCCAGTCCCGACAAAATTCGGGAGTGGAGTTACGGCGAGGTCACGAAACCCGAGACCATCAACTACCGGACATTCAAGCCGGAAAAAGACGGTCTGTTCTGCGAGCGCATCTTCGGTCCGGTCAAGGACTGGGAGTGCAACTGCGGCAAGTACAAGCGCATCCGATTCCGCGGAATGGTGTGTGACAAGTGTGGAGTCGAGGTCACCCAGAGCAAGGTCCGGCGCGAGCGCCTGGGCCACATCGAGCTGGCCGTGCCCATCGCTCACATCTGGTTCTTCAAGGGCCTGCCCAGCCGGATGGGTCAGCTGCTGGCCATGAAGGTCAAGGACCTCGAGCGCATCCTGTACTACGAGTCCAGCGTGGTCATCGAACCCGGCAACACCGAGCTGGCGGTCGGCGACGTATTGAGCGACGAGGAGTGGTGGGACCTGAAGGAAGAGCATCCCGACTGGGATTGCCACATGGAGATGGGTGCCGAAGCGGTGCGCCAGCTGCTGGCGAACCTGGACATGGAGACCCTGAACCAGGAACTTCGTGCTCAGGTCAAGACCGAGACCAGCGTGCAGCGCAAGAAGACCACGCTGAAGCGGTTGAAGATCATCGACGCCTTCATGAACAGCAACAACCTGCCCGAGTGGATGATCCTGGACTGCCTGCCGGTGCTGCCGCCGGATCTGCGGCCCCTGGTGCCGCTGGATGGCGGCCGGTTTGCGACCAGCGATCTGAACGACCTGTACCGTCGCGTCATCAACCGGAACAACCGGTTGAAGAAGCTGATCGAGATCAAGGCTCCCGGCGTGATCCTGCGCAACGAGAAACGGATGCTGCAGGAGGCCGTGGACGCCCTCTTCGACAACGGCCGCCGCTCGCGCGCCGTCAAGGGCCAGGGCAACCGGCCGCTGAAGTCCCTGAGCGACATGATCAAGGGCAAGAAGGGCCGCTTCCG
>JAZBOO010000354.1:0-6151 GCA_036351155.1 Candidatus Krumholzibacteriia bacterium | reverse complement strand
TGGCCCGGATCACCTTCCGGGTGGTAGAATGGTCCACGTTCTCAACTTCATCTTCGAGACCGGGAGTGAAATTATGCGTTTGATCCGTCGGGCCTGGCCCCTGCTGCTGCCGCTGATTGCGGTTGTGGCCTGGGCGGCCACAGAAATGATGAGCGTTCAAGTGCGTTCGGGACAGCTGAGGGACAAACCGTCCTTTCTGGGCAAGGTCCAGACCACGGTGGCTTACGGTGATCGTCTGAGCGTGCTGGAAACCCAGGGCGCCTGGACCAAGGTGCAGGGCGATGGAGGCAGCGGCTGGATCCACACCTCGGCCCTGTCGCCCAAGAAGTTCGTCCTGAAGGCCGGCGACACCGATGCCGCCACCGGGGCCTCGGGCGAAGAGCTGGCGCTGGCCGGCAAGGGATTCAATGACGAGGTGGAGTCCGAATACCGGGCCGGCAACCCCCAGGCCGATTACACCTGGGTGAACCGCATGGAGAAGATCAGCATCACGCCTGATCAGGCGGCCGAGTTTCTGAAGGCCGGCGGCGTGAACACCAGCGGAGGTGGGAAATGAAGAACCTCCACCAAGCACTCAAGATCTCGGCCCTGCTGGGTCTCGCTCTGCTGATCGGCTGTGCCACCGTGACTCAGCTGAGCACGCAGATCGGCCAGGGCACGGGCATGCTCACCGAGGAGCAGGGGCAGTCCATCCGCAACGTGAGCAACGCGGCCATCCAGTCTTTCCAGGATCTGACTCCCGAGCAGGAGTATTACATCGGGCGGGCTGTGGCCGCGACCATCCTGGAGACCTATCCTCCGCTGGACAATCCCGAGGCCAACGCCTACCTGAACCTGCTGGGGCAAACCCTGGCCATGGCTTCGGATCGTCCCGAGACCTTCGGCGGCTACCATTTCCTTCTGCTGGACAGCGATGAGATCAACGCGTTCGCGGCGCCCGGCGGCCTGGTCCTGGTGTCGCGCGGACTGGTGGCGTGCTGTGAAAACGAAGATGCTCTGGCGGCGGTCCTGGCTCACGAGATCAGCCATGTTCAGAACAAGGACGGCCTGCGGGCGATCAAGGCCAGCCGCTGGACCAGTCTGGCCGCCGTCAGCCTGGAAGAGGGCTTCCGCAACCTGGGCAACGAGGACCTGAAAGAGGTGGCCAACCAGTTCTCCGGGTGCATCGATGATATTGCCCAGACCCTGGTGGTCAACGGGTACGCCCGCGGTCAGGAAATGGCGGCCGATGCCTCGGCGGTGACCATCCTGGAGCGGGTGGGGTACGCCCCCCAGGCCCTGGAGTCCATGCTGGGTGAAATGGACAAGAGGCTCAAGCCGGGTGGGCCGGGTTTTGCGCGGACGCACCCGTCGGCCAAGGATCGCATGACCGAGGTGCATCCCCTGGTGAAGGGGACGGCCGGAGTCCAGGCGCCCCCTGCCCGACAGGCACGCTTTGCTCAGGCTGTGGGCGGTATCTGAGGTGAAGTCCCGCTCACCACGACACGGGTTGATGATCGGGGCCGGAGCTGCCGCTCTGGCCCTGATTCTCTGGTCGGCCCACTGGCTGGACGGCTGGGAAAACACCACCTGGGGCTGGCGGGTGAGCACCCTGGCCGGGCCCGGCGAGCATACCGATGACATCGTGCTGATCCTGCTGGACCAGCCCAGCCTGGACTGGGGTGAACTGGAAAATGGGCTGACCTGGCCCTGGCCTCGCGAAGTCTATGTCCCCATCATCGACTTCTGCACCCGCGCCGGTGCCCGGTCTGTGGCCTTCGATGTGCTGTTCACCGAGGCCTCGGGGTTCGGGGTTCTGGACGACGAGGCCCTGGGGCAGGCCATCGCCCGCAATGGCCGGTTCGTGGGAGCGCGGTTCCTGAGTGTTCAGGCCCAGGGCGAACAGGCCGGGCGTCTGGACGAGCCCATTGGCGAGGTGGCCGAAAACGCCCGGCTCCTGGCCAACGTGAGCGAGGTGCCCGACAGCGATGGGGTGTTCCGGCGGGCCAGCTTGCTGCGACCCGGAGAACAGGTGCCCGTTCCTTCCCTGGGCGTGGGATCCTGGCTGGTGGGTGAGGGCCAGGCGCTGGAGGCCTTGCCCGTGGACGGCGGCCCGGTGGTGTTGCGATTCCGTGGGCCGGCCTCCGTGTATCCCACCTACAGCGCGGCGTCCATTGTCCAGTCGGAGCTGCGCCTCCTGGAAGGCGCTCAACCCACGGTGGATCCCGACGCCTTGCGCAACAAGCATGTCCTGTTCGGTTTCAGCGCTCCGGGTTTGATGGACCTGCGCCCCACGCCCCTCAGCAGTGTCAGCCCGGGAGTGGTGATCCACGCCACGGTGCTGGACAATCTGCTGGCCGATGATTTTATCCAGACCATGCCCGGCTGGGCCGTCCTGCTGGGGACCCTGATCCTGGCCTTGCTGGCCGGTGCGCTGGCGGTGCTGGCCCGGGATACGCGCACCACGGTGGCGGTGGCGGTCCTGGTCTTGCTGGTGCCGCTGGCGGTGGGGTTTGTCGCCTACGGAGTGGGCTGGTGGGCTCCCATCATTCCGGGTGTGCTGGCCGCGGGGCTGGCGCTGTTCGGGGGCATCGTGCGCAACTACGCCGTCGAGGGCAGCCAGAAGCGCTTCATCAAGCAGGCTTTCCGGCACTACCTGAGCCCGGCGGTCATCGACCGGATCATGGCCGATCCCGGCGCCCTGAAACTGGGAGGCGAGCGGCGTGAACTGACCATCATGTTCAGCGACCTGGCCGGCTTCACCTCGCTATCCGAGGGCCTGGAACCCGAAGAGCTGACGGCTTTGCTGAACGACTACCTGACCGACATGACGGACATCATCCTGGAAGAAGGCGGCACGCTGGACAAGTACGAGGGCGATGCCATCATGGCCTTCTGGAACGCGCCGATCGGCCAGCCGGACCATGCGGCGCGGGCTTGCCGAGCTGCGGTGCGTTGCCAGCGTCAACTGGCGGCGCGCCGCCCGGAGTTCAAGGAGCGATGCGGCAAGGAAATGCACGCGCGCATTGGCCTGCACACCGGCCTGGTGGTGGTGGGCAACATGGGATCGCGCCAGCGCTTCGACTACACGGTGCTGGGCGATGCGGCCAACCTGGCCTCGCGGCTGGAGGGGGCCAACAAGGCCTTCGGCAGCGACATCATGATCAGCGCGGTCACCCGGGACCAGGCCGAGGGTTTTCTTTGCCGTCCGCTGGGTCCCCTGCAGGTGGTGGGCCGCAAGGCTCCGGTGGAAGTCTTTCAGCTGGGAGGATTGCCGGGGGAATCGGCGCCCGACGGCTGGACGCGGTTTGCCCTGGCCCTGGACGCCTGGCGCAAGGGACGGGAAGTGGAAGCGGCACAGGTTCTGGCGGAACTCGAAGGGGACCCGGTGGCCGCCACCGTGGGCGCCATGTGCGCCGATCCCGGAGCCTGGACCACCGAGCCCACACGCATGTGGGTGATGACCAGGAAATGACGGGCGCAATAACGAAAGGCAGCCCATGAAGGTGTTTTTTGGGGGAGTCCGCGGGAGCATGCCTTGCACCGGCGCCGGGTTCCAGGAATTCGGCGGTCACACGACCTGCCTGCTGGTGACGGGCCATGAGGGTGAGCTGCTGATGTTCGACACCGGCAGCGGTGTCCAGGTGATCAATCCTTTGCTGGACGGGGCCGAGAGGCGTCATCTGCTGGTGCTGTACACTCACCTTCACCTGGATCACGTGCTGGGGTTGCCCAATCTGGCTCCCCTGAATGACCGGACCTGGCGGGTCGATCTCGCAGGGTCCGGCCGCACGGGCCGCGACCTGGCCACCGAGCTGGCGAAGATCGCCTCGCCGCCTCTGTGGCCCATTCCCCTGGGGGACATGGGGGCGCGGATCAACTTCCCCGTTCTGCCGGAGTCGGTCCTGGAAACAAAGGGCCTTCCGCTGCAGCACGGAGGGTTGGAAATTCGCGGCACCCGAGTGCCTCACCCGGGAGGTTGCCTTTCCTGGCGCGTGGATGAACCGGCCACCGGAAATTCGCTCGTGTTTGCCACGGACCTCGAGTGGTCGGTCGCCAGTGATGAACAGCGCGATGACCTGGTCAACCTGTGCCGGACGCCTTCGCCTGCTCAGCTGCTGATCATGGAGGGACACTTCACCGACGAGGAACTGGCCCAGCACGCAGGCTGGGGTCACAGTTCGGCGAGTCAGGCGCAAGAGGTGGCCCTGCAGGCCGGAGTGAAACAGCTGGTGATCACCCACCACGATCCGGACAAGGATGACCGGCGCCTGACCGCGCTGGAAAACGAGCTGCGCCAAGAAGATCCCCACGTGTCCCTGGCGCGTCAGGGTCAAACCCTCAACCTGGGAACCTGATGGTACGGAAGGAAATAAAGCGGTGACCAACTACACTCCCCTGATCCTGGAAATCACGGGCCTGATCCTGGTCTGGCTGCTGGCCACGGGCTTCACCGCCCCTCTGCGCAGGCGCTTGCAACGAGAAGGCACCGGTCGGCAGTCGGTGGGCACAACTCTGCTGGATCTTCTGGCCCATGTGTCCCGGGCATTGATGGTCCTGGTGTTCACGCAGCTGGTCACCTTGTTGCTCCATTCGTGGCCGGCAGGATGGGCATGGTTTTCCGCCCGCCCTGAACACCTGTCCGGCTGGCGTATTTTCTGGCTGGGCGTGGGGGCCATTTGCCTGATCGAAGGACTGGCGCTGGCCTTTTTCCGTCGGCGAGGCCAGCCTTTCCCCATTCCTGATCTGTTGCTCGACATCATCCGGGCCTTGCTGGTGGTCGCGGTGGGCATCGTGGTGCTGAATGTGGAGCTGGGCATCGACATCGGACCCCTGCTGGCCTCGACGGCTCTGCTCACCGCGGTGGCCGGTTTTGCACTGCAGGGCGTGCTGGGCAATCTGATGGCCGGCATGTCGCTGCACCTGGTGCGTACCCTGAGGCCGGGGATCTGGGTCGAGGTCGATGGGGTCACCGGACGCATCACGAAGACCAACTGGCGCGAGACCCGGATCCGCACCCGGGGCGGGCACATGTACATCATTCCCAACGCCCGGATTGCCGAAAACAAGATCCACAATTTCAACGAACCCAGCCCGCTGCGTCGGCATGAAATCAACGTGGGGGCCAGTTACAGCGATGCGCCCGATGATGTGATTGCGGCCATGCTGGACGCCGTGCGCACCGTCCCGGAGGTGCGGCGGGCACCCTCGCCCGAGGCCATGATCACCGAGTTCCAGGACTATGGCATCAACTACCGCCTGTATTACTGGACCACCGAGCTGCATCGCGACACGGTCATCAGCGGCCACGTGAACCGCAACATCTGGTACCAGTTCAAGCGGCGGGGCATCGAGATCCCCTTCCCCATGAGCGACAAACTGCTGAACGATTTCATGACCGTGGTCTACAACCAGCGCAAGCTGATGCCCCTCACCGAGGATGTGGAGCGTACCGTGAAGGATCTGCAAGACAGCGACCTGTGCTCGAAGGTTCTGGTGGATGCGGAGGGTCAATCGCTGCTGTCGGCGGAGGACCTGAACACGGTGGCCCCGCTGGTCAAGCGTCAGCCCTACACCCGCGGCGAACTCCTCTGCGGTCAAGGCGAAGCGGGCGAGAGTTTCTGGGTGGTGGCGCGCGGTCAGTTGAAGGGGGAAATTTTGCAGGACGGCAAGGTGGCGGCCTCGTTTGCCATCGCCTCCGGGTCGGTGGTGGGCGAGATGAGCCCCCTGACCGGTGTGCCGCGCAGTGCCACCATCACCGTCACCGAAAGCGCCGAGTTGCTGGAGTTCGGCCCCGAAGCTTTCAAGGCCCTGCTGGCCTTGCATGAGGATCTGCCGCAAAGTCTTTCCCAGCTGGCGGCCAGGCGCGCCGACCAGAACCGTGCTGCCCTGGAGGCGCTGGCTCTGCAGCTGGGTGAAGGGGCCGAGGTTCAGTTCGAGCAGAAGGGGATTCTCAAGCGGTTGTTGCGGATTGTGGGACGGTGAATCGAAAGGAAAATGAGCAAACAAAAATTGAACCGCAGCGTAGACCATGTGCCGGGCCAAACTCTCAGGGGGTTTTCCGGGAAGACACATGGTTTTCAACGCGAGGATGGCAGATGAAACCCCATGGAACCCACCTTCTGATCCTGGGAGCGGCATCCCTGCTGCTCAACTTCCTGTCCGCTCAGAT
>JAZBOO010000353.1:0-2695 GCA_036351155.1 Candidatus Krumholzibacteriia bacterium | reverse complement strand
CGACACGATGAAGTGTCCGCCCTCGACCGGCACACCGTTGAGGTGCTGCTGGTAGGCATAGTGACGACCGAGCAGGCTCTCCTTCATTTCCAGGAAAACCAGATCCTCGGGATCGGCCGACAGCTGGAAGCGAGGCCCTTCCATTTCGATATAGGCTTCGGCCACACCATCAGTGGCCAGACCAGCAGGAGCACCCCACTGGGGCTCGAACTGCAGCTTGGGCGTGGTGCGATGGTCCTTGTGATAGGTGTCGCGGGCCAATTCCGTCGCCAGGACAGCGGTACTCGCGATCATGGCCAGCATGACCATCAGCATGATCAGTTTCTTCATCGGTATCCCCTCAGGAATGGTGGAAGGTGTGACGCTGTTCATATTAACACGAAAAGGTGGGAAATAGCATCCTGTTTGTGGTTTGTGACGAAAAAGTCAATGCTTTAGACGTTTGGTTATGTTTTTGAAAACGCTATCGGAAACCTGTGGAACAATTCTTGTATCGGTTTGAGATACTCCTGGCCAATGATTCAGGGTTTTTGACTAAAACTTTTTTTTTCAAGGGATTGCAAAAATGATCACCACCCACCACATGGGTCATTTTGAGACAGCATCGCTGCTTGCCCATGCGGATCGCCTCAAATCGGGACACGTGGGGACACTGGGGATTTTTGTTGCGGAAAACCATCAGGATCAACTTGAAGAAATCTTGATAGCCGCGAGGGAGCTTCCCTGCCCATTTTTCGGCGGTGTGGTTCCTGGCTTGATTCACGATGGCGCCCTCGCGAATGGCGGCATTCTTTTGGCCTTCTTCCAGGGCGCCGCCGACCCCTGTTTCATTGCAGACCTTCAGGCCCCTCTCACGAAGCCCATCACCGGAACCCACCCCGGGGTCCTTGTCCTGGTCGATGGACAAGCTTCCCATATCACCACCTTTCTGGACCATTTACACCGATGCAGCAACCCAGGTGTCACCTACTTTGGGGGAGGACTGGGGGCCCTTGCTCCACCGGACCACGGGCTCATGTTTACCAGGGAAGGCATTTCCGCCAATGGAGCCGTCCTGGTACCTTTGCCGGAATCCCCTCGACTGGGCATAAGGCACGGCTGGCAACTTCTGCACTCTCCCTTGCTGGCCTCCCGGACCGACGACAATGTCATCCTGGAGCTCAACTGGCGCCCGGCCCTGGAAGTTTACGCCGAACTGGTTAATCCCGGCTTGACGACCGAGAACTTCTTCGACCAGGCCAAGAGCCATCCTCTGGGCATGTTTCGCGAAGGAGGAGAACCTCTGGTCCGGGACCCAGTTGGCGTGCGCGAAGACGGCGGATTGATCTGCCTGGCCCAGGTCCCCGAAAATGCCAGCTTGGCCATCCTCCAGGGTAGCCATAGCCATCTGATTGGCGCCGCTGGTGAAGCTGCCGATCAGGCTCTTGCCCCTTTCCAGCCCTTGGCCCCTCCTGGGGGCCTCTTTCTCTTCGATTGCGTATCCCGATCTTTGTTCCTGGGTCCTGACTTCCCACAGGAATTGGATGCCGTGGCCCTCCAGGTCCTCCGGCGCGGTTTTTCCTGCGCTGTGGACGGGATTCTCACCATGGGCGAAATCGCAGCCATGGACCAAGGCCCCCTGGAATTCCTCAACAAAACTCTGGTGGTGTGTGCCTGTCATGAATGATCAGCATTTCGACACCAACATGGCCAGCCAGATCAGCCTCCTGCTGGAGCTTTCCCTGGCCACGGGTTCTTCCCTGGACCTGACCCGGATGTGTAACCGCTTCTGTCGCATCCTCATGTCCCGGCTGAACCTCAGTGCCACGACCATTTATGTCCGCGGCGACCGCATGGGTGGTCTTGCCGACCGCTGGGTCCTGGCCCACTCCCTGCCCTACCCATTTGCCGGCCTGGAGGACCTGGGTCAAGGCCATCCCCTGGCCATCTCGGTCCAGGACACCTTCGCCCACTCCTTCGACAGCAAGATTGATGTGACTGGAGAAGAGGACCCAAACGCCGGTTGCCTGGCGGTTTTTAAGCTCGAGGACCTGGGGCTGTTTGTGGTGGAGGCCGCCAGCGCCCGGCCATCCCTCGACCAGGGAAACCTGACTCAGTTGAGGAATGTCATGGACCAGTTCGCTGTGGCCCTGAATGGATGCCTGGATCACCGTGACCTTCAATGTGCCATGGACGAACAGAAGCGAACCGATCAGATTATTCGCCAGAATGAAAGTCGCCTGGAACTGGTCCTCTCAGGATCGGATCTCGCCACCTGGGACTGGAACATCCTCAATGGGGAGGTGGCCTTCAATGACCGCTGGTCCACGATGCTGGGTTTCGATCCCGGTGAATTGACGCCCGGGCTTCAGACCTGGGAACAACTGGTCCACCCCGACGACTGGCCGCTCGTGACCGAGGCCCTTGACCAGCACCTGAAGGGCCATACCGAATTCTATGAAACGGAACACCGTCTCCGACACAAGAACGGGGGCTGGGTCTGGGTCCTGGACCGAGGTAGAGTCATCTCCCGAGATGCCGAGGGTGCCCCCACACGGGCCACCGGAACCCACCTGGATATCACGGCCCGAAAACTCATGGCCACCCGCACCCAGCGCCTCGGGCATCTGTCGGAAATCACGACCGAGGTCCTCAATGCTTTCCTGAACAACGAGGACATCGACCAGGCGGTGAACCTGATCCTTCGCCATTGCGG
>JAZBOO010000352.1:0-10972 GCA_036351155.1 Candidatus Krumholzibacteriia bacterium | reverse complement strand
CGGCGACCTCGACAACATCATGCTCAAGGCCCTCGCCCAGGAGCCAGCCGATCGGTATGCCACCGTCCACGCCCTGGACGAAGACCTGGAACGCTGGGCAGCGCGCCTGCCCGTCCGGGCCACCAGGAACACCTTCGGCTATCGCTTGAGGCGACGCATCGACCGCAACCGCTTAGCCACTTCCGCCCTGGTGCTGATCACCCTGGCCGTGGCCACCGGGCTGGGCACCACCATCTGGCAGGCCCGTGAGGCCGCCAGTCAGCGCGATCAAGCCCAGCGAGAGGCCCTGCGCGCCCGCACCGTCAGCTCCTTCCTGCTCGATCTGTTCAATGTCTCGGACCCCAACGAAAACCAGGGTGCGGACCTGACCGCCCGGGATATCCTGGACCGCGGGCGCAGCCAGGTGAACCAGCTGGCCGATGACCCCCAGCAGCGCATTGTTTTGCGTGACGTTCTGGCGGATGTGTACTTCCGTCTGGGCCTCTTCGAGCAGAGCCGCGAGCTGTTTGCCTCGCAGCTCGTCGATGACATCAGCGTCCATGGTGATTCCAGCGCCGAGGTGTCCGACACCCGTCTGGACCTGGCCGTGACCTTGCTGGAGCTGGGCCTGGCCGAGGAGGCGGCCGAGCAGGTGGGGCTGTGCCTGGAATACCGTCTGGCGAACCCGCAATCCGATCCACAGTGGCTGTCCATCCCTTACAGCATCAAGGCACGGATCGCTTCCGAGCAACGCGACTTTGTGGAAGCGGTGCGGATATACGGGGAGATATTGCCCATGCTGGATCCCGAGGACCCCGACCTTCAGGCCACCCTGGCCCGGGCCTGGACCAACTACGGTGTGGCCTTGAATGGGCTGGGGCGCATGGCGGCTTCGGACTCGGCCTACGCCAGAGCCGAGGTGCACTTCCAGCGGGGATTCCCCCCGCACCACAGCTACTTCGGCAGCCTGTACAACAACTGGGCCCTGGTGGCTCACACCCTGGGCGATCTGGACCGGGCCGAGGAGTTGCACCGCAAGTCCCTGGAGATCCGCAGACACCTGAAACACAACCGGGTGGACATCGGCACCTCGCTGATCAACCTGGGCAACCTGCTGGTGGAAAAAGGGCAGGCGGATGAAGCGGTCCCGCTTCTTGAAGAAGCCGTCGCGATCCAGCGCAACGCCTTCGGCGAGGCCCACGTTTATGTGGCGGCGGCGGAGATCAATCTGGGCATGGCCTTCCTGGCCCAGGGAGACCCTGGCAAGGCCGACCGGCGCTTCCAGACCGGGGAACGCATTTTCCGGGAACTGTACGGCGAGGACAATCCCGCCCTGGCGGTGGCTCTGACCCGCCGGGCACAGGCGGCGCGGGCAGCGCACCAGCTCGATCAGGCCGCCGCGTTCCTGGACCAGGCCCTGGCCATGCATCGCCGCCATCTCCCCAATTTTCAGCACAAGTTCGGCCTGGCTCTCCTGGAAGCGGGCCAGGTCGAAGAGGATCGCCACCACCCCAACCAGGCGGCCGATCTGGCCCTCGAAGCCCTCACGATCCTGACCGAAACCGTGGGGCCCGACCATCCCCAGGTCCAGGACGCCCGGGAGCTTCTGCGCCGCGTGCGCTAATTTTTTCGGATTATTTCTGTCCGGTTTTGTCCCCAGAATCCGTTTCTCCCCCTGAATAGGTATGCCGCCCCCACCGGGCGGCTGGCGGTCTTTCCACGAACGAATACCGGGGACAAAGAAATGACGATCCTGAAGCAACGATCCCACCGGGCCCTTTTCCTGGGTTTACTCGCAGGCCTGACCCTCCTGGTCGCCTGCGGAGGCGACGACGCCACCGGTCCGGAGAACGAAACCCCTGACCAGGTGACCATCAGCCTGGCCTCCGGTTCCGGTGCCCCCTTGACCGAGATCGGCCTGACGGGCCTTTCCGACCAGATGGACGCGGAGCAGCTGTGGGCCGAGTTCACCGACCCGGTGACGGGCAACATGGCCCAGAGTCTGGTGCTGCGTGAGGGCAACACCTGGACCGTGCTGGCCCCTCCCCATCCCGGCGACCCTGAAGCCGGCGGGGCGGCCACCATGCTCATCACCGACGGCAGCAAGCTGATGAGCAACCGGGTGGACGTCAACATTTCCGCCTTGCCCGAAAGCGATGGAGCCTTCACCGCCATGACCGATGCCCTGAGCGGTCTGCTGACCTCCTGGCTGGCCGCCCACGGCACCAGCCGCGCCGAGCTGGACGCTGCCGACCCGGGCCAGCTGACCGATCTGCGCGCGCCCTTGTACCTGGCCTACGAGACCATCGACATGCCCGACAACCCCAACAGCCTGCGCGCCATTGCCGAGGGGACCTCCCCGCTCATCACCCAGTTCAATCTGAATCCGGTGCATCTGGATGCCGCCGTGGCCATGGCCGGCTTCAGCGGGCTGGTGACCACGCAGCACGCGCGGCTGGACAGCCTGGATCTGGTGGATCCCGTGAAGCTTTCCTGGGACCTGGCCGCCAAGGGAGGGCAGGTCAGCGCCCAGGTGCTCAGCGACCTGATGTGGAAGGCCCAGCTGGCCAAGATTCTGAACGGCCAGAACGGCCAGCAGATTCTCACCCGCACGGCGCAGACCATGGCCGTGATCGGCCTGCACCCCGTCATGAAAACCGCCTCACTGGGCGTGGGAACCGGCCTGTGGGGATACGCGAAAGCGATCGAGGCCGCCGAGAATCTGTACCCCTCGTCGTTCCTGTTTTCCGAGGACGACCTGGTGCTCTCGCCCAGCGATTTTCACGAAGATGAAGAGGATCCGGGAACCTGGACCCTGCAGCCGGTGGCCGTCAGCAAGGGCTGGACGGTGGATCGCGCGGTTCTGGAAGGATTGGTTCAGTATGCCGGAGCAGGCGGGCTGGGCAACGCCCCGGGCAAGGTCATCGAACAGTTCATGGCCTCGCAGATGGGCCAGGATTTTTCGGGCATGCTGGTCTCCGAAGGATTGAACCAGGTCATCGGCGGCGTGCTGGGCAACCCCCAGGACGGCCTGGCCGAGATTCCCGCCGACCAGTGGACCGCCGAGGTGAGTTCCCTGTGTGAGGCCAGTGTGGTCGAGGGGCAGGCCGTCATCGTGACGACCGGAAACGCGTACGAGACCAACGAGGTGGGCACCTCACGCCTGCGCGTCCGGAAGAAAGAAGGCTACTTCGGTTACCAGGGACTGCTGCGGTTCAAGAACGTGACCGTCCACGCCATCGAGGTGAGTCTGAGCCCCGCCCGCTATGACGTGGAGCCTGGAGATGAGGTCTATTTCTTTGCCGAGGTGGAGAACGCCAACGACGATGACCTGAACTGGTCCGCCAGCATCGGGACGGTGGACGACCAGGGCCTGACCGGTGTTTACCAGACGCCCAGCCAGGCCTGGAGCGGGGCCATCACCATCGAGGCCGAAAGTGCCGCCAGCGGAGGCATTCGGGCCAGTGGTACACCGCGCCGCTTTGCCGGAGCCAACATCTACTGTGCCAGGATCGAGATCACTCCGGCAGGCATCTGTCTGGAACCCGGCGCAACCCAGGAGTTCACCGCCCAGGTGTCCAACTACGATGAGGCTTACGAGATCGCGTGGAGCGCCACCGCGGGATTCTTCACCGGAGACACCTATCAGGCGCCCGGCTCACCTGTGGGGCAGGTCACCATCACGGCCCGGATTGACGGTACCCAGATCCAGTCCAGTGTCGATATCACGGTGGACGAGTGCGTCTGTCAGTGGGAAGCCACCCTGAGCGGCGAGCTGTCCGGCACGGTGGGAGGGGATTTTGCCGCCTACCAGGATCTCTACGCCGAGGGGGAAAGCGGAACCAATTTCTACTTCCGCCCCGGCAGCTTCGAGGACTTTCCCAACTTCTACGTGACCCGGGTGCCGGCCATCGGGGAATTCGAAACCGGGTCCTGGCCCGTCCTGGCTTTCTACGTGCCCGCCGAGGGAGAATCCAACCAGTGGCTCAGCCTCGCCGACGATCAGATCGGCGTGACGCTGCCGACCTTGACCGTCACCTCGAACAGCGGGGACAGCATCCAGGGAACCATCAGCGGCAATCTGGTCCAGTTGATCCTGACCGACCCGCCGCAGACCCGGATCGCGGGGTTCAGCCTCGAGTTCAGCGCCAAGCGCCAGACCTCGTTCGATGATGACCCCTGTCAGTAACCGCACCTGCCGACCACAACAACAAAGCCCGGACCACATGGTCCGGGCTTTGTCTTGGGCGAGTTCTCCGGAAAACTAGTAAGTCAGCTTGGGATCCATGCTCTTGGCCGCCTCGACCCACTTGGCCACAACCGACTCCGAAGGGGAGGTCTTGGCGAGCTTCTTCTCGTCGTTGACTTCCTTCATCTTCGCGGCCAGGTTGGCGGCGTTGCGGGTGCGCAGTTCCTTGATGGTGTCCACGCCGGCGCCGTTGAGCAGCTCGCTGAACTGGGAGCCCACACCGCTGATGCGCATCAGGTCGGCCATGTTGCTCCACTTCAGGATGACGCTCTCGCTCAGACCGGTGGCCTCGGCCACGGCCTTGCGGCCGGCGGGGTTGCAGCACTTGTCCAGCAGGTCGTCGGTGGTGGCGATGCTGGCCGCGGCCAGCTTCGTGGCGTAGGCGGGGCCGATTCCTTCGATATCTTCGATCTTGTACGACATTGTTCTCTCCGTTCAGTTGTTGGTGGGCGAGGAAACGAAAACCATCAGCCCTGGTTGCCGATCAGATTCTTCAGCTCGGGAATCTGATCGAGGATGCGGCCGACGAGCTCGCCGTCCGCGTTCTTCTTCACGAAATCCATGAACATCCCCACGAAGGAACCGGCCTGACCGGCGTCCATGTTGGCGTTCTGGAAAATGCTGAGGACCGAAAGAGCGCTTCCGCCTTTTCCCCCCAGCAATCCTCCGGCGGCACCCATGATGCTCCCCATCATGCCCCCGCCTCCGGCGGTGGCCTCGGCGGCACCCAGGTATTTCGAGGCTCCCGGCAGCGCTTTCAAAAGAGCCGCGGCATCGCCGGACTGGGCCTTGTCCTGAATCAAACCGAGGATTCCGGACGCAGCCGTTCCCGCATCTTCGGCCGACACCCCGAGGGATCCGGCCGCCTGATTGATAAAGCTCGAAAAGTCCATGACTTTCCCTCCGATATGTTCAACATGTCGGCCGATCAAACGGTCGGCCGGTGGCTATCCTCAATGTTGAGACCCGCCAGAAAGGTGAAAGTCACATTTCTGATCAAAAGGCCTCCAGGCGAGCAGCTTCTGCTCCGGCGTGCCCTGTGGTTTCCCAGCAGGGAGCCCAGCCCAGAGCCATCACCTCCACCTTCACGTCGGTGCGCCGGGGTTTGACCGCAAAGGTCTCCACCTCGTCCAGCACCGCGTCCCAGCGGTCGGCAATTTCGCGAGTCTCGTCCTGCAAAGTGCGGTCGAGTTCCTGAATTTCCTGCTGCAGGGACTGGATTTCTTCCTGTGACTCGCGGATGTCTTCCTTGGCCCGGCTGGTCATTCGCCGCTTGCGTGAAGCCGTGGCCAACCCGGTGCGCTTTTTCCGGCCGAACAGTCCCAGCATGCCCACCAGGGTTTCCCCCGCCGACAGCAGTTCTTCGCGCTTGCGGGCATCGTACTCCGCCTGGTCTTCGTCCAGCTCGCGCTTCTCCCGGTCCAGTTTCTTTTCCAGACGGTCCATGACCTTCTGCACCCGGGCGGTCATCTTGTCCACCTCGGCGTCCCGCTTTTCACGGGCCACCAGCCGAGCGCGACCCAGAAATTCTTCCTTCGACTCGCCCACCTCACCGAAAATCTTCAGGGCCGGCACGTGCAAAATCTCCAGCCGTTTTTCCTGGTACAGCCAGCCCTTGAAGTCCCTGTCCAGCGCCTTGAAAGCGGCCGCCTTGGTCCACGGCGACGCCACCTCCGCAAAGGCCGCACCATGGGCCGGGCGGGTTTCCAGATCACCGGGATCCAGGTTCAGGTCACGGCCACTGGACCAGGGCGTGCTTCCCCCCGCGTCTTCCGAACCCAGCAGAAGCCCCACCTTCTGCTGCGTGTCCACCTCACGGCGACGATCCACGAACGCCACCTGCCCCAGCGCCACCACCGCGGGCCGGTAAACCAGACGCACCGCTTCGGGCTCCAGCCGCTGCCCCGTCTGGTTTTCCAGGTGATCGAGCGCTGCCGAGTGCGAGCGCCGCACCGGCAAGTAGGCCTGAGGAATGGAGGGAGCCAGGGCCGGCGGCGTGGCCAGTAAACCATCGGTCACAGGAGCCGTCACCGCGGCACCCATCTGCTCCACAGCGGCCCCGGGAGCCAGGTCGGCAGCCACTTCCGCAGGGGCCGGTGCCGTGGCCGGCTGGTCGGCGGTCAACAGCTTGATCTGATCTCGGGTCAGCGGGCCGCGCAGATAGCTCATGACCCAGCGTGTGTTGAAAATGACGGGCTTGTCCTCGTGCACGTTGTGCAGCAGGAACATCCTCTGGCCCAGGCCGCCGATCATCTTGCTCAGAGCAGCCCGATCCTGGTTCTGACCCACCGACTGCAGCCCGTCCAGGATGCGGTCCTTGTCCCGCTCGGTTTGCAGCTTGCCGATGAACCAGGTGCCGGCATTGGACATGGCCTTGTAATCCAGATCCACCGGGTTCTGGGTGGCCAGCACCAGTCCCAGCCCGAAGGCCCGGGCCTGCTTCAGCAAGGTCAGCATGGGCTGCTTGGAGGGCGGATTGGCCGTGGGCGGCAGGAAGCCGAAGATCTCGTCCATGTACAGAAGGGCCCGCAAGCTGGTGGTGCCGCTCTGGCGCCGCACCCAGGCCAGGGTTTGCTCCAGCAACAAGGTCACGAAGAACATGCGCTGGGCATCGTCCAGGTGGGCGATGGAAAAGATGGCATGGCGGGGCTTGCCCTCGGCCGTGTACAGCAGCGATCCGATATCCAGCGGAGCACCCTGCAGCCATTCGGAAAAGCTGGGGCTGGCCATGATGTTGTTCAGGGCCATGGCCAGGCCGAACCGTTCCTTGGGAGGAAAGAAGGTGTCGATGTCGAACACACCCAGCTTGCGCACCGGCGGCGACTGGATGGACGTGATCAGCGAGGCCAGATCCAGGTCCTGCCCCTTCTTCCATGCGTGCTCGAACAGGGTGGACAGCAGGATGTGCTCCGGGCTGCGCATGGGGTCCGCATCCACCCCCGCCAGTCCCAGCAAAGCGCTGACTGTGCCGCGGATCTGCTCGCGCAGCTCCTCCTCGTGACCGTCCCAGCCCTGGCGTGGCGCCTTCAGCGACGACAGGATGGACACCCCGGTGCCGGCCGACGAACCCGGCGTGTAAATCCGGAATTCGGCGCTCTCCTTGAGCCGGGCGATGCGCTCGGGGCCCTGTCCCCACTGGGCCAGTCCTTCCCGCCACTGAGTGGCGGTACGGGCGGCAAATTCCCCGGGGTCCAGGTTCTTGCGCCGGGCGTCGTCCAGGTTGATCCAGGGTTCGAAATCGGCAGGGCGCAGCTCAGGGAAGGTCAACAGCAGGTTGGAAATGTCACCCTTGGGATCGATGATGATGGCGGGCACCCCATCGAGGGCCGCCTCTTCCAGCAGTCCGATGCACAGGCCCGTTTTTCCCGAACCGGTCATGCCCACGCACACGGCGTGGGTGGTCAGGTCCCGGGCATCGTACACGAGGGGCTCAGCGGCCAGGGCCCCGGTGGCTGGATCGGCCTCCTTGCCCAGATAGAATCCCCCCATGCGCTCGAACTGCAGCATTCTTGTGGCTCCCCCTATGTCTTCAAAATCCTGCCCACCTCTTCCCTCATGAAGTGGTTCGGGCAAACTAAACAAATCCGCGAAAACGACAACCGATTTTCTCCTGTTTTGTCGCCGGCGATCCTCCACCAGAGAGTTGGGTGCGGGATCCATATCGGGGGAAATGAACCCCGCGCCCTGATGGGACCAGGCATTCCAGCCCCAACACTCATCGTCGGAGAGTCTGCCCTCCCGACCTCGTCACCCTCTTGACATTTCGCCCCCGAGAAAGTCACATGGGAATAATCCGGCACCGATTCACCCTCACCCAAGAAATGGAATGCCTTTGAAGAAACGTCCCCTCCGGAGAATCTTCCTGCTGGTAGCCCTGGCCCTGGTGGTCACCCTGGGCCGAGGATACTTGCTGCAGGACAGCCAATCCCCGTCCGTTTCCGGCTCCGCCGAAACCAGCGGGTTAACTCTCGAAGAAGCCGCCCGCGCCCAGCGATCCGAGGTCATGCTCACTGCCCGGGGCCGTGTGCAACGCACCCTGGCCGATGACAACGAGGGCTCCCGGCACCAGCGTTTCATCCTGGAATCTCCCTCCGGGCACACCGTGCTGGTGGCCCACAACATCGACCTGGCTCCCCGGGTGCCTCTGGGTCAGGGGGATCAGGTGGAAATACGAGGACAGTACGAGTGGAACGAGCGGGGAGGGGTTCTGCACTGGACGCATCACGACCCGGCCGGACGTCACGCCGAGGGCTGGATCCGCCATGAGGGACAGATCTACGAGTGAGGGGTTCCAGGGTCAGGCCGGACGCGTGAACACCTCGGTGCCCAGCTGAGGATCGTGACCGTACCCCATTTTTTCCAGATAGGGTTGGTGTGCCTCCACCGGCCGGCGCACCACGAAGCGGCAAACCCCTTTGCAATCAATGACTTCCGACCAGGACCGGTAAAAATAACGGGCACACTGGAAATCTCGATAGCTGGGAATCACGTAGTCCAGCAGCACCACCAGGTCCTCATTGTCCTGGCGGCGGCACACCACCACACCCACGGGCAACATGTCCCGCAAGATGAAGACCACATGCACTTCTTCCAGCTCATCGGCCCGAAAGGACGGGAAAAGTCGGGCGATATCCGTAGCGTGAAACTCCACGAAACGGCGAAAGTAGCGGTTGTCCGGATGGGCCAGCGGCAACAGTTCGAAGGCCACACTGCGTCCGGGGCGCATGCGCAGCAGATACACCGTGTTCACCACCGCGATGAATCCGTTGACCGCCAGGACCGGATAGGCATCGACCAGCCAGCCGTAACTGGCGAACGCGATGGCGCCCAGCAGGTTGAGAAAGCGCAACTTGGCCAGCGAGTTCATGGTCAGGGACACGGCCACCAGCACGCTGGCCGCGTAGCCCAGAATTTCGATCCAGTTGAGCATGTTTCAACCCTTGTTGTGCGTTCCCATTCAAATGACATGTAACAATAATTCACGATCAGGCGTATTCTTCTCGCAATTCCCCAATTTTTCCAAGGAGCGTTTTCCATGAAAAGCCCCCTCCGCATTCTTCTGGTGTTCCTGGCCACCGCCGCCACTCTTGCTTTGATTGGTTGCGGCAGCAATGACGACCAGGCCACTCAACAGGAACAGGTGACCATGACCCCCGCCCCTCTGCTCGATCGCGAACTCTTTTTTGGTGACCCCGAAATCAGCGGCTCCCAGCTTTCGCCCGACGGCAAGTGGATGAGCTTCATCAAGCCCTACAACGGCACACGCAATATCTGGGTCAAAGCCGCGGACGCACCTTTCGACGCGGCCAAGCCCGTGACCGCCGACGACCGCCCCGTGCCCGGCTACTTCTGGAGCCGCGACAGCCACTTCATTCTGTACGTCCAGGACAAGGACGGCGACGAGAACTTCCACGTCTGGGCCGTGGATCCCGATGGCCAGATCGTGGCGGAAACCGGGGTGCCCGTGGCCCGTGACCTGACCCCCGTCGACGGCGTGCGGGCCCAGATCCTCTCGGTGCCCAAGCACAATCCCGACGTCATGATGGTGGGCCTGAACGATCGCGACCCCAGCTACCACGACATTTACCGGGTGAACATTTCCACGGGCGAGCGCACCTTGCTGCGTGAAAACACCGAGGGTGTGGGCGCCTGGATGTTCGACAACGAAGGCGAACTGCGCCTGGCTTACCGCCCCCTCCCCGGCGGCGGGGCTGAGCTTCTGCGCGTGGACATGCAGGGACTGCACCAGATCGCCACTTCAACTTACGAGGAAACGCTGAATCCCACCGCCTTCCATCCCAACGGCAAGCAGTGCTACGTGACCAGCAACTGCGGCGATGTGGACCTGGAACAGCTGATGCTGATGGACATCGACACGGGCGAATTCACCCTGGTGGAAAAGGATCCCGAGAATCAGGTGGACTTCGCCGGCGCCATGTATCATCCCGAAACCGATGAAATGCTGGCCACCTTCTACGTGGGCGACCGGGTCCGGGTTTACCCCAAGACCCCCGAGATGGAAGCTCTCTGGAAGAGCATCAAGGCCAGCCTGCCCGACGGCGAGATCGGCATGAACAGCATGAGCACCGACATGAGCAAGATGCTGCTGTCGGTCAGCAGCGACGTCGACCCCGGCTCGGTGTACCTGTACGACGCCGCCACGAAGAAGAGCACCCTGCAGTACCGCTCCCGGCCCGAGCTGCCCAGCGAGCATCTGGCCCACATGAAGCCCGTCAGCTACGAGGCCCGCGACGGCATGACCATCCACGGCTACCTGACGCTTCCCAAGGGCGTCGAGCACAAGAACCTGCCCACGGTGATGTACATCCACGGCGGCCCCTGGGCCCGCGACTTCTGGGGCTACGAGCCCTACTGCCAGTTCCTGGCCAACCGCGGCTACGCGGTCATGCAGGTCAACTACCGCAGCAGCACCGGCTACGGCAAGAAGTACGGCAACGCCGGCAACCGCGAGTGGGGCATCGGCGCCATGCAGCATGACATCACCGATGCTGTGCAGTACCTGATCGACGAGGGTTATGCTGATCCCGACAAGGTGGCCATTTTCGGCGGCAGCTACGGCGGCTACGCCACCCTGGCCGGGGTGACCTTCACTCCCGACCTGTACGCTTGTGGTATTCCCTATGTGGGACCGAGCAACCTGCTGACGTTGATCAACAGCTTCCCCGACTACTGGAAGCCCTTCCTCGAGGGCAGCTGGTACAAGAAGGTGGGCAACCCCGAGGT
>JAZBOO010000351.1:0-3342 GCA_036351155.1 Candidatus Krumholzibacteriia bacterium | reverse complement strand
GTTCACCAAGACCCTGTATCGGGATATCCTGCAACGGCCCGCCGGAGCCGAGGAGCTGGCCGAATGGCCCACCGGGTTGACCGAAGCCCAGCGCTGGCGCCTGGCCGAGATCCTGCTGGCTCATGGTCGCCAGTGGCACAGCCAAGCATTTCCCGGGATGACGGTGGAGGAGTTTCGGTTGCCACGATAAAGACCCTCTATTCGAGAAGGGTCATCTTCTCCTGCCGGACACCCGAAGGTGTTTCCAGGCGGTAGAAATAGACACCCGAACTGACCGTCCGCCCCTGCGTGTTGCGCCCGTCCCACTGGATCTCGTGATCCCCTGCCGACCGCTTTTCATCGAGCAAAACCCTCACCCTGCGCCCGGCCAAATCGAAGATCTCCAGCCGGGTGGGCTCGGCCTTTTCCAGCCGGAAACGAATGGTGGTGATGGGGTTGAATGGATTGGGGTAGTTCCTGGCCAGGTGGATTCCGGAAAGGGTTTCAGGAACGTCGGACGGCCCGGGAATGGTCACGCTGAAGATCCCTCGGCCATGGGTGCCCACCACGACTTTCCGGTCACTCAGCCGGACTGCCAGATCAGCCACGATCACGTTGCCGATGATATCGGCCGCCTCACCGGTCCAGATCACCGGCTCGTCTTCAGAGAGAATGGTCGAATACAACCCGGTGGACGTCCCCAGCAACCAAAGATCCTCGTTGCCCACGGGCATGACCGCGGCGCACCTGACCGAAGGACCATCGTCCCCCGCCAGGTTCCCCTCCACATCGGTCCAGGTTTGTCCCCCATCGCGTGTCAACCAGATGCTGGGCACCAGGTAGTTGCCCAGGGTGACCAGGACAGTCTGATCATCGGCGGGATGCACCACGATATCACTGACATAGCTTTCCGCAGGGAACCCGCCGTTCTGGTCCAGCCGCACGGGCGAGATTCCCGCTGCCGAGTTCAGCGCATCGTCCACCCGATACAGTCGACCGGTGGCCGTGCCGTAGTAGAGTGAATGCCCGGGCTGTCCATTGGCCCCCAGGGCCGAAACGAAATCTCCCGCCGGTTCGCTGGTCAGCTGCTCCCAGTTCTGGTTGGTGGGGTCCCAGCTCCCCAGGGGAATGGCCGTCACATCACTGTTGCGCAGCACCCCGTTGTTGCTGGCCAGATACACCACCTCTTCCCGTTCCGGATCGGTGAGGAAGGGGTTGATGAAAAGGTACTCGTGTTCAGGAACCGGGTTGATCCTGCCCTCGGCCAGCATCTCCCCCGACGGCCCGAGCTGGACCCGGAACATGTTGGCCCGATAGTAGGACACCAGGTAGTCACCCGTGGCCGACCCGTCCAGCACCGCACAGTGGGCCCCATCACCCCCGAAGGCTTCAATCCAGGGGCTTTCGCTGTCCGCCGAGGAGGTCCACAGAGTCCCGTTGTCCTGGGTACCCCCGATGATCACGTTGTTGCCGGGCAATTCCGGGTCCAGCGCCACGGTGAAGAACTGGGTGGTGTTCAGACCATTGTTCAAGCTTTGCCACTGGACCGGCGCCGCATCGAGGTCGAGGGTCTTGTGCACTCCGCCATCACTGGCCGAGTAGGCTACCTGGTGCGAACCGGGCTGGTAGATCAGCTTGTGGACGTCGGCATGATGACTTCTGTCTTCGTAGTAGTACCCTCCGACGCGCAATGTGGTCGACGTCGAGGACCATCCCTGGGTATTGCGCCAGAGGTTTACGCCCCCCACGAATACCGTATTGGTTTGCCAGGGATGCACCGTCACCAGCATGTTGTAGCCGCGCTGGCTGACATATCGATAGATGTAACCGTAGGCGGGTTCATAGGGATACAGCAAGGTTTCCAGAGGGGCGGTCCGGTTATCCCAGGCACCACCGGAGCCGCTGCCATCCCCATCGAGATACACATAGCGCCAGAACTGAAAATTCACCGAGCTTTCCGGGTCCGCCACCAGAAAGTACATGAAATCTTCGTTGGACGGCGAAATGCCCAGGGTGATGCGGCCATAACCGGGCATCAGGTTCGGGCCGATGCTGGTCCACTGCAGGCCATCGATCGAACGGAAAATCCCGCTGACCGCTCCTTCGGCACTCAGAGTCGCGTACAGGACCCCTTCGGGAGAGATGGCCAGATCGGCATAGAAGGAGGGATCCGCCTCGCTGCCAAGGACCGGCGACCAGCTCTGGCCTCCATCGAGGGATCGGTAAATCACCCCGGCGGTCGCAGCATACACCACGTTCTGTTCGAGATTGGTGTGGTCGATGACCATTCGCCAGACGTAGTTGAACGGATTGTCGAATGTCTGGGGCAGGCCCGTGGCCGTGGAGGCCAGCAAAGACCAGGACTGGCCACCATCGATTGATTTGAAAATCCCATCACCCAGGTAAAGACCACCCCCGCGGGAGGTCGAGTAGCCGCGACCCTCACCGGTCCCGTAATACCAGGTGTTCCCGTGGCCCGGTCGGGTGTCTTGCACCACACAAGAGACGCTGTGCAGAACACTGCTCCCGGTGGTCAAGTTCCAGTTCTGCCCATCGTCGATGGTGCGCCACATACCTCCCGAAACACCGCCGGCCAGCAGGGTCTGGTAGGTGGGGTCGGAATGGTCGATGGCCAGAGCCCGGGTCCGACCGCCAATATTCCAGGGCCCGCGGAATGCCCAGTTGTCGACCTTGTCTGCTGATCGCCCCCTGAGCCCACCTGGAGCTTCGGCGCTGGTTCGCTGGGGAAGCAGGGCCGCCTGGGCCTGTTCCAGGCGGTGAATGTCGGCAGGAATGCGCCCTGTCACCGGATCCCGCTGGATCATCCATTCCCAGTGTCGGCGACCCACGGCATCTTCATCAGGAGCAATATCATCAACAGGCAAGGGAAGGGATAGCGGGGAAGGAAGTTCAGGTTCGGGGAAGAGGATCATCATCAGGGCAAAAATAGCCGCGCCGGGCAAAAGCCATCTCAAGGTTTTCATGTGTCCCTCTCCTGTGATTTGAGCGATAGCATCCCAGGGGCAGCGAGAGGCCCAGATCATACTTACGGAATTGACACAACAAACTCAAATTGATCTCCCGAAAGGCTCCTAAGGTGCTCCAGAAGCAATTCAAGAGCACTTCTGTTCTGTTTTGTGTAGAATGTCCCCCTGATCAGGACACCCACATGAAAGGGACGAGTTTTCCATGAAGATATTATTCGCACTCCTGTGGTGGGCCCTGGCTACCAGCCCGGCTCAGGCCCAGGATCCGGAAAACTCGCAGACTGTGCTCGACTCCTTGACCGACCTGATTGCGGACGGCAAGTACGAGGAAGCCCGCGCCCGATCCGACTCACTGCTCCACAGCTGGGAAAACACG
>JAZBOO010000350.1:0-2229 GCA_036351155.1 Candidatus Krumholzibacteriia bacterium | reverse complement strand
CTGGTCGCGTGAGGCCTGAGCCAGATCGGCATGTGCATCTTGAAGAGCCTGATTCGCCTGGCGTATCGCGCCGTGGGCTCCCTTCTGAAACAGATAGCGATTCAGCAACAGCAACAGGATACCCAGCGAAAGTGCTGCCACCACCAGCAAGATCTGGCGCCGGAATTCCTCGATCTCCTTTTCCCGGGTCAAAGCTTCGATTTCTTGATCCTTCAATCCCACCTGAAATCGAGTTTCAGCCATGGCCATTTGCTGGGCACGATCACGGGTGAATATTTCGTCATGGGCTTCCTTGTAGCGTTGATGGTAGACCAAAGCCTTTTCATGATCACCAGCCAGGGCATGGGCCCTGGACAGGCCCAGCAGATCATCCCGGATCAGTTCCTGCACCTTGAGTTCCTTGGCCAGGGCCAGGGCCCGCTCGAGGTAGGTGATGGCCTCGGGAAGATTGCCCTTGGCAGCCAGCACCGATCCGATATTGTGCAGACAGACCGAAACGCCTTGCCGGTCCTCGAGCTCCTCGCGAAGGGCCAACGCCTGGCGGTAACTCTCCAGGGCGTCATCCAGCTGGCCCTCGGCCTCCAGAACCTGGCCCAGATTGTTCAGGGAGAGCGCCATTCCCGGTGTGTCCTGGTTCTTGCGTTCGATCACCAGGGCGGTTTCGAAATGATCCTTCGAGATCTGATATCGCTCCATGTCGTACTGCAGCAGCCCCAGGTTGTTGTGGGTGGCCGCTACCATGTCTTCATTTCCCAGTTCCATGTGCAGGCCCAGAGCGTTGCGGTAGTTCTCCAGAGCCTGATCGTACTTGCCCGCCGTCTGTTGCACGTTGGCCACATTGTTGTAACCCAGTGCCAGGCCATCCCTGTCGTTCTGTTTCATTCGCAGGGCGATGGCCCGGAAGTAGAATTCCAGGGCTCGGTCGTGTTCTCCCCAGACGAAATGGAGGATCCCGATGTTGTTCAGCGCGTTCGCCGACAGTTCCAGGTTGCCTAGCTCCTCGGCCAGAGCCAGACTCGCCTGATAGTTCTGGAGAGCTTCTGAATACTCCCCCAGGTAATAATGGGCCACACCCAGGGTCGAAAGGATGCGGCACCGGACTTCCATCTGATCCGAACCAGCGGCCTTGTCCAGAGCGTATCTGGCCAGTTCCTGGGCGAGACGGGGGTCTTTCCGCTGCTGGTCGTAGGCCTGGCTATACAACTCCTCGGCTGTCAGGGTGCGCAAGTCCACCGGAAGAGTGTCCGGTGCGGCGCCGGCCGACCCCAGGAGCCAGAAACATGCTGCCAAGGTTATCCAATGGGTGTGACGCAACCTTTTTCCTTCCTTGGGGCCATCCCGGCACCATCGGGAATCGGATTCCATAAGACCTTGGTCCTATTGCCCCTGGTGACCAGGCCCGTCATTATTGACGATAGTAACCTCGGCGAACAATCTTCTTTTGAACGGATTGGATCTTGAAGGGTCAGCAGCAAAAAGTGAATAATGGATCTGCGGCTTCCGAGCTGACCCATCAGGTCCTTGATGTCCAGCATGCCCTGGTCGAGATCCGCAAGAGGCTGCGGCAAGCCATGAGCCGCCTGAACCAGAATGCGGGCTCCTCCTTTTCGGCCGACGAAATCCAGGGCACCCTGGACACAGTCAACAGCGCCCTGGAAACCGCGGTCAGAATCCGCTGGAGCATTCTGCGTAGCCAAGTGAGCGACGCACCCCACTCCGTCCACCCGGCCCCCGCAGATGAGAGGATGGTTTCCGCCATGTCCGGTCAGCAGTCCCTGGTCTACGTCGTCGATGATGACGCCTCGGTGCGGAGGGCCCTCCAGCGCCTGATCAAATCGGTTGGCCTGGACATTCAGGCGTTCGCATCGGCCAGGGAATTTCTCGAATTCGAACGCCCCGACAGGCCCTCCTGCGTGGTTCTCGATGTCCGCATGCCCCGGATGAGCGGCCTGGATATGCAAAAAGCTCTTGCCGAGGGGGGCGCCACCATTCCCATCGTGTTCATCACCGGCCACGGCGACATCAACATGGCTGTCCAGGCCATGAAGGATGGGGCCGTCGACTTCCTGCCCAAACCCTTCCACGACCAGGATTTGATTGATGCCGTGAAGCGAGCTCTGGATGGATACCAGGAATTGCAAGCCGCCCAGGTGGAGATCAACGCCGTCTGGGAGAGGATCGAGCGATTGACGCCCCGGGAGCGCCAGGTCATGGAAATGGTGGTCACGG
>JAZBOO010000349.1:0-4051 GCA_036351155.1 Candidatus Krumholzibacteriia bacterium | reverse complement strand
GGACATCATCCTCGAGGTGGCCAACACCGAGGTGAAGGATTTCGATTCTTTCCAGAACGCCCTGCAGAAAGGGACCGACCGGCCCATCTTCATGAAGGTGTACAAGCCGCGCCAGCAACGTGCGGTGTTCATGGCCATCCCGCGGTAGGGGGCCCTGACGACGAAAAAACCCCGGCCGGTCATTCAGGACCGGCCGGGGTTATTTTTTGCCAGGTGCTTTCGAAATTTCAGCGCACCAGCATCATCTTGTTCACCAGGGTTTCATCCTGGCCCTTCAAAACGTAGAAGTACGAGCCGCTGGGGACCTCGTGGCCCTGGTCGTTGCGGCCGTCCCAGGTGACGCGGTGGTCGCCCTCGGGGTACATCCCATTCTCCAGACGACGCACCAGATGGCCGCGCAGGTCGAACACCTGCAGGTCCACCATCGCCGGACTGGCCAGACGGAAAGCGATGTCCGTCTGCGGGTTGAAGGGATTGGGCGTGTTGCCCAGCAGGGCGATGGGTCGGGGCAGCCCGGCCTCACCCACGGCGGAAGTGCTGCCGGTCAGGAAGCTGATGGCGCCTTCCATGAGGGCGGCCCGGTCGGCGGCGTTGTTGATGGCCTCGAACCCGAAGGACAGGTAGACCACGCGATAGACCCCGGTGTCCACCGCGATGCCGCCGTTGCGGCCGGCGCTGTAGGTCAGGATCTCGGTGGCGAACTCATCGCGCGGGTCGATGTCGCTGGGGTACTCCTGATTGTTGGCGCCGTCACCGCCGCTGATGGCCAGGGCCAGCCCCTCGGTGAAGGTGCCGGGCACGCCGTCGAGGGTCAGGTCGTTGGTGTCATCGCTGACGTAGGTGGCGTGCAGGTAGTTGCGGTAGAAAACGGCCGCCGCGCCGCCCTGGTCGTTCAGATCCCAGCCGATGTCCTGGCCGGTGACGAACAGCTTACCGCCTCCATCCAGGTAGGCGGACAGCGCCGCGGTGTCGCTGGGGTCGAGCGTGGGGAAGGCAAAGCCGGTGGCCCAGACCACGATGTCGAAGTTGGCCAGGATGGGGCCCGTCAGCTCGGTCGAATTGCGGTCCCAGGTGGCGTGGGTCTTGCCCGTGCCGGCCACGGCGGGAGCCAGGTACAGGCTTTCGTAATCGAAGGCGCCGTCATCGTCGACGATCAGCACATCGGTGTCCTCGGCGATGATCTTGTACTCGATCTGGCGATCATCCACCTGTCCACTGTCCGAGTGGAGCGTCAATGTGACGCCGCCCTCGGTGGCGCTGCCGGTGTCCAGCACCACGTTGAACAGGGCGCGTTCGCCGGGTGCCAGGGCGATGGACGCCTCGGTGTAGTCGGTCCCGTTATAGGTGAAGTGGGCCGAGCCCTCGGCAGGCATGTTGCTGGTGTCCAGGCTCACCGTGTAGGTGTCGGTGCTGGTTCCAGTGTTGAACAGCCCGGCGGTGTCGAAGCTGTAGGCACCCGATCCCACGATGGTCTTCGGCCCGGTGGCGTAGTAGCGCATGGAGTAGTCGGGAGTGGGATGCGTGTTGGCGCTTTGCCAGATCTGCTTGTCGCTGTCGTCCTGGACGAAAGCCACGGCCCTCAGATTGGCCACGTTCCAGGTGGGATCCATGGCGATATCGAGGGACGCGTTCTGGACCTCGCCGTCCAGACTGATGGTCAGGGGCTCATCCCGGAGCATGTCGCGCAGGATGTTGTTGTAGGTGGTGCCGCTGAACACCAGGCCGTCCTCGATCATGGCCACGCGCAGCACCATGTTGCTGCCGGCGGGCAGGTCGCCTTCGAGTTCCAGGGTCACGTTGATGTAGGCGCTGCCCTGGGTGAAGGAGAAGTCCGTGATGGTCAAGGCCACCGGGGTGGCGTCATCCAGCATGCTCCTGACGATGGGATCGTAAACGCTGCCGTTGATGGCGTCGGTGCCGGCCCCGTTGACGGTGTTGCCGCCATTGAACTCCAGCTGGGGATAGCCGGACAGCTGCATGTAGGAAATGCGGACGTCGGAGTCAGGGCAGCTCAGGCCGCCGCTGCTCGCCATGTATTCCACGGCGTCGAATTCGATGCTGTCGTAGCGGTCGTGCATGACCTGCAGACCGGCGCGTGCGCGCGGACAGTAGCCTCACCAGGTGGCCGAGCCCATCTCGGCGAAGACGGCGCGGGGGACCTGGGCGAACCCAGGCAGGGCCACCAGCAGGGCCATGGCGGCTAAAATCAGGGAAATAACCAGGGAACGGCGCGATTTCATGGTGGATTCTCCGTTTCATGAGGTCAAAAGGGCCGGAAAACGGGCCTGATCATAACACACAGGAAAAAAGTGTGATGTTAAATAAAAATTGGTTTTCGAAAATCATAATCAGCGGTCGGGTCCGGGGAGGACAACTCGGGCCCCATCTTGACCCACTCTTGACCCTCCTGGGTTGATCGGCGACATTTGACCCGGATTATTCATGAGGGAGTGTGACGAGGATGAGGGAAAACCGCTTCAGAGAAGGAGCTCACAAGGATTTGCGAGGAAGGCGTACCCGATGCGGTACGTCGATCGAGCAAATCCGAGAACGCCTTTTCTGAAGCGGTTTTAACCATCCGCAGTAGCTCCCTCATGGATGATCCGGGTTAACTCCCACTCTCCCCCCGAAAGGTCCGACCTGCATGAGCACCTATCTTCGAATGCTGCGCATGATCCGCCCCTACCTGACACAGGTGATCCTGGGCGTGGTGTTCATGGTCCTGTTCTCGTTCTTCAGCGTGTTCAGCTTCACCATGCTGTCGCCGTTTTTGAAGGCCCTGTTTGCCGAGAACGAATCTCAGGTGGTCAGCATGGTGGAGGAGCAGGAGAGCGCCCTGGTGCCAGTTGGCGACCCTGCTGATCCCGCCAGCCCCCAGAAAAAGCAGCTGGAACAGATCCAGCAGGTGACCGGGCTGAAGGCCAAGTTCCAGAACTGGGTGGCCGACAACCTGCTGCAGGGCAGCAAGCAGGATCAGCTGCTGCGCATCTGCCTGACCTTCTTCATTCTGGCACTGATCAAGAACGTCACCGGCTATCTGGCCCAGGTGGCCATGGTCTACGTGGGGGAGAATGTCATCCGGGACCTGCGCAACCAGCTGTTTGCCCAGTTTACCCGGTTGCCCCTGGCCTTCTATCACCGGAACAAGGCGGGCGAACTGATCAGTCGCGCGACCAACGATGTCCTGATTGCCCAGAAGTGCGTGGGCGTCAGCTTCACCACCCTGGTGCGCGATCCGCTGTACATCGTGATGGCCCTGGCTGTGGCCCTGATCATCAGCTGGAAAATGACGGTCATGGCGCTGGTGCTGATGCCGGCCAGCCTGATCGTGATCATCCGCATCGGCAAGGGGCTGCGGCACATCAGCCGGCGACAGCAGGAAGAGATGGCCAACCTGACCAGCACCCTGCAGGAGACCGTGTACGGTGCGCGGGTGATCAAGGCCTTCGCCATGGAGGACTTCGAGAACCGCAAGTTCGTGGAACGCAGCACGGCGCTGTTCCGTGAAGTGTTCCGTTACAACTGGATCATGAAGATGAGTTCGCCTCTGACCGAGCAGCTCTCGACCATCGTGGGCCTCTTCCTGTTATGGTACGGGGGCAGCAAGGTGTTCACCGGGGGATCGATGGCGCCCGATCTGTTCCTGGTCTTCTTCTTCGCGATTTTCAGCATGGTGCGGCCCATCAAGAACCTGGGCCAGGTGAACAACGAGATCCAGTCGGGCATGGCGGCGGCCGAGCGCATTTTTTCCGTGCTGGACACCGAGCCCGAGGTGCGCGATGTGGGTTCTGGACTTCTCTTGGGCCAGGCCGCAGGTCGGGTGGAACTGGACGATGTGCACTTCGCCTACAATCCGGATGAGCCGGTTTTGCGGGGCGTGTCGCTGAAGGTGGAACCCGGCGAGGTGGTGGCCCTGGTGGGGGGCAGCGGCGGCGGCAAGAGCACGCTGATCGACATGATCCCCGGCTTCAACCTGGCCGACCAGGGCCGCGTGATGATCGACGGCCATGATGTGCGGGACCTGAACCTGGCCTCGTTACGGCGGAACATG
>JAZBOO010000348.1:0-6878 GCA_036351155.1 Candidatus Krumholzibacteriia bacterium | reverse complement strand
GTTCGACAACGCCGACCTGGAGCTCGGCGAGATCACCGACGAGACCGGCAAGAAGGTGCCCCTGACCAAGGCCGGCTACTACAAGTACCAGAAGAGCACCGACCGGCGAGTGCGGCAGGAGTGCTTCGAGCAGTTCCTGGATTCCTACGGCGCCATGAAGAACACCCTGGCCGCCAACATGGATGCCAATGTGAAGAATCACGTGTTCTTTGCCCAGGCTCGGCGCCATGAGGGCACCCTGGAAGCCTCGCTGCACCCCGACGCGGTGCCCACCTCGGTGTTCCACTCGCTCATCGAGACGGTGGGCAACCATGCCGAGACCATCCACCGGTTCACCGACCTGAAGAAACGCGTGCTGAAGCTGGATCCCCTGAAGCAGTACGACCTGGCGGTGCCGGTTTATCCTCAGGGCAAGTTCCAGTTCACTTATGACGAGGCCTGTCCCGTCATGCTGGAGGCGTTCAAGCCCCTGGGCCCCGACTACGTGGCCACGGTGAAAGAGGGCATCGAAGGCGGCTGGATCGACGTGCACGAAACGGCCGGCAAGCGCAGCGGCGGCTACAGCAATGGGGTTTATGACACACCGCCGTACATCCTGCTGAACTGGGCCGACGAGCTGGGGGACACCTTCACCCTGGCCCACGAGCTGGGCCACAGCATGCACTCGTGGCTCACGGTGCACAACCAGCCCTACGTGTACGGCAGCTATCCCATCTTCACCGCCGAGGTGGCCTCGACCTTCAACGAGCTGCTGCTGATGGACCACCTCTTGAAGCAGTCGGACGACAAGCAGCGCAAGCTGTTCCTGCTCGATTACCACCTGAGCCAGATCAACAACACGGTGTTCCGGCAAACCATGTTCGCCGAGTTCGAGCACCGCATGCATCGCCACGGCGAGGAGGGGCAAACCCTGACCGCCGACTATCTGGGCGAACTGTACCAGGAACTGCTGGTGAAGTACTGGGGCCCCCAGGTGAACTTCGATGCCCAGCGCAGCCGCTTGACCTGGATGCGCATTCCCCACTTCTTCTACAACTACTATGTTTACCAGTACGCCACGGCCTACAGTGCGGCGGTGGCGCTGTCGCGGAAGGTGCTGGCCGGCAACCAGGACGATCGGGAACAATACCTGGACATCCTGCGTTCCGGTTGCAGCCTTTATCCTGTGGACACCGTCAAGCTGGGCGGGGTGGACATGACCGGCAGCGGTCCCATGGAGAATGTCATTGCCCTGTTCGGCTCGCTGCTCGACCAGGTGGAAGAACTGATTTAAGGGAGGTGCCGTCATGCACGGCGCGCGTTTGAGCACAGCTGTGGCCGTGGGAATCTTGCTGCTGGCAGGTGGGGCCTGGGCCCAGGCAGCCAGCGGGCCCCTGGCCGAGGGGACTCCCGAGAATCCCCTGATTCCCGCGGACCAGGCCCATGATTTCTCCAGTGATATCGGCGACTTCCGGATCATGATGCCCAGCGGTTGCGCCAAGGTGAAAACCCGCACCCGCGAAGACGATTCGGCCAGCGGCGAGTACATCGAGGAAACGGTGGTGGTGTACTGTGACCGTTTCGGGAAAGAGGGCGACGGCTGCTCGGTGACGGCGATCTTCAACGTCGAGGGTCCCGAGGGCGGCATGCCCGAGGCGCCCCAGGTGACCGAACGCCTGGAAAACATCCTGAAAACCTACGGGGCCCACGTCACCGACCAGAGGTATCTGGAAAAGGAGTTCGGTGATGGGCTCAAGGCTGAGGGTATTGACCTGCTGGCCGCCCGCACCGGCGGCTCGGGTCAGATGTGGCTGCGGGGCATGCTGATCAACGGAGATATCTACATCATCGCGGCCTGGAACGAGTCCGGCGGCGTGGCCAGCAATCCCGAGTACGTCACCTTCTTCAACAGCTTCCAGCCGGGGGCTGACTAGCCCCCGGCCTACCCGAACCGCTCACTTCTCGTTGATCACATCCAGCAGATAGTTGGCCGCCCGTTCGCTGTCGAACTGGCCGATCCAGAACACCGCGTCGCGCTTGATCTCGGGATCGGTCTCGGTGCGGGTGATGTCGATCAGCAGATCCAGGGCCGCTTCCTGATCCTCGACCATGGTCAGGACATGGCAGATCTGCTGCTTGAGGTCGCGGCTATTGGCCTGCTTGTACATCTCGCGCAGGGCCTTCAGGTCCACATCTCCGTTCTGGACCGCGAAGTGCAGCACCATGGCCTGGAACTCCTCGTCCTGCCCTCCCCAGGTGTTCTTCAACATGCCCTTGATGGCCTCACGCGCCGCCGGGTCATCGGACTGGGCCAGCGAAAAGAGAGCCATCTCCAGGATCTCGCGATCTTTCTCGGTTTCCAGAACCTTGACCAGGATGTCGGTCACGCGCGGGTCGCTATCGGTCATGCCCAGGGCCATCATGGCCTGCGCACGGGTGTCGGTGTCGCGCTTCTGATCGGTGGCAATGTCGGCCAGGAAATCGAACACCGCGGGGCCTCCGTGCTGGGCCACGCTCATCAGCACCGCCTCCGACACATCGGGATCGTTGGTCTCCTTGAACACCTTCATCAGGGCCTTGAGGGCTCGGTCCGAGTTGCTCATCGACAGGCACATCACCACGTGGGCCAGCATCTCGGGGTCCTTCTCCGAATCCAGCAGGCCGATCAAGAGGTCCTCGGATTCCTTGTCATCCTGCTGACACATGATCATGATGGCGTGCTGCCGCAGTTCCCGGTTCTCGGGCTTGTCGTCCAGGATGATCTTCTTGAGCATGGGCCGGGCCTTGCGCGGATCCATCTGCATCAGGGCCTGCAGGGCGGCCATGCGGGTTTCCTGGCGCATATCTTCCTCGCTGGCGCGCTCGGTGATTTCCCGAGCCGCATCGGCTTCCCCGCGCTCGGCCAGCTCGGCATACACGCGGGATGCCAGCGACTGGCCCTCGCCGGCGGTGGCCACCTGGCTGTACTGGCGGGCCTGCAGGGCCAGCAACTTGGCGGCCTGCTTCAGCTCATGAGTCTTGCCCAGCCGGTAGCGGGCAAAGGCCTCCCAGTACAGGGCATCGCCGGCCAGTTCGGCCTGCTGGGCCTTCTGGAATACCTCGGCAAAGCGGGAGGCGGCATCCTCGAACTTGCCGCGGTTCAGTGCCTCGCGGGCGCGTTCGAACTGGGCCTGCGGATTGTCCTCGGCCTGGGCGGTGCTCACGGTCAGCAAGGCCAGTACGATCACCAGCAGCACGGTCACGGATGTGGTCTTCATGGTTCGGGTCCTTTCTACAGAGCCTTGCCGACGGCCGGATCGGGCCCCAGCATACGCAGTCTTTCCAGGGTGGATTTGCGGGCCATGGCGTCGCGGATCCAGCCCACGTCGCGGGCACAGTTTTCCTTGTCCAGGCCGACGATCTGGGCCAGCACCAGTTCCAGGTCCAGGAACAGGCTTTCCAGTTCACGGTCCTGGGCCAGCGGGGTGTTCATCAGCAACCGGGTTTGCAGGAGCATGCCGCCGGCCCAGTCGGGCACACTGGCGAAATCCTGCTCAGCACAGGGCGTGACCTTGAAGTCGGTCAGCAGGACATCGGCCCGGCCGAACAGGTCGGACGCCGCCTTGCGATACAGCAGATTGCTGGTGGAGCCGCCCTTGGGTTTGTTCGAGATGGGCGGCTCGCTGGCCGGGTCGTCAGGGACCACCGGAGCTTGACGGCTGGCCAGCTGATCGGGCACGGCGTGGCCGGGGTCCAGGGCAGGCAGGGTCCAGCGCCCGATGGCAATGCCCAGGACCAGCACGGCGGCCGCCGCGAAGGCCATGCGCCAGACGCGGGGGGTGACGATCTTGGCGCGACGGGTTTTTCGCTGCGCCTCGATGCGCTGCCACATGCGGTCGCGGGGCACCTCACGGGGAGGATGGTGCTGGTCTTTCATGGTCTCGACCAACCTTTCCCAGTCCTGGTCCTTCATCATTCCATCTCCAGATCGAGTTGAGGGCCCCGGGGCGAAACGAGCAGCTCGCGCAACCGGCTGCGCGCCCGGCTCAGGCGCGCCTTGGCCGTGCCCACGGGGCTGTCCATGGCGGCGGCGATTTCCTGGTGGGTGAATCCTTCCAGGTCGTGCATGACGAACACCAGGCGATGGGTGTCGTCCAGGCTGGCCACCGCCCGATTGAGGTGGCGGCGGAGGTCGGGGTCACCGGCCGGGGTGTGGGTGGCCGTGCGGCCCTGGTCTTCCAGCTCTTCCAGATCTTCCCGCAACGATTCATGTTCCCGCACCCGCTTGCGCTTGCGCAGCGCCGAGAAGATGACCGAGGTGGCAATGCGGTGCAGCCACCCGGCAAAAGGGCCGTCGCCTCGGTAGTCGCCCAGCCGATCGAAGGCCCGGATGAAGATGTCCTGGGTCAGGTCCTCGGCCAGGGCGTCGTCGCCGGTCAGGCGGTAGGCCAGCCGGTACACGCGATCCACATGGGCATCGTACAGCTGCCTTTCGGCGGCCGCGTTGCCTGCGAGGATATCCTGAACCAGCTGGTGTGAGTGCACGATCGGCTCCGGGTTGGGGGCACGGCGGGAATCCCCGCGTGAATGTTGTCACCTGTTATGACACAATCGAGGGGCAAAGGGTTGCACAGGAATTTATCCACATGCAACCCGGCCCTGGTCTTTTCGTACTTTACCGGATCCAAACCAGACTCAAGCCGGGAGCAAGCCATGAATAACGGACGTCGCCGATTCCTCAAGACCACGGCCTTGACCACCGCTGCGGTGGGAGCGGCCTCCCTGGGTTCGCCCTTCATCAACCGGGTCTGGGCCGCCAACCGATCGCTGAAGGTGCTCATCCTGGGCGGAACCGGGCAGACGGGTCCCCACCTGGTGCACGGGCTGCTCGACCGCGGCCACACCGTCACCCTGTGCAACCGGGGAAACCGTTCCGGCGAGCTGTTCCCCGATCTGGAATGCATAGTGGCCGACCGCGACGTGACCAAGCCCGAGGGCCTGGATGCCCTGAAGGCCGAGATCGACAGCGGCCGCACCTGGGACGTGTGCATCGACATCTGGCCGCACATTCCCCTGATCGTCGAGACCACGGGGCATCTTCTGAAGAACAACATAAATCACTTCATGTACGTGTCCTCGCTGTCGGCTTATGCCGATCATTCCCAGCCCGACATGGACGAAACGGCCGCGGCCAGCGACGCCCCCGACGCCGACAACACCGAGTTCAACATGGGCCTGTTCGGTCCGTTCAAGGGCGAGTGCGAGAAGCGTGTCCGCCAGATGTACCCGGACAACCACACCATCTACCGGCCGGGGTTGATTGTCGGGCCCCGCGATTTTTCCTTCCGCGGCGTGTACTGGCCGGTGCGCGTGGAGCGCGGGGGTGAGATCCTGGCCCCGGGCAGCGGATATGACCGCATCCAGGTCATCGACGCGCGCGACCTCACCGACTTCCAGATCCGCTGCATGGAACAGGGCACCGGCGGCACCTTCAACGTGATTGGCCCCCACCCCAAGACCCCGCTGAACATGCGCCGGCTGCTGGAGACCTGCAAGAGAGTGTCAGGGTCCGATGCGCAGTTCGTCTGGGCCAGCAACGGCTTCCTGGAGCAGCACGAGGTGGGTGCCTGGATGGACATGCCCTGCTGGATCCCCGCCGAGGGCGATTATGCCGGCTTCGGCAGCCGCAGCAACGCCAAGGCCATTGCGGCGGGCCTGCAGTTCCGGCGGCTGGCGGTGACGGTGCAAGATACGCTGGACTGGTATCACGGGCTGGACGAGGAGCAACAGGGCCGGATCAATGGTCGGGCGGGCCTGTCGGCCGAGCGTGAGGCGGAGGTGCTGGCGGCGTGGCATGAGGCGCGGGGGTAAGGGCGGAAACTTCTACCGCTCATTCCCCCGCTTGAAGTTGCCGGTTTCCCTGGCCATGAGCAGCTGCTGACCGGCGGTGTCCAGGTCGGGGAGCTTGAGCAGGAAGGATTGCGCCTTCCTGCCCTTGAGAACCAGGACCTGACGGCCGCGCCAGGAAATGGAGACCTTTCCGTCGCCGCCCTGGCGGCAGGAAAACGGGGTGTCCTCCAGTCCGCCTCTAGAATCCGCAGCCATTTCCTCAAAACTCCCCTGAATAGCGCTAAAATCTACTTCAATACGGCTAAAGCGGCCTCGTAGTTGGGCTCTTCCACGGTTTCGGGGCACAGTTCGGTGTACACCACATCGCCCTCTTCGTTGACCACGACCACCGACCGGGCCAGCAGGCCGGCCAGGGGACCATCGACGATCTTCACGCCGTAGGCCTCGCCAAACTTCACGCCGCGGAAGTCGCTGGCGGTGACCACGTTGTCCAGGCCCTCGGTGGTGCAGAAGCGACCGTGGGCAAAGGGCAGATCCATGCTCACGCACACCACCACGGTGTTGTCCAGCTTGCTGGCCTCGGTGTTGAAGCGGCGCACGCTGGCGGCGCACACGGCGGTGTCCAGGCTGGGGAAGATGTTCAGAACCACGCGCTTGCCCTTGTAGCTGCCCAGCACGACGTCACTGAGATCCTTGCCCACCAGGGTGCAGTCGGGGGCATCGGTGCCCACGGCGGGGAGCTGACCGGTGGTGTGGAAGACGTTGCCTTTGAGTTTGAATTCGGCCATGAGGTACTCCTTGGTTGGCCCCGGAGGGCCTGCGGGTTGAGAGATTGTCCATTTCGCCGCACAATGTCACCCGGAACAGGGAAAGTGTCATCCATTTTTTTCTGGACAAAGATGGGGTTTATAGCGATTTTTTGTTGAGACAAAAAGTTTAAGGTCAGGCAAAACCGGCCCGATTCCCCTGACAGGGACCCAGCCAGGTTGAGGTGAAGAGAAAATGATGGCCAACCAGAGCACGGTGAGCGCAAGCCTGGAGGATTACCTCGAGGCCATCTACCACACCGC
>JAZBOO010000347.1:0-6203 GCA_036351155.1 Candidatus Krumholzibacteriia bacterium | reverse complement strand
TGATCAAGGGACACAAGGAGCTGATGGGCTAGGCCCAAGAATACCATTCCAGACAACACCTCCCACTTTCGGTGCGTCCGAGAGTGGGAGGTGTTTTTTTCAGCTCCCTGGGAAAACTCCGCGAAAGTTTTTCAAACCCGGTCGGTTGGGTTGAGTATCTCACAGGCAATGCGGCCACAAACTCAACCAAAGGAAACCGCCATGAAAACCATCGGCCTGAAATATCTCCTGATTATGCTGCTGGTTCTGGGGAGTCTGGGCTGCTCGGAAGACACAGCCACCATTCCGCCCCAGAACGAAAATGACCAGTATGAGGCTCCAGAGCTGGCTGCACTCTTTACCATTGTCGACACCAATCAGCAGGCCTGCTTTGACACCGAGGGAGAAATAGTGGTTCCCGTGGCCGGTGAAGCATTTTATGGCCAGGATGGCCAGGTGTCAGGCGCTCAGCCCAGTTACGTGACCAGCGACGATGGCCTGACGGTCTACGATGAAGTCACCGGATTGACCTGGCAGCGCATGCCAGACGGCAACGGGGATGGCGAGCTGGAATCACCCGGCGACAAGATGACCTGGACCGTAGCGCAGGCCTACCCCGCCACCCTGAATGCGGAGGAATTCGGCGGCTTCGATGACTGGCGCTTGCCGACCATCAAGGAGCTCTATTCCCTGATCCTGTTCACCGGCACCGATCCCGATCCCCAGGCCGCAGGGACAACTGGTTTGGTCCCGTTCCTGGACACCGAAGCCTTCCAGTTCGTGTACGGCAACACCAGCGCCATGGAACGGGTGATCGATTCCCAGTATGCGTCGAGCACGCTCTATGTAGGCAACTCGGCCGAGGGTCAGCTGCTGTTCGGGGTGAACTTCGCCGACGGCCGCATCAAGGGCTATGGCCTGACCATGCCCTTTGGACAGGGAGACAAGACATTCTTCGTCATGTGTTGCCGCGGCAACTCTGCCTATGGACTGAACGACCTGGTGGACAATGGCGACCTGACCATCACCGACCAGGCCACCGGCTTGATGTGGAGCCGGCAGGACAGCGGGGTCACCGATCCTGCCGGTCTGAACTGGGAAGAGGCTCTGGCCTGGGTCCAAGCGCGCAACGAGGAACAGTATCTGGGCCACGACGACTGGCGGTTGCCCAGTGTCAAGGAACTGCAGAGCATCGTCGATTACACCCGTTCCCCCGATACCTCGGGTTCGGCGGCCATTGCCTCGGTTTTCCAGTCTACGGCCATCACCAACGAAGCCGGGCAAGAGGACTATGCGTTCTACTGGAGCGGCACCACGCACCTGGGCGCGGGTGGCCAGGCGGGCCAGGCGTCTTACGTGGCCTTTGGCCGCTCGCTGGGCTACATGAACAGTAACTGGGTGGATGTGCACGGGGCCGGATCCCAGCGCAGTGACCCGAAGGAAGGCGATCCGGCCGATTACCCCACCGGCCACGGTCCTCAGGGCGACGCCATCCGGATTGACAATTTCGTGCGGCTGGTGAGGGGAACCAGCTAAAGCTCAACCTGGCTGGGGGGCTGAGGTTACTGGCCTCGCCCTTCCGGCCCCGATCTTGCTCCAAGCTCCTTGTTCACAACAACCTGACTGTTCAAAATGAACCGGGAGCCAAGGCATGACCCCTCATGGGCCAATTCTTTCCGTGGTGCTTACCTCGCATAACCAGTTGAACCACTTGAAGTTCACTCTTCTCTCGCTCAAAGACCAGGTGCCGGATCTGGACTTCGAGATCGTGGCGGTCGACTGCGGGAGTACCGATGGAAGCGATCAATTCCTGGTCGCCCAGGCCCAGTCCGGAGCCATTCCCGGGTTGAAGCCTGGCGATTTTCGCACCGTCTTGAACCCTGGTCCCACGTGCCGCACCTCGGCCCGCAATCAAGGGGCGCATCAAGCCCGCGGGCGCTATCTCATGTTCCTGGATCCCGGAATGGTGCTGGGACCCCGCTGGTGGGCGGCCATGGTCCGGACCTTGGAGCGCGATCCTCAGGTGGGCGCCGTGGCGGGGAAGATCATTCTGCCGGATGGGCGCATTGATCACGCGGGACTGGCCCTGCTCGAGTGGTGGGACACCCCCGAGGGAGAGGGCAAGCCCAGCGAGTACGGCCAGCGCTTGACCGGGCGCAGCATCCTGGCAGGAAAGCCTGCGGAGATCGCCAGTTCCAACCAGGCCATGCAGGTGCAGGCCCTGGCGGGCGAGGCGATGATGGTGCGGGCGGCGGCCTTCTTCTCGGTGGGAGGATTCTCGGCGCGCGTGGGACGTGCCCATCATCAGGTCAAGACCGACTTCGCCGGCGACCTGGCGGGCATGGACCTGTGTCTGCGTCTGGGCAGCCGGGGCTGGGGCTGCGTGTACCGACCGGAAACAGTCATGACCCGACTGCGAGCCGGAGAGCCGGGCCGCGAGGCCGGGTGGGTGCAGAGCCCCAAGGAGCAGGACATCTTCAACAAGACCTGGCTGGGGCGCACGCGGGGGGATTTCCGCGTCAGCACCCAGGGCACCAGTGCCCTGGCCGGCCAGGAATGTATTCATCGCTACATCGAGCCGGTGCTGGCGTTCGGTGATCCGACCACCCTGGTGCCCGGCAAGCTGGCACGAGGTACCTCCTCGGTGATCGTGGTCACGCAGAACAATCTGGAGACCACCCGGCGATGCCTGCTCGCTCTGCTGGCCTACACCCAGAAGGAACACGAGCTCGTGTTCGTGGACATGGCCAGTGTCGATGGCACGCGGGGGTATCTGGAAGAGATGGCGACGATCCATCACCAGGTGAAGGTTCTGGACGCCATGCCGGAGGTCACGCGAACCACCGCCCAGAACCTGGGCCTGGCCGCCGCAAGGGGCCGCAACCTGGTTCTCCTGGACAGCGCCGCAGTGGTCACGCCAGGCTGGCTGGACCAGTTGACCACCACGGCCGACTTCCATCCTCGGGCCGGTCTGGTGGGCCCGATGACCAACCGACGGGTGGGCATCCAGCAACTGGGCCAGACCGATTACGATGAAACGAGCCTGCGCGGATTGAACTCCTTCGCGGCCCAGGTGGCCGAACGGCAGGGGGGCAAGACAGATCGGGTGATGCGGCTGGGCAGCTTCTGCCTGCTGATCAAGCGGGAACTGCTGGCGCGGATCGGAGGCCTGGACGCCACCTTGAATCTGGGCGTTTACCTCGATCAGGATTTCAGTCTGCGCGCCCAGCTGGCGGGCTACGAGGCGCTGGTGGCTCGGGATTGCTTTGTCCACTGCGATGCCAGGGTGCAAGACCGGGATGAGGCTGTCCAGAGCCAGTGGGAAAGGTTCAAGACCAAGTGGGGCGTTCCGGCCCACGTGACCCTGAACATGCCTCTGGATCTCTCGGTGTTGATGGCCGGAGGTTACCGGGCGGATCGTCATTTTCAGCAGCTGGTCGAGGTCGGCCAGGCTGTCAGTGCCAAGGCCACGGCCCGAGCCGCCCAGGAAGCCCACGCCTGACCCCCGAAGGACAAGGCCCCGCGGAAACAATCCACGGGGCCTTTTTCTATCCAGCACGGAACCGGGTCAGGTTTGGTCGGGCACCACCAGCTCGGTCGCGGTGGTCCTTGCCGCCTTGACCTTCACGATTTCCGGTCTATTCAGCTCGGCAATGATCAGGACCACAAAACCGCTGATGACCAGAAAGCCCAGCAGAAGAACAATCCAGATCCAGGGCCGATCATGAAGCCACTTTTGCATGGTCAGGGTCCTCGGAATTTGACTTTGACACGTTGCTCCACTCCACTGGCCGAATCGGTAAATGCGAAGTGGAAATCTTCCGGCAGAACATAGCTCGATTTGGGCATCATCGCAAAAACGGTCAACTGCTGGTCACCCAGCCGGTCCAGGGCCACCCGTTCCTGGGGCACGATGAAGCTGGAACCCGGGTTGCTGGCCAGGGCGTCCTCGGCCGGGGCCACGAAGTACACGCGGGGGTGGTCGGTCTTGTTCTGCAGGTGCATGGTGTACAGATTGCGGATCTGCCCATCTTCGATGATGTAGGGCATGCCCTGGCTGCGCATCACCGTGACTTGGAAATCTTCACGCATGCCGGCCCGGAAAATGAACAGTCCCGCCAGGGCTGTCATGATCACGGCGTAGATGAAGAAGCGTGGTCGGAAAATCTTGCTCTCCCCGGTCTCGAAACCACGGGATGAATCGAAGCGAATCAAGCCCTTGGGCTTGTTGATCTTGGTCATGATATCATCGCAGGCGTCGATGCAGGCCGTGCACCCGATGCACTCCATCTGCAGGCCGTTGCGGATGTCGATGCCCGTGGGACACACGTCGATGCAGCGCCGGCAATCGATGCAATCGCCACCGGTGTCCACGCCCTTGCTGCGGGGCTCGCCCCGCTTCTCATCGTAGCCGATGATCACCGTGTCGTAGTCCACCAGGGTGGACTGCAGACGGCCGTAAGGACAGATGATCAGACAGGTCTGCTCGCGGAACCAGCTGTAGTCGAAATACAGCATCCCGGTCCAGAACAGGCTCCAGATCAGGGCCGTGGTGTTGCCGGGAAAGAATGGAATCTGGGTCAGCAGTTCACGTGTGGGAATGAAGTAGGCCATGAAGGCGATGGAAAAGTTCCAGCTCAGGAAAATGAAGATGCTGTGCTTGAGCACCTTCCGCCAGACCATGTCGGCGCCGCCTTTTTTGTTGCGGCGCATACGTTCGAGGCGCCGCCCTTCGATGATGCGCTCGATGGGTCGGTATACACCTTCCATGAACACCGTCTGAGGACAGGCAAAGCCGCACCACACCCGGCCGAACAGAGAGGTAACCACGAACAGGCCCAGTCCCGCGCCAATCAGGATGAAGAAGAACAGGTGAAAATCCTGGTTGGTGAACGTGGCGCCAAACAGGTGAGCACTGCGGCCGGGCACATCCACCAGGATGGCGGGATTGCCGTTGATGGTCACCCACGGCGCCGCCACGTAAACCAGGATCAGGATGGCGTACATGATGTACTTGCGCGTGGTCCAGGTGCCCTTGACATCGGCGGTCTGGATGGTGTTGCGTGAACCATCGGCGTTGATGGAGTAGATGGTATTCAGGTCAGGCGTGCGCCTGGCGCTGCTTTTGAGCGGTTTTTCCTGTTCTGTCATGGTCCTGATCCTTCTGAAATCCCTGGTTTTTGCTGTGTTTTTTTGTCCGGTATACGCGGAGCGGCCGCCTTTCGGCGACCGCCCCGGTCTCATCAAATGGCCTGGAGGACGCCTATTCGCAAAGCTCACCCTCTGGAGCCTTGCCGCCTTCGACGTTGGTACCTTCCAGAGTCTGCAGGAAAGCCACCACGGCCTGGGACCGTGAGGGACCCAGCTGGTTCAGCCAGGCGGGCATTCCCTTGGCGGCCACACCCTCGTAAACAACCTTGAGATGATCCATGGGCTCACACCCGTGTATCCAGTAGTTGTCCGTCATGTTGGGCCCCACCAGACCGCGGCCGTCATCGAGATGGCAGGCCACGCAGTGCTTGACCCACAGCTCCCGGCCTTCTTCCATCTTGGCGGGAATATCAACCATGAGCATCAGCGACTCGTTGCTGACGCCGGCTTTTTCCATGCGCGCAAGTTCGGCTTCCTGGGCCGCCAGCATTTCCTGCGCGAACTGTTCGCGAGGCAGGGGCCGGACTTCCAGGGTGTGGAACACGATCCAGTACAGCAGGGCGAACACGATGCTGCCGTACATGATCCACATCCACCAGTTGGGCAGTTTGTTGTCGAATTCCTCGATCCCGTCAAACACGTGCTCCTTGACGGTGTCCTGCACGTATTCGGTCTGATTATCACGAGGCTTGTCCTGGAACTCACTCATTACTCTCGGGCCTCCCTTCGGCCTGATTCTCTCCGGTGTCATCGGCCAAGGGCAGAGAAGAAACCTCGTCGAGGGTATTCTTGTCCTTCAAGCCGAAGACCACGAAGGCGACCACGCCGACGAAAATCGCGACAAAGATCAGCAGTCCGACCATGGGCCAGGCCAGCAGATCACTTTTGGCGTAAAACTCCTGAAACACCTCGGTCTCCCTACTTCTCTGCCGTGACGGCTTCCACCACGGGAACCACCGGCTGGGGACCACGGCCCAGACGCTGCAGATAGGCGATCACGGCCGCCATCTTGCTGTCCGGGGCGATGTTCACGTCCTTGGACGCCAGGTCGGCGGCCACCATTTCACCCTGGC
>JAZBOO010000346.1:0-5347 GCA_036351155.1 Candidatus Krumholzibacteriia bacterium | reverse complement strand
GGGGCCACCGGGAAAACCGGTGGCCTCCCCTCTTTTTTCTGACAACGCCTCCCTCGGTGCGCTACAATCCTCCCTGTTCATCAAAAATTCGCCTTCCGGGAGGACATCATGAAAACCAGGCTACTCGCACTCATATCACTCGCCCTTGTCCTGCTTCTGGCAGGCTCCGCCCTGGCCGATCTGCCCAGCTACAACATTTTCCATATCGGGCTCATTGATCCGGCGGCCGACTTCGGCTCGCAGGGCACCGATGTCTCGACCACCCTGGGCAACGTCACCGGCCGCAACCTGGGCAACAACAACCAGGCCATCTTCTGGACCGAGGAAGGCGGCCTGGTGGGGCTCCCCAACCTCGCATCCCGCCCCTATGCCGTGGGCAACGGCGTCAACATGTTCGGCACGGTGGTCGGCACCGGCGCCACCACCTTCTACGGCTCCAGCCCGCTGCCTTTGATCTGGGAAAACGGCGTTGTGGCTCAGCTGCCCTTGCCTGCCGGGCAGGACATGGGCAGGGCCAACGCCATCAACAACCTGGGTGTCGCGGTCGGTTCGGTGAACGGCGGCTCCCTCGAAGCTCCCGCGATCTATGAGAACGGCACCGCCACCATCATCACCCGGGCCACCGACACCGGCTGCACGGGCACCACGTTTTACGACATCAACGATGCCGGTCTGGCCGTGGGCCCCGGCACCGACCCGGCCAATGCCGCCCGCAACGTGGGCTATGTGTATGACATGGCCACCAACTCGGCTTTCGAGGTGGGCGCACTGGAAGGGCGCAACGGCGCCCTGCCCTTCGGCGTGAGCCCGGCGGGTCACGTGGTGGGCAGCAGCATGGTCTTCCAGGGCGCGGGCACCCCCTTCATCTGGACGGCCGAAGACGGCATGCAGGAAATCCCTCTGCCCGAAGGCACCTCGCAGGGCAGCGCCAAGGGTGTCAACAGCCACGGCTGGGTGGTGGGGACCGCCTCCAACGCCTACGCCATCCCCTTCCTCTACGACGGGGAGAACACCTACCAGGTGGCCGACCTGCTGCCCCCCGGCACCGGCTGGAACCTGAACGAAAACACCTCCAGCAGTGCCCAGTCCATCAGCGATGAGGGCATCATCGTGGGAAGCGGTGAGTACAACGGTGTGGTCAGCGCCTACGCCCTGGTGCCCGACAACGTGGTGCCCCTGATGCTGCAGGAATTCACCGCCGTGGGTATGGACAACGGCATCGCCATCACCTGGGAAGTTTTCCTGGTCGACGGCAGCCAGAGCTTTGGCCTGCAGCGCGCCGACAGCATGGAAGGCCCCTGGGCCCCCGTGAACGCGCCGGTCAGCCAGCTGGGCAACGCCACTCAGGTGCTGGACACCACCGCCGAACCCGGGCAGACCTACTACTACCGCCTGCACACGCCCTCCCAGTCGGGCGACCTGCTGGTGATGGGCTATGCCTCCGCCCAGCGGATCGGCCTGCTGGGCCTGGCCCTGGATGCGCCCTGGCCCAACCCCGCGGTGAGTGGCACCTCGCTGGCCTACCGTCTGCCCAGCCAGCAGAACATCCAGATCACCGTGCACGACCTGCGCGGTCGCCTGGTGAAAACCCTGGTCGATGGCGGCGCCGCTGACGGCGAGCACATCGTCCAGTGGGACGGACGCGACAGCCGCGGCTCCCGTGCCTCGGCGGGTGTGTACTTCGTCAACCTGAAATCACCGCAGGGCAGCCTGACCCAGCGGGTGGTGTTGACCAGGTAGTTTCTGCTTCGGAAACCATGGGAAGGGCGGTCCTGGTGGGCCGCCCTTTTTTGGGTATTCCGGCAAGATCCATTTTACAACGAGTTGGAAAACTACCGAGAGGGGCCGCTCATAGCACCAACCGTGGCCAATTCAATCACTTCACCAGAATCACACTCCGCGCCGCCAACCCCGCCCCGGACTGCACCACCACCCGGTACACCCCGGCTGCCAGCGCCGCCCCGGCGTCATCCTGCCCGGTGAAGGAGTACGTGGCCCTGCCGTCGCCATCGGTCCGCACCACCTGCCGGGCCAGACGGCGGCCCCTCAGATCAAAGACCCCCACCTGCAAGTCCTGGCCTGCCAGACCCTGGATGGGCACCACCGCCGTGGGGTTGCAGGGGTTGGGATAGGGCGCGCCCACCGAGAGCCGGCTGGTCGGCATTTCCACCACCGGAGAAACCGTGCCCACCGCCGGCATGATGAACAGGAACGGCGGCAGCCCCGTGGGCAGGGGCCCGGTGGTCAGCTCGGCTCCGCTGGCCGCATCGAACACGCGCACGCCGGAAGCCCCGGTGGTGCGGTCGGCCACGAACAGCTGGAAATCGCCATCGAAGGCCAGGTCGGCGTGGGTGTAGCCGTTGCTCTGGTCCAGGGTGGTCAGCTCGCCGTCGGCCAGGTCGAACCAGACCAGACTGGTGGAAAACGACGGGCTGCTGACCAGGGCGAAAATCATGCGGTTGCCCAGGATGACGAAGGTCAGGACATCGCCCCCCAGCGCGGCCTCGGTCACCAGGTAGCCATCACTGGTGCCGGTCACCGGATTCACCAGCTCGATGCCTCCGTCAAACAAGGCGTAGTAGCCCACACACCCCACCGCCAGCAGGGTCTGACCGCTGGCGTCCTGGTAGGGAACAATCCGGGTGTAGGGATCGGCACCGACCAGCTCCACCGCCGGCAGCCACTGCCGGGTGGTCAGGTCGAAAACCAGCAGCTTGCCCGGCCCGGCCGGCGCGTACCAGTTGCCCCGGTCCAGCAGCTGACAGGTGATGTACAGGCGGCCCTCGTAAGCCAGCATCCAGGCGGTTTCCGGCAAGCCGTCATTGTCGGCGTAAGCCGCGGTGCTGAAGGTGTCCAGGATGGTGCCCGCCTCGGTGTCGACCCGCAGCAAAACCGCGCTGTCATAGCAGCTGACATACGCGGAACCATCCGGCGCAAAGGCGATGTCCTGGGGATTCAACCCCGACCCCAGGCTGAACTCACGCACCAGGCTGAAACCATCGGCGGGATCGTAAATCTGGATCAGGTTGGCCCCACCTCGGCCCACGATGTAGATCAATCCGTCGTGGTAGCGGCCCACCGCATCGCCGGGGATGGTGGCCAGGTCGGCCGACACAGTCCAGGGCTGTTCCGGTGCCAGGCTACGCATCCGGCCGAACAGCGAGTAGTCGGTGGTGATCACCCAGGGGCCGTCCTGGGCCCAGGCCGTCCCCAGCAAAGAGAGAAGAGTAAGCAGCAGGAAAACAGTCGCGCGTTTCATGAAAGCTCCCTATCCCCCCAGCCGAACCGACAGCTGCCAGCTGCGCCCGGGCAGGGGAAATTCTTCGACATCGTAGGTGGTGTTGTTGAAAAGATTGCGGATCTCGCCGGTCACGGTGAGGCGCCCGGCCACACCGGGACCACCGGGATACCAGGTGCGGGCCAGGCCCACATGCACCAGTCCGCGGTCCGGCGCCTTGATCAGCTCGGTGCTGGCGCGGTCGCGATACTTTTCGCTCTCCCAGAAGCACTCCACCCAGGGATCCCACGGGCCCACCGGGCGGCTGACCCGCAGCCAGGCGGTGACATCGCTCAGGTAGGGCAAATGATTTCCGCGGTAAACCGGGTCGTCACTGCGGTCGCGGGCCTGCTGCCAGGTGAGATTGCCCGACCACTTCAGGTCCAGAGGACTGGTCCAGCTGCTCTCCAGCTCCAGGCCACGAGAACGGGTACGCCCGATGTTCAGCGCCTTGCTGGTGCCCGGGCTGTTCTGGACGAAGATGATGGCCTGATCGGTCTCGGCGTGGAAAATCGCCAGCCGGACGTAGCTCGCCCCTGTGTCCGACTGGAGGGTCAGGCCCACATCGGCGGCGGTGATCTCCTCGGCCGCCAGGTCCCGGTTGCCGTCGATGCCTCCCCGGTGACCGAACAGCTCCACCCAGGTGGGCACCCGGACCGAACGGGCCGCTGTGGCCTGCAAATACCACCGGTCCGGCTGGATGGCCCAGAGTGCCCCCAGCGAAGGGGACACGTCGTCCCGTTCATGGCGCACTCCCACGTCCTCGGGCAACCAGGGCAAGGCCGGCAAGGGCGGAAAGTCATCCACGTTGCGTTGCCAGCGCCAGGCGGGCATCAGCTGCAGCCGACGCCCCAGCAGGTGGGCGGTCAGGCCAGCAAAGGCGGAAGTGGTTCGGCGCGAACGGTCCGGGTCGGCATCAGTGCCATACCACTGACGAAACCCCTGGCGCCGCTGTTCCCCGCCAACCACCAGATCCAGAGTATCGAGCAAAGGACCGGTCCAGCTGAGGCGCCCGGTCACATCCTCGCTTTGCGAGCTGATGGTGCCGCCGAAACCATCCTGGATCTCATTGCGTGGATCGTAAAGGTCCTGGCGTTCGGTGGCCGCGGCCAGTTCCAGATTGAGGTGTTCCGCCCAGGTCAGCCGGGCCTGGCCGTTGCCCCGCTGGTGTCGCACCGCCGCGTGCACAGTGGGGTAGTTCAGCGGTCCCGGCCGTCCCCCGTCCTTGCGAAAGAATCCCCCGGCCACGCGTGCGGCCAGCCGGCCGGTTTCATGCTTGCCGGTGGCCCAGAGGCCCCACTCCTCGAAAGCGGCGTTGACCCTTTTCCGGGTGGAATCGTCGCCCGCCGTGTGGAAGGTCTGATTGTGGTGGCGGAAGGAGTAGTCGTTGTCCGCCCGTCGGGCGTGGGCCATGACCAGCAGGGACGACTGGCCCTCGTGGCCCGACGCGCCCCAGCTGACCCTCCCCCCCACATCACCGAAGGAGCCGGTGAACAGGGCCAGGTCTGTGCCCTGGGTTTCCTCGCGCGTCAGCAGATTCACAGCACCCGCACCGCCCATGCCGCCCCAGCCGGTGGGCACCACACCCCGGTGCACCTCTGCGCCGGCCAGCCGGTCGGTGGGCAGGCGGCTCAGGTCCACCTCCCCGGTCTGGGCGCTGTTCAGCGGCATGCCGTCCAGAAACACCCGGATCTGGGCGGCCGAGGCCCCTCGCAGGGCAGGCACGGCGGCAAAACCGGTCCCGCCATAGCGCCGCATCTGCAATCCCGCCGAGCGGGCCAGTTCGCGGGCCAGATCGCGGCCGGCGCGGTCGTCGTCAAAGGTGATGTGGGTGACGATACCCCCGGCCGAGGGCGACACCGCATCGGTCAGGGCCGAAGCCTTGATCATGATGGTGTCGATGGCCACGTGGAAGAGGGGCGCAGGAGTTGCAGGAGTGGTTTCAGCCGCGGTCAGACGGGAAGCCCCCCACGCCGGTCCCCACCAGAGGGCACACGACAGCCACCCCACAAGAAGGGTGGAAAAAACCCGGGTTTTCGCTGCGGAAAATCCCCTGCCGGGACCGATCGC
>JAZBOO010000345.1:0-27111 GCA_036351155.1 Candidatus Krumholzibacteriia bacterium | reverse complement strand
TTCGAGATGGCCATCGCCGAAGGCGCCACCATCATCCGGGTGGGGAGTGCGATCTTCGGCCCCCGCATCAACTGAGCGGTTGACAAGGAAACGGAACGATGGAAATTCAAAGACTGATCTACGCCCTGGCCCAGGTTTACATGTGGTTGATCTTCGGACGGGTGATTCTGAGCTGGGTGAATCCTCGTCCCACCAACGAGTTCCTGCTCATGATCGTGCGTGTCACCGAGCCGGTTCTGGCACCCATTCGGTCCATGATTCCCCTCAAGGGCATTGACCTTTCCCCCATCGTGGCGTTCCTCTTGCTGCGTGTGCTGATGGCTTTTCTCCTGCAGACCTGAGCCGGTCGGCTCACCGGGTTTTCGGTGCCTTCTGGCACACCTCTTGTATCTCTTTCCCCTGAAACAGCTGAATGGGCCGCGGCCGGGGCATTTGTGGACGAAATCCGTCCAATCCTGACCGGGAACCATCCGCACCAGGAAAGCCCAGTTCACCTTAGCGGAGGATAGACCATGAGGATCACGCCCCTTGATGTACGGAAACAGGAGTTCCGCCGCGCCGTGCGCGGGTTCGACTGCGACGAAGTGCGCGCCTTTCTGACCACCCTGGCCGATGAATACGAGGCCGTCCTGGTGGACAACAAGCAGATCCGCGAACGCGTCATGGCCCAGGAAGACAAGATCGCCGAATACAAGACCATGGAGCGGACCCTGCGGGACACCCTGATGACGGCCGAAAAGCTCATGCAGGAGACCCGGGAAACCGCCAACAAGGAAGGCGAAATCATCATCCAGGGGGCCCACCAGAAGGCCAAGTCGGTCCTGGAGGAGTGTCGAATGCGCACCGAGGAACTGCGCCGCGAGATCGTGGGCCTGCGCAAGGAAAAAGAGACCTATCTGGCCCGCTTCAAGGGGCTAGCCGAGGCGCAGATCGCCTTTGTCGAGACCCACAAGAACGACTTTGCCGACCTGGACAAGCGTCTGGTGGACATGGTCGATTCGGTGGTGGACGGCACCATGGCTTCGGAGAGGGAAAAGCGCCAGCAGATGAGGCACGTGGCTCCCATCCCCATGCCTGTCGACACAGCGTCGGCCCCGGAGATCGAGTCTTCGACCCCGGCAGCTCCCGCTTCCTACGGCAGCGAGCAGGATGTCTGGCGCGATTACAATCCGGGCCAGGACAGCCAGGCTTCCGCGCCGGTGAGCAACCCGGCGCCCATCGTCACACCCCAGGCCTCTCCCGAGGCTCCTACCTCCGAGCCTGAAAACCTGGTGAACGAGGTCATTGCGGAATCCGTGGACAAGGCCCCCGAAAATCCGCAGCCCAACATCCAGGCCAGCCAGCAGGATGTGGAACTGGCTTCCCGGGGGATTCCGGTGCCGGCCATCGGAAATACTGGCGAGGGTGAGGGTGAGGAAAAGGCGATCATTGAGGCCATTTCGGCCACACTGACCGAAAACCCGACCACCGAAACGGTGTCCCAGCAGTAAATCCGGATCCTGGTCTGGCAAAAAGAGAGAAATGGCGGGAATCCCGGGATTCCCGCTTTTTCCTTGGCGGCCCCTGGGCCCCATGTTACCTTGTTCCGTCGCGGAATCTCGGGTCCCACCCCGCTTCCAGACCTTTATTTCCCACCCACCTGGCGGAGGACCGATCTTGAGCGATCTGCACACCAGAATATCCGAAGCAGCGGCCTATATATCCGAGAAATCCGGGTTTCAACCCGAAGTGGGTCTCATTCTGGGCACGGGTCTAGGCGACCTGGGTTCCCGGATCGATGTGGTGTGCGAAATTCCCTACGGCGACGTTCCCCACTTCGTGGAATCCACCGCCACCAGTCATGCCGGCAACCTCCTGCTGGGGCATCTGGCCGGGCGCAAGGTCATCGCCATGCAGGGGCGTGTTCACTACTACGAAGGGTACTCCATGGAGGAGGTGACCCTGCCGGTGCGGGTGATGAAGGCCCTGGGGGCCAAGGTCCTTCTGATGAGCAACGCGGTGGGGGGCATGAATCCCCAGCTGGCTCCTGGTGACCTGGCCGTGATCTCCGATCACATCAACTTGATGGGGGACAACCCCTTGATCGGTCCCAATGACGACCGTCTGGGGCCCCGCTTTCCGGACATGAGTGAGCCCTATGACCGGGCTCTGCTGGCCACCGCCGAGAAAGTGGCACTGGAAGAGAAGATTTCCCTGAAAAGGGCCGTGTTCGTGGCCGTGGCCGGTCCTAACCTGGAAACTGGTGCCGAGTACCGTTTCCTGCGGGCCATCGGGGCCGACACCGTGGGCATGAGCAGTGTCCCCGAGTGTCTGGTGGCCGTGCACGGCGGCATGCGAGTCATTGGCCTGCAGGTCATCACCGACGCTTGCTTTCCCGACGCCTTGAAGCCCGCCAACGTCGAAGAAATTATCCGGGTGGCCAACGAGGCCCAGCCCCGGCTGGAGGCCCTGGTCACGGGCTTCCTGGCCCAGATGGAGTTGTGATGGCCGACCAGAATTCAGAACAGAAGCAGCTGTACCCTTCCCTGGCGCAGAAATTTCACACGGCGCAGTCGGAGGAGCCCATCCGTGCTTTCTGGAATGAGCACGATGTTTTTCGGGCCAGTATTGCCGCCCGTGAAGGCCGGCCCGACTGGGTTTTTTATGAAGGTCCGCCCACGGCCAACGGCATGCCGGGCGTGCACCATGTGATGGCGCGCCTGTGCAAGGACGTGATGTGCCGTTTCAAGACCATGACGGGGCACCGCGTGATACGCAAAGCCGGCTGGGATACCCACGGGTTGCCTGTCGAGCGCGCCGTGGAAAAAGGTCTCGGCATCCAGGGCGCTCAGGCCATCGAGGAATTCGGTCTGGCCCCCTTCAACGAGAAGTGCCGCGAGAGCGTGTGGACCTGCAAGGGAGAATGGGACGAGTTCACCCAGAAGCTGGGCTACTGGGTCGACCTGGACGACCCCTATATCACCTACGACAACAACTACATCGAGACCGTGTGGTGGATCCTCGGTCAGTTCCACGCCAAGGACATGCTGTACAAGGGGCACAAGGTGGTGCCCTACTGTCCGGTTTGCGCCACCCCCCTGAGCGCCAACGAGATGGCCAACAGCTACCGTAAGGTCAATGACCCCAGCATCTTCGTGAAGCTGAAGGCCACCGATGCCCAGGAGTCCTTCGTCACCTGGACCACCACGCCCTGGACCCTGCCCTCCAACGTGGCGCTGGCTGTGGGTAGCGACTTCGATTACGTCCGGGTGCGATACGGCGACGAGATCTTGATCCTGGCCGAGGCCCGGCTTTCGGTTCTCGAAGGATTCAGCGACGAGCCCGTGGAAATCGAAGTTCTCGAGAAGATGAAGGGCAAGGAGTTGCTGGGCCGCACCTACGAGCAGCTGCTTCCCTTCGTGAGTCCCGAAGAGGGGACCCGGTCGTTCGTGGTCGTCGAGGCGGACTTCGTGACTCTCGACTCGGGAACCGGCATCGTGCACATGGCCCCGGCCTTCGGTGAGGACGATTACCAGGTGGGACGGCGCGAAAACCTCAGCTTCTTCAAGCCCGTGGACAGCAACGGCCAGTTCACCGAAGAGGTCACGCCCTGGCATGGTCTGCACGTGAAGAAGGCCGACCCCCAGATCGTCAAGCACCTCAAGGCCCAGGGCAGCGTGCTGGGCGTCGAGACCTACAGTCACGACTACCCCTATCATGACCGCTGCGACAATCCGCTGATCTACTTTGCCACCCCCAGCTGGTTCATCAAGACCAGCGAGATGCGTGAGCAGCTGGTCGAGGCCAACCACAAGATCACCTGGGCCCCGCCCGAGGTGGGCAGCGGCCGGTTCGGCAACTGGCTGGCCGGGAACATCGACTGGTCGCTGAGTCGCAATCGTTTCTGGGGAACCCCCTTGAACGTGTGGATCTGCGGGGAATGCGGGCAATACAAGCTCCCCTCCAGCCGGCAGGAACTGACCGAGTTGACCGGCCAGGACCAGTCCGACCTGGATCTGCATCGGCCCCACGTGGACGCGATCACTTTCCCCTGCACCTGCGAAGGCTGCCCCGGCACCATGACCCGCACCAGCGAGGTCATCGACTGCTGGTTCGATTCCGGCAGCATGCCCTTTGCCCAGTACCACTACCCCTTCGAGAACGAGGAGCTGATCAACAGCCAGTTCCCGGCGGACTTCATCAGCGAGGGCATCGATCAGACCCGCGGCTGGTTCTACACCATGCTGGTGATCAGCACCTTCCTGAAGGGGGAGAGCAGCTACAAGAGCTGCCTGGTCAACGAGTTGATCCTGGACAAGAAGGGCAAGAAGATGTCCAAGAGTGTCGGCAACACAGTCGACCCCATGGACATCATGCGCACCGAGGGGGCCGACCCCCTGCGCTGGTACATGATGACCTGCAGCCCGGTCTGGACGCCCACGCGCTTCGACCGAGAAGGGGTGAAGGAGGCCCAGCGCAAGCTGCTGGCCACCCTCGAGAGTACCTACAACTTCTTCACCCTGTACGCGAACCTGGATGGATGGACGCCCCAGACCCTGTCCAGTACCCAGCCCGATCTGCTGGACCGCTGGATCCTGAGCCGCCTGCAGAGCGTGACGCTCGAGGTGACGCGGGACCTGGAGGAACTCAACCTGACGCGCGCGAGCAAGACCTTGGGCACCTTCATCATGGATGACGTGTCCAACTGGTATGTGCGCCTGAGCCGTCGCCGGTTCTGGAAGGGGGAAATGACGGCGGACAAGCACACGGCCTTCCACACCCTGTACACCGTCCTGGAGAGCAGTCTGCGCTTGCTGGCCCCGTTCATTCCCTTCACCAGCGAGGAGATCTATCGCGGCTTGACGGCCCCGCTGGACCCGGACGGTTCGGTCCACCTGCAGGACTTTCCGGTGGCTGAAGAGGCCCTCGTGGACGCCGAACTGGAACGGATGATGAAGGTCGGGCAGGACGTGGTGGGGATCGGCCGCAGCCTGCGCCAGGATTCGGGGATCAAGACCCGTCAACCCCTGAGCCGCCAGGTCGTGCACTCCGACGACGACCGGGCCTCCCTGTTGCTGGGCAACGATCAGCTGCGCGGCTACGTGGCCGAGGAACTGAATGTCAAGACCATCGAAATGGTGGAAGACCCCCGGACCATCGCCAGGCTGGGGGCCAAGGCCAACTTCCGGGCGCTGGGGCCACGCTTCGGTAAGAAGGCGCCGGTGGCGGCCAAGGCCATCACCGGGATGACCCCTGAACAGATCATGGAACTGAAGGCCCACGGGACCGTACTGGTGGATCTCGAGGGTGTGCCCACCAGCTTCACCTTCGAGGAAGTGCAGGTGCAGGAGGAAGGGCTGGGCAGTTTCGTGGCCGGCAGCGGCAACGGGCTCACCGTGGCCCTGGACACCGAACTGAACGATGATCTGCGAGCCGAGGGACTTTGCCGGGAATTGATCAACAAGGTCCAGAATTTGCGAAAGAAGAGCGGTCTCGAAGTTTCCGACCGTATTCGGCTGGATATTTCGGGGCCTGATTCGGTGCGAGGGGTTGCGGAGAATTTTGCCGAGCGTATCATGACCGACACTTTGGCGGAAGGCGTTGAATCCTCTGCGGATTTGACCTATAAAGACACGTTCAGCATCGACGAGCATGAAATCACCATTGCCCTGGAAAAAGCCTGACCCTGGTTTTTCCAGGGGGGCGGGTTTCAGTGACAGGAGGAAAGCGATGCGCAAAACCGATCTTCAGAGGTTCCGGACCATGCTTCTCGAGGAGAAGGAAAAGGTCAGCCAGTCCCTGGCGCGGCACGAGAAGATTATCAGCCATACCGACGACCAGTCGGGTCTCGAAACGGGCAAGGCCCACTCGAACCACATGGCTGATCAGGGCTCGGACGAGTTCCAGTACGAGACCACGATCAAGTTTGCCAACAAGGAAGGCCGGCACCTCTACAACATCGAGGAAGCCCTGGGCCGCATCGAAGACGGCACCTACGGCAAGTGCCTTGGCTGTGACCAGAACATCGCCCTGCCTCGTCTGAAGCGGTTGCCCTATGCCCGCCTCTGCATCGAGTGCAAGGAGAAGGAGGAGGCGGGGACCCTTTGATGATGCGGTCCCTGCTCCAACCCTGGCTTCTGGCCCCCCTGATCCTGGTGGTGGATTTCGTCACCAAGCGTCTGGTTCTGGCCAACGAAGCCGTCCTCCGTGGCAAGGTGGAAGTCCTGGGTGAACTTCTCCGCTTCATCTACGTGCGCAATCCCGGTGCGGCCATGGGGCTGTTTCCCGTGGGGCGGATCGTCCTGATCTCCGTCAGCGCTGCGGCCTCCGTTTTCCTGGTGTACCTCTATCTGCGAACCGATCCCGCCCTGCGCGTTCGCCGCGCGGCCATGGCCACCATTCTGGGTGGGGCCCTGGGCAATCTCATCGATCGGGTTTTCTACAATGGGCTGGTGGTTGACTTCATCGATGTCGGCATCGGAACCAGCCGTTTTTATACCTTCAACGTGGCGGACATCGGCGTGACCGTGGGCGGGGCCCTCCTCTTCCTTTGCATCCTCCTGGAAGGGAAGCGGGGTCAGAGCCCGGAGGCCCAGCCGGTGACTGCCGATGAGTGATCTTCAGGCCCTTCTCTCCTTCAAAGTCGAGTCCGATGAGGCAGGGTTGCGCCTGGATGCTTTCCTGGTCCAGCGTTGCCCCGACCTGACCCGCAACCGAATCCAGGGCGATCTCGAATCCGGCCTGGCCGAGGTGAATGGTCGGCAGCGCCCCAAGGGGTTTCGCCTGAAACCCGGTCAGAAGGTGACTTACCGCCCGGGCACGGTTCCCCAGTTGACCGCCGTACCTCAGGACCTGCCCCTGGAAATCGTCTATCGCGACGAGCATATCCTGATCCTCAACAAGCAGGCCGGCATGGTGGTCCATCCGTCCCAGGGGCACCCCGATGGCACGGTGGTGAATGCTCTGTTGCACCACGTGCAGGGACTGGCTGCAGGAGATGACGATTTGCGCCCGGGGATCGTGCACCGCCTGGACCGGGACACCACGGGCTTGCTGGCGGTGGCACTGAACCACAAGGCGCATGCCCACCTGGCGGAACAGCTTCGTGACCGACGGATGGGGAGAGAATACCTGGCCATCAGCTGGGGCTCGTGGAACGAAGACGAAGGCGTCCTGGAGGGGGATATTGGCCGCCACCCTCGCCAGCGCCAAAAAATGGCCGTGGTGCCCGAGGGCGGGCGCGAGGCCCGGACCCATTACCGGGTTCTTGAAGATCATGGGTTCGCCCAGGTCTGTGCGGTCAAGCTGGAGACGGGGCGCACGCATCAGATCAGGGTGCACTTTGCCCAGCATCATCATCCCGTTCTGGGAGACCAGACCTACGGTGACGATACCCGGGCCAAGACCGTGCATGCGCTCGACCGGACCCGGGCCGCCCAGGCGGTGAAGCAGGCCGAAAGGCAGATGTTGCATGCCCGAAACCTGGAGCTGGAACACCCCGTCACGGGGGAGATCATGACCTTTTCGGCCCCCGTCCCGGCGGATATGGCACGGGTCTGGGCCATCCTGGCAGATCAAGATTCCTGAGCCCCAACCCCTTGGGCGGGCAAGGGATGACTGGACACCATGGCCAGGATGTCCTATGGTTTTCGTTCGGCGGGGCGGCCCATGGGTCCCGCCCGGTGTTTGGATTCAGCGTTGAGATTCAGCCAAAGTGAGTACTTCCGTGAAGATCAAGGAACGCAAAAGGGACGGCGTGGCCATTCTGGAAATGAGCGGAAAGCTCATGGGTGGGCCGGACTCCGATGCCTTTGACGAGATTCTCAAGACCCTGATTCACGAGGGCTGCAAGAACGTCATCGTCCACATGGACAAGGTCAAATGGGTCAACAGCACCGGACTGGGGATCCTGATCAGCGGTTACACCACCCTCAAGAAAAACGGGGGAGAATTGAAACTGCTGAAGGTTTCCGACCGTATCGAGAACATCTTCATCGTCTCGAAGCTATATACGGTGTTTGAATCGTTTCAGGATGAAGAAGAAGCCGTTCAGAGTTTTTCCTGATTTCCGCGCGGGCAGGTCAAGGTGACTTCCAAGATCATACTCAAACTTCCCAGTCAGATGGAGTACCTCGGGGTGCCCGACGCCGTCCTGATGGAGATCGGGAGCGACCTGGATTGCTGCAAGCGTCAGCTCGAGGAGCTGGGGACCTCGGTGATCGAGGCCTGCACCAATGCCATGGAGCACGGCAACAAGCTGGATGAGGAAACCCCCATCGAGGTGGTTTACGAGATGAACGAGGAAGAGATCACCATCACCGTGTACGACCATGGCCCCGGTTTCGATTTCCAGGGCTGGATACCCTCCGAAGAGCTCATGCGCGAGCGCGGGCGCGGCATCCTCATCATGCGCGAATTCTGCAATGACCTTTCCTTCGGCCGGCACGAGGACGGCCGGTTTTTTGTCCGGCTGGTCAAACAACTGGATCCCACCGAAGACGAAGACTGATTCCATGGCGGCCTTTCTGGGACTGGACTATGGCAAGCGACGCGTGGGTGTCGCCGTGGGGGACGACCAGCGGGGCATTGCCTTTGCCCACGGAACCCACCGGGAAGGTCAAGACGGCTCGGTCATCGATTACCTGGCCGCCATCATTTCCGCGCGAGATGTCACCACCCTGGTGGTGGGACTGCCCCTGCGGGCCGATGGCGGCGAAGGGGAAATCACCACCGCCACCCGCAAGTTTGCCGCGTTGCTGGAAGAGCGTTTGCAGTTGCCGGTCGTCCTCTGGGACGAAAGGTATTCCAGCACCGAGGCCGACCGCTGGCTGGTCGACCGCCGGAAGAAGGCCAAGGAAGATCGGGATGCTCTCGCCGCTGAGATCATCCTGCAGTCCTATCTCGACTCCTTGCGTGCCCAGGGGGATACCCCATGAAATTTTCCCGCCCTCTCCTGTATCTGACCCTGGTGGGACTGGCCCTGTTGCTCATCATTCTGCCTCTTTTTGGCTGGTTCACCTGGACCCAGCCCGGCCCGGCGGGTCAGCCGGATACTCCCGGCGCGGTTCTGGTGAATATCCCGCAGGGTATGACCCTGGGGGCGGCGGCCGACACCCTGGTGGCCCGTGGTCTGCTGGCCGACCGCCATATCTTGCTGGTGGGGGCCAAGCTGACCGGGCAGGACCGCAGTCTCCGCAGCGGACTGTATCGCCTGCACCGGGGGAGCAGTCCGCGTGAGCTACTGGCCGATCTGAGCAGTGGACGTTCGGTGCAGATCAAGGTGACCATTCCCGAGGGGTTGGCGGCCACCGAGGTGGCGGAAATCCTGGCCGCGGGGCTGGGGATCGAGGCCGAGGTGGTTCTGGCGGCCGCCGATTCGCTGGTCCGTCGGCGTCTGGAAAGTGACCCCTGGCCCGGAGCCCGTACCATGGCGGCCCGGTACGACACCATTCTGGCCGCTGCCCGGGCAAGTACGCCCCGGGATTTTCGGTTCTGCGAGGGCTATCTGGCCCCGGATACCTACCTGTTCGGAGCGGGTTCTTCGGCCCGGCAGGTTGCCCATCACCTCGTGGCCACGCAATGGGCCCGCCTGGACTCGCTGGGGCAGGGGCGGGGGTGGCCCAATCGCCAGGCAGACAACCCCCATGCCTTGCTGACCCTGGCTTCGGTGGTCGAGGCCGAGGCACGTCTGGACCATGAACGGGCCGCCATCGCGGCGGTGTATTCCAACCGATTGGCGCGTGGGTGGCGGCTGGAGGCCGATCCCACGGTGGCTTTTGTGCTTCAGAAGAAGGGGAAACGGCTTTTTTACCGTGACCTCGAGGTGGACTCTCCTTTCAACACCTATCGGCAGAAGGGGCTGCCGCCGGGACCCATCGGGGCTCCGGGGTGGGCGGCATTGAAGGCGGCGGCCTTTCCCGACACCACCAGTGAAGCCATGTTCTTTGTTTCCGACGGTCAGGGAGGGCATGTGTTTTCCCGGACCGCGGCCGAACACGAGCAGGCTGTGCGGGAATTCCGGAAGCTGAAGGCCCGGGAACGTCGACAAGGCGGACATTGACGAACGGGTCAATGGTCTATATTTTCGGGCCACGGGATGAGAAAGCCAGAAGGGTCGAAAGGATCAGTGGACATCATGGAGTTCTTCAAAAGTACCGTCGTGCTGTGGGTCTCGCTGATCGTGATCGCGGTGGGTTTCGTGACCCTGAAAATGGGCATGCTGTCCGTGGGGCCGATCTTGCTGGTGGGGGGCTACTGCCTGGGGCTTCCCATTTTCATCTGGCGGGCATTCCGGAAGAGCGTGAATTCTTGAAGGTGGGCGAATAGTTCAGTTGGCTAGAGCGCCTGCTTTACACGCAGGAAGTCGCAGGTTCGAGTCCTGCTTCGCCCACCACTTTAACCGGTTTTGATTCCCCATATCAGCACCATCCCTCCCCCTGACGGGCTGAAACGGCAAAAAACATGCCGTTATTTGCCCAAATGTGCCCGTACTGCCGGTGATCTGATCTTTACCTAAATTTTCCTTATTTCCTCAAAAATGGGGGTTGCGTGTGTCCCCCCCCTGTGGTAACCTTATTCCGTCAAGTGATGGATATGTGAGTGGGAAGGAGATCAACGCAGTTGTCATTACGTTCGCTTGGGTTAGCCACCCTCGCTAGATTGTGCCTTTTTTGGAGGTGTCCTAATGGATCTTAGGAAAATCACGGGTATCTTCGTGTGTACCCTGCTTCTCGGCGTTTCTTCTTTTGCCATGGCCGGTATTCCCGAGCTCGGTAATTGTGAAGCGGCTTTCCCCAACTACTCGGGTGCTGAAGTGGCCCTGTTCAACCTGCCTAACGGCGGTGGCAGCCCCTTCACCACGGCGCAGGTCATCGGTACGTCGGATATCGTCGATGCCAGCATCATCGTCACGCTGCGTGATGGTAACGATGCGGTCATCCCGAACTTCCCCGCCGAAGATGTGTGGCTGGAGTCCGTTGATGGTGGAATGGTTCCCTGTCTGGGTGGCGCGACTGCTGACCTCGATACCGATGCTGACGGCGAGACTCAGTTCGTGAATGCCATGAGTGCTGGCGGTTACAGCATGGCCAACTGCACCGTGATGGTCAGTGGCGATGCGATCACCGGTGGCGCCAACAGTGGCGTTTTCGCACTTCGTTTCAACAGTGCTGACATCAACGGTGACGGTATTGTGAACCTGTCGGATATCTCGGACTTCTCGTCCGTTTTCTACGGCGCTTACGACTTCTCGGCTGATTTCTTCGCCGACGGTGTCGTGAACCTGTCTGACGTGCAAAAGCTGGCTGCCGGTAACGGCGCGGCTTGCCCCTAAGCCAGGTTTTTCGCAACCGCCCCCGTATGAGTGGGGTTCGCATAGTGTTTGACGCTGGCTGGATCAACAGCGTTCCCGCAGGAAACTACGGGAAATTGGAAAGCATCCGGGTTTCGCCCCAGCTTTTCGCCGGTGATCAGATCCAATGTGGTCCTGCCGATGCAGGAGGCAGGGCCACGCATTGAGCTCGCCCGTTTGATGCACGGCGACAAACACAAGGGCCTGTACACTTTTTAGGAGAAACATCCATGAAGAAGTTGCTAGTTCTGGTTCTCACCATGGTGATGGCCACGTCCGCTTTCGCGGTGATCGATTCCGATCCCAACTCTGTTGGTATCTACTTCGATCTGACCGCTGACACTGTCCAGCTGGGCAATGTCGCTCCGAATTCCCAGGTGCCTGTGTACTTCATCCTGACCAACCCTGACTTCGCCGAGCTGAATGGCTTCGAGCTGAGTTACACGGTCGAGGGTGGCAGCTACTTTGCCCTGAGTCACGTGTTCGAAAACCCTCAAGCCCTGAACATCGGCGACCCGGTTGCCGGCGTGTTCATCGTTGGCTATGGTGTTCCTACCATGACCACCGAAGCGACCTTGCTGATGACCGCCACCATTCTGTATCTCGGTGGCGATCCCTTGGTCTTCACTCTGAGCGGCACGGAGCCCAGTTCCATGGGTAACCCCTTGCTGCCTGGTCTCCTGGGTGCCAACTCGGTGATCTACCTGGGTGGCGACAGCACCGATATCGGTAACATCAATGCCGCAATGGGCATGGGTGATATTGGTACTCTGCCTGAGCCGGTGGCTACCGAGGCTGCTTCCTTCGATAGCGTGAAGAGCCTGTACCGGTAAAACGGTTAAAGCACGGTTCGCCGTGGAGCCCGGACGATTTATCGTCCGGGCTTTTTTTTTAGGTGTTGACAGGTACAACTCTTGCTTGTTTTATTCATGTACAGGTGACGAGTATTTTTGTGTGCAAAGCGCCCGTTGTTCGCCAAATTTGTACCAAAACAATGCTTGTGACCGTGCGGTTTAGCCTGTATCTTACTGCCTGAGTTGGCGAAAAACTTGGTCTGGTTCCTTTCTTGAAGGAACCGGTCCAGACGGAACGCTGGTGGGAACCCGGATTTTTCCGGCGGTTCTCCCTGTAATTAAGAAATGGATTTTCCAAGAAAGGGGAAACCGACCATGAAGAAAATGCTCTTTGCTGTGTCCGCCCTGGCTGCTCTGTCCCTTCTGGCTCCGAGCACGGGCTTGGCCCAGACCCACAACATTATGGGTATTTATGCTGATGAGGCCGGGATCGTTAACAGCATCAATCCCCAGCCGGCCTTCACTCCCGTCGACCTGTACGTGGTTTTGCACAACCCCTACAACGAAGTGACGGATGCCCCCATCACCGCGGTCAACGGTGTCGAGTTCGGGCTCACCTTGGATAACGTACTGTCCCTGAGCACAAGCTTCCCGGTGAATGCCACCGATGTCGGCGGCAGCCCCACGAACATTGTGGCGGGTTTTGCCACGCCGGCGACCGTGAGTGGTGGTAGCGTGGTTCTGGCCACCATCAACTGTCTCGTGCAAAGTGCTGCAGCTGGTTATATTGGGATGACTCCTGCCACTCCTTCGAGTGCGCCTGGTTTCATGGCCACCCTGGATGCCGCGGTTGCTGGTCAGATCATTCCGGTTCTTCCGCCCTGGGAGAGCTTTGACTACAATGTCTTTGCCTTCAACGAAACGGTGGCCTCCGAGCCCATGACCATGGGTAATGTGAAGGCTCTGTACCGCTAGTTGTCTCTGGAGATTTCCGGCCTGATGGCCGGAGTAAAGGGACCCGGTTTAGCTGGGTCCCTTTTTTTGTTGCGTCCAGCCATACCTCCAGGGATAATCCTCCTCTGACCTTCAATCAAGTGGGAGCTTCCTGTGCCTTTGGGATTCCGTGCTCATTTCCTGTGGACTTTTCTTGGACCCTGTCTGGTTCTGGGGCTTGTCAGTTGTGGAGCTCGTGTTGAAGAGAACACTCCTGCTTTTTCATTGTCGGCTGATGAAACCGCTTTCATTGACCAATTGCAGGAAGATACCTTCCGTTTTTTCTGGGACCTGTGTGATTCAACCACGGGGCTGACTCCCGACCGCGCTCCGACTCGTTCGTTCGCCAGCATGGCGGCCGGGGGCTTTGCTCTGACCAGCTATCCCATCGGCGTCGAACGGGGGTATGTGTCCCGGGCTGATGCGGCGGCCCGCGTGCTCATGTCTCTGCGTTTCCTGCGGGAGGCTCCCCAGAATGAGAATCCGGCAGGATCTGCCGGGTACCAGGGCTTTTATTACCACTTCGTGCATCCCGAAAATGGCCAGCGATACGGTACGGTGGAACTCTCCACAGTGGACACCGCCTTGCTGCTGGCCGGCGCGCTTTTTTGCCAGTCCTATTTTGACCAGGCCAATGTGGTCGAGGACAGCATCCGGACCATTGCCGAAGAGCTGTACCGTGCTGCAGACTGGCGCTGGGCTTCACCTCGCCCCCCGTTGATCGGTCATGGCTGGTCTCCCGAAAGCGGGCATTTGCCCTATGACTGGGGGGGGTACAACGAGGCGGGTTTGCTGTACATCCTGGCTCTCGGGTCCCCGACCTATCCCGTGGTTGACGGTGCCTATGAGGCCTGGACGGCGGGCTTCCGCTGGGAGAGTTTTCAGGGATATGAACACATTGCCTTCGCCCCGCTTTTCGGCCACCAGTACACCCAGGTCTGGCTGGATATGCGGGGAATCCAGGATGATTTCTGCCGTCAGCACGATATCGACTACTTCGAAAATTCTCGACGCGCCGTGCTTTCCCAGCGAGCCTATGCCCTGGAGAACCCCGAGGGCTGGCGGGGCTATGGAGAACGCCTGTGGGGTTTGACCGCCTGTGATGGTCCGGTGTCCGGAACCTTCACCATCGAGGGACGGGAGCGGACCTTCCAGACCTACTGGGCCCGTGGTGCTGCCGCAGGCACCATTCACGATGATGGAACGGTATGCCCTTCCGCAGCTGCGGGTTCGCTCCCTTTCGCACCCGAGGTGGTGGTGCCGGTTCTGCAGGCCATGGTTCAGGATCATGGTGATCGGCTCTACGGAAATTACGGTTTTCTTGATGCCTTGAATCCCACCTTCAACCTGGAGGTACCCGTTCAGCACGGACGCGTGGATCCCGAGCACGGCTGGTACGATACCGACTACCTTGGCATTGACCAGGGCCCCATCGTGGCGATGATCGAAAATCATCGCAGCGAGCTGATCTGGCGTACGATGAAGAAGAATCCCCATGTCATCCGGGGCCTGAGGCGCGCCGGATTCCGCGGGGGCTGGCTGGACGAGATTCCCGAAGTACCTGAACAACCCGAAGGGAAGCCGTGAGCCGATCGCAGGTTTTGGCTTTTTTCCTCGGCGTGCTGGGGGTGTTGTGGCTGATGGGCTGTGGGCAGCAGTCCGGATCGGTGACCACGATCCGGTTCTGGGCCATGGGGCGTGAAGGAGAGGTGGTTCAGGAGATCGTCCGGGATTTCGAAGCTCTGAACCCGGATGTCCGGGTTTCGGTCCAGCAGATTCCCTGGTCCGCGGCGCATGAAAAACTCCTCACCGCCTACGTGGGACGCGCCACTCCCGATCTGGCCCAGCTGGGAAACACCTGGGTGCCCGAGTTCACCGCGCTCAACGCTCTGACCTCCCTGGATGATCGGGTGACAGCCTCCGCACAGGTGAACTCCTCGGATCACTTCACGGGCATCTGGGACACCAACGTCATCGATGGTGACCTGTATGGCATCCCCTGGTACGTGGACACACGGGTGCTGTTCTACCGCAGTGATCTGCTGGCCGCGGCCGGCTACGACACCATGCCCACGACGTGGGCCACCTGGCATGAAGCGATGCGGGCCGTTTCGGTGGCCGGAGGGCCAGACCGCTATGCCATTCTCCTGCCCATCAACGAATGGCCCCAGCCGGTCATCCTGGGGTTGCAGGCGGGCGCTTCCCTGCTGAAGGATCATGACACGCGAGGAGCCTTCACTGCCCCGGAGTTCAGGAAAGCCTTCACATTTTACCTCGACCTTTTCAACGAAGGATTGGCCCCTCCGCTGGGGAACAACGAGGTGGCCAATCTGTACCAGGAATTCGCCCGGGGTACTTTTGCCATGTACGTCAGCGGACCCTGGAATCTGGGGGAGTTCAAGCGCCGATTGCCCGCGGATCTGCAGCCTCACTGGGCCACCGCACCCCTGCCGGGTCCGGATCCTGAGACCCCGGGAGTCAGTCTGGCGGGGGGATCCAGCCTGGTGATCTTCAAGGATTCCGCCCACCAGGAGGCGGCCTGGCGACTGGTCGAGTACCTGTCCCGGCCGGAACAGCAGGCCCGGTTTTTTCACCTGACGGGCGACCTCCCGGCCCACCGGAGGGCCTGGGACGATCCCGCCCTGGCGGGCGACGCCCGGGCTGCGGCTTTTCGTCAGCAGCTGGAACGCGTGGTCCCCACGCCCAAGGTGCCCGAGTGGGAACAGGTGGCCAACCGGATCTGGGAGGCCGCCGAGCAGGCGGTGCACGGAGCGGCCACTCCGGATGAGGTGCTGGCCGATCTGGACGAAGATGTGGACCACATGCTGGCCAAGCGTCGCTGGCTGTGGGAGAACGCAGCTGAGAGGTCGCCATGAACAGTGGACTGGAACGTCAAAAAGCTCGGGCGGCCTGGTGGTTTCTGATGCCCTCGATGGTCTTGCTTTCCCTGTTTTTCGTGGTGCCCGTGACGGCGGGATTGTTGCTCAGCTTGACCGATTTCGACATCTACGCGGTGGGCTCTCCCGGGACGGCGCGATTCGTGGGACTGGCCAACTACCGGTACCTGCTCGGCGATGCCACCTTCTGGAAGGCCGTGGGCAACACGCTGCAGTTCGTGCTGGTCGGAGGTCCGCTTTCGCTGATCACCTCACTGGGCGCGGCTCTTCTGCTGAACAGCAAGCTGGTGCGCTGGCGGGGCATTTTTCGCACGGTCTATTTTGCCCCGGTGATCACCACGCTGGTCTCGGTGGCCATCGTCTGGCGGTACCTGTACCACCCGCGTTACGGTTTGCTGAATTATCTGCTGGGGTTGATGGGGCTGGGGCCCATCGACTGGCTGGGCGATCCGCACTGGGCCATGCCCTCGATCATCCTGCTGGCCGTGTGGAAGAACTTCGGTTACAACATGCTCATTTTTGTCGCGGGCCTCCAGGTGATTCCGCGGGGACTGTACGAGGCGGCGGCCATCGATGGGGCCGGCTCGTGGCAGCGCTTCCGGCACATCACACTGCCCGGTCTGGCGCCCACCTTCTTGTTCGTCAGCGTGACCACCATGATCGGGTATTTCCAGCTCTTCGCCGAGCCCTATGTCATGACCCAGGGCGGTCCTCTGGGGGCTACCAGGAGCCTGGTGCTGTTCATGTACGAAGAAGGCTTCCGCTGGTGGCGCATGGGCATGGCCTCGGCCGTGGCGGTGTTGCTGTTGCTGATCACTCTGGCCGGTACGCTCATCCAGCTGCGCTGGGTCAGGAGGGAACCATGAGCGCGACCCGGGGACGGCGAAGATTCCGCCAGGTGCTCCTGCACGTGGCCCTGACCGGCGGTGCCCTGCTCACCTTGATGCCCCTGGGGTGGATGGTGGCGGCATCCTTGATGCAGCCTGGTGAGGCCAACAGTATGCCCCCCCACCTGTGGCCCCATGATCCCACCCTGGGGAATTTCGTGGCGCTTTTTACTCGCCTGGATATGCTGCGAAATCTGGCCAACAGTGTGGTGGTCACGGTGCTGGCCACGGTGCTTTCGGTGCTGTGCAATGCCTCGGCGGGTTACGCTTTTGCCAAGTTGCCTTTTGGCGGGCGCGACCGTTTGTTCAAGGCTCTGGCTTCTGCTCTGGTGGTTCCGGCACAGGTGGGGATGCTGCCCCTGTTTCTGATGCTGCGCGAGCTGGGCCTGGTGAACACCTACGCCGGAGTGCTGGTGCCCTATCTGGCAAGCATCTTCGGTATTTTTCTCATCCGTCAGTATGCCCTGACCGTGCCCGATGAACTGCTGGATGCGGCCCGTATTGATGGCGCGGGCGAGTTCGGTGTTTTCCGGCTGGTGGCCTTGCCGGTGATCAAGCCCATCCTCGTGACCATGGCCGTGTTCACCTTCCTGAGCGCCTGGAACGATTTCATGTGGCCCCTGGTCATCCTGTCGGACAGCAGCCTGTACACCTTGCCTGTGGCTCTGGCCAACCTGGTGGGAGAGCATGTCCAGGATACCGAGCTCATGATGGCCGGCTCGCTGATCACCATCCTGCCTGCCCTGGTGGTATTTCTGCTCTTTCAGCGAACGTACGTGGAAGGCATCATGTCCGGAGGAGTCAAGGGATGAAATGGTGGGGTTTCCTGTTGATCTTGCTGGCGGCTGGCTGTGGTGGAGGTCCGGTGCCCCTGGGGGAACCCCGGAGCTGGCAGGCCTTTCCCGCCGATGGCGTGCAGCTGGATCTGAGTGACGATGCCGGGGCGCTGAGGCTGGATTTTAATTTTTCGGGTGGCGGGTATGCCATTGCGCGGCGCGAAGTTGATCTGGACTTGCCGCCCAACTATGAGTTCCGTTTCAGGGTGCGGGGTGATGCTCCGCCAAATCACCTGGAGTTCAAGCTGGTCGACGACAGCGGGGAAAACGTCTGGTGGCACGTACGTCGCGACGTGAACTGGCCGTCCGGCTATGAGGTCTTCACCATCAAGAAGCGGCAGGTGGGATTTGCCTGGGGACCCCAGGGAGGCGGGGAGCCCATCCACATCGCGGCCATCGAGTTTGCCGTCACGGCCGGGCAAGGCGGGAAGGGTTCGGTATGGATCGATGGCCTGGAGCTGTGGCCGCGGCCGGTGGTGACGGGTGAACCCGCAGCCATCGAGGCGGTGGCCGATTCTCCCGAGGGCGGTCCGGATCCCTCTCTGGTGCTGGATGGAAATCTGGAAACCTGGTGGGTGGGTAATGGCCGCCCCGCGCAGATCACCTTTGATTTCAATCAGATGCGGGAGTTTGGAGGGGTGACTCTGGTCTGGGCGCCCGATCGATTTGCGCCGGACTATACTCTGGAATTTTCGGATGATGGCCAGCAGTGGAAGACAGCTGTTCAGGTGGCCGGCAGCAATGGCGGACGAGACCACCTGTACCTTCCCGAAAGCGAGAGCGCCTGGCTGCGTGTGAAGTGGGAGGGTGACGCGGCGCTGGCCGAGATGATCCTGCGGCCGCTGGCCTGGTCCAGCTCGCGCAATGAGTTCTTCATGAATATCGCCCAGGAGGCCCGACGGGGCACGTTTCCCCGGGGGTTTCTGGATGAGCCCACGGCCTGGACCGTGGTGGGGGTCGATCACGATGCTCGGGAAGGTTTACTGGGATCTTCGGGGGCCCTGGAGGTGGGGCCGGGTGAATTTTCTCTCGAACCTTTTCTGTGGGCCGGCGACGACCTTGTGACCTGGAATGAAGCTCTCGCCCAGCCTTTTCTGGCCGAGGGAGACCTTCCACTGCCCGGCGTGATCTGGACCAGCGACCACTGGAAATTGACGATTTCCACCGCCGGGGTGGGCCAGCCCGGACAGTCGGCCATTCTCGCCAGGTATGATCTGGAGAACCTGAGTGCCGAGCCTGATTCTGCCACGCTCTATCTGGCGGTACGCCCTTTCCAGGTCAATCCTCCGGTTCAGTTCTTGAACGTTCACGGCGGGTCGTCGCCCGTCAATAATATTACTTTTCACGATCAGGTGATCACCGTCAACGGCCGGGAACGCGTGCACCTCATGGATCGACCGGCGGCTTTCGGGGCCAGCACATTCTTCGGCGGGGATATAGTGGCGGACCATCTGGTCAGCGGTCATCTGCCCACTGCGCAGGACGTGGAAGACCCCATGAATGCCGCTTCCGCTGCGGTGGCCTATCCCCTGATTCTGCCGGCCGGGGCGATGGGTTCGGTGGAACTCCTGGTGCCTCTGCATGCAGTTGATGAGCCCATTTTGTCCCCGGCGAAAGGGGAGATACAGCTCCAATGGCGGGAAAAACTGGATCGAGTCCAGATCTCCGGTCCCGCGTCGGCCCACGATGCCATCGCCACCATGCGGACACAGCTGGGGGCCATTCTGGTGAATCGTGCGGAGCAGCGGATCCAGCCGGGCGCCCGTTCTTACGCGCGATCCTGGATCAGGGATGAGGCGTTGACCGGTGTGGCCCTGTTGCGTCTGGGACATGCGCCTGCGGTCCGTGAATTTCTGGAATGGTACGCGCCTCATCAGTATGAAAATGGTAAAATTCCCTGCGTGGTGGACTGGCGGGGAGCCGACCCTGTGCCGGAACACGACTCCACGGGTGAATTTATTTATCTGACCTGTGAATATTACCGTTACACGGGGGACCAGGATTTTCTGCGGACCATGTGGCCTCGTGTTTTGCGCGGCGTCTCCTACCTCGAAGAATTGCTGGCTCAGCGCCTCACCGATGATTACCGGAAACCGGAAAATCAACATTTCTACGGAATATTACCTCCTTCGATCAGCCACGAAGGGTATTCCGCCAAGCCCATGCATTCTTACTGGGACAACTTCTTTGCCCTGCGCGGCTTGAAAGATGCGGCCTGGCTGGCCCAGCAGCTTCAGGCGGAGCAAGAGCAGGCCCTGGTCCGGTTGCGCGATCGATTTGCGCAGGATCTGGAAGCTTCGGTGCTGGCGGCCATGGCGGTCCACGGCATCGACTACATTCCCGGTTGTGCCGATCTCGGTGATTTTGACGCCACCTCCACCACCATTGCCCTCGATCCGGCGGAGGCGTGGAACATCCTTCCCGAAGGCGCCCTCGAAGCCACCTTTCAGCGCTACTTCGATTTTTTCCAGGCCCGAAAGGAAGGTGAGCCCTGGGACGCCTTCACCCCTTATGAAATCCGGAACATCGGGGCCTTCGTGCGCCTGGGCTGGCGGGAACGCGCCGGCGATTTGCTAGACTTCTTCCTCGCCCACCGCACGCCCATCGGCTGGCGCCAGTGGGGCGAAGTGGTGGGCAGCGATCCGCATCAGGCCCGCTTCATCGGCGACATGCCCCACACCTGGGTGGGGTCCGATTACATCCGCAGCTTCCTGGACATGTTCGCTCACGAAAGAAGGGACAGGGGTGCAGCCCCGTCAGCCCTGGTTCTGGCTGCCGGACTGCCCGTGGCCTGGCTTGACGAAGGCGGCGTTCAGGTGGAGGACCTTCCCACACCTTACGGGTTTCTGAGTTACGCCTTGTCCCACCAGGATGGAGAAGTGGTGATGACCATCGCTGGCGGATTCACGCCGCCACCCGGTGGACTGGTTCTCGATCCCCCTGGGGTGGGCCGGCTGATCGAGGTCAAGGGGGATGCCCTGGAAAGCGATCCCAGGGGAATGCCCGTGGTTCATCACATTCCCGTGACCGTACGCTGGGCCCTGCCCTGATCGAACAGGATCTGGCCCCCGCTGGCCACGACATCTCGGTAGAAATACCCGCTGTCCTTGATGGTCCGCTTCTGGGTGGCGAAGTCCACCTGCACCAGACCAAATCGTTTGTCGTAGCCGAAGGCCCACTCGAAGTTGTCCAGCAACGACCAGGCAAAATACCCGCGCACGTCCACCCCGTTTTCCCTGGCCTGGCCCACGGCCCGCAGGTGCTCCTTCAGGTAGGCGAGGCGACGGACATCGGCCACTCGGCCATTCTGGTCGGGCAAGGGATCGTCGAAGGCGGCCCCGTTCTCGGTGATGTAAATGGGACGGTCGCCATAGCGATTTCTTACCCAGTTCAGCACCTTGACCAGGCTGGCAGGATGGACCTCCCAGTCGAACGCCGTGTACTCCGACCCCTCCTGCTTGACCGGCGCCGCTCCGGTGGGCACCACTTCCGGCGCGTTGCGGTTGACCGAACGGCTGTAATAGTTCACACCCAGGAAATCGGTCGGTTCGCCGATGAGGGCGAAATCCTTTTCGGGAAACTCGGGCCATTGATCGCCATACATCTCCGCCATTTCAGCCGGGTACGCACCCAGAATGACCGGATCGAGAAACTGGCGGTTCATGTAAGCCTCGGCGCGATGGGCCGCGGCCAGATCTTCTGCCGTGGAACTGGCTGCATCCTTGGGTTCCAGGTTCACCACCAGGCCGATCTCGCCCTGACCTTCGGCCCGGAAACAGCGAACAGCCTGACCATGGGCCCGCAAAAGGTTGTGGGTGGCCCGGGCCGCAGCTCCCAGGTCACGCTGGCCTGGGGGGTGCATCCCGGAGACATAGCCACCATCGACCACCACCCAGGGTTCATTCAGGGTGGTCCAGCGGCTCACACGATCTCCCAGACGCCTGAACACCACCTGGGCATACTCGGCAAACCAGTCGGCGCTGTCCCGGTGGGTCCAGCCACCTCGCTGGGCCAGAGCCGCCGGCAGATCCCAGTGGAACAGGGTGGGCACCGGAGTGATCCCCGCCTTCAGAAGCCCCTCGATCAGGCGGTCATAAAAATCGAGGCCGGCCTGGTTCACGGAGCCTGTTCCGTCGGGCAGGATCCGCGCCCAGGCCAGGCTGAACCGGTAGGCCCGCAAGCCCAGCTCTCCCATGAGGGCAATGTCCTGGGCCCAGCGCCGGTAGTGATCGCAGGCCGCGTCCCCGGTGTGACCATGGGCGGTTCTTCCCGGGGTATGCGAAAAAAGGTGCCAGTCACTGGGGCCGGCTCCGTCGGCCAGGGGTGAACCTTCGATCTGGTAGGACGAGGTGGCCGCACCCCAGAGGAAATCCGGAGGAAAAGGATTCATCGACATTCCCCCTGCAGGGCGCCCAGGGTGATGACCACCAGGTGTTCCTGTCCATCCTTCAGCAGCGGAAGGCGGGCCGTGCCGTCCGCCGCCGGAAGATCGGCCCCGTCCAGGGTGCAGGATACCACCACGGCCGAGCACCCCTGGGGATTGGTGACCCGGACCTGATAACGGGTTCCCGAGTTGCCGGGCACCGCCCAGTTGATGCTGTATTCCGGCCACTCGTCGGGGACACACGGCGCGATCACCAGGGTGTCCCCTTCGGGACGGAAACCCAGAACCGATTCCAGGGCCACCCTGTGCATCCAGCCGGAGGAACCGGTGTACCAGGTCCAGCCGCCGCGGCCCACGTGGGGAGCGGCCCCGTACACGTCGGCGGCCACCACGTAAGGTTCGACCTGGTAGCGGTCCACCTGGGCAGGTGTCAGGGCATGATTGATCGGATTGAGCAGCTCCAGCAGGGCGGCCGCACGCTGGCGCCGACCCAGGGTGGCCATGGCCTTGACCACCCAGAGGGCGGCGTGGGTGTACTGGCCGCCGTTCTCGCGGACTCCGGCCACGTAACCCTTGATGTACCCGGGATCGTGGGGCGTGTCGACAAAAGGCGGGGTGAGCAGCCGGATCAAGCGTTCGTCATCGTTGATGAGGTGCTCTTCCACGGCATCCATGACCTGGTCCGCCCGTGCCGGCGGGGCCACACCCGACAGCACCGACCACGACTGGGCCAGGGCGTCGATGGCACACTCCTTGTTTTCCCAGGAGCCCAGGGGAGATCCATCGTCGTAGTAACCGCGGCGGTACCAGCCGCCGTCCCATCCGGAGTCGTTCAGGGTGTGGACCATGTCGTTGCGGTAGCGCCGGTAGCGGGCGGCTCTCTCGTGGTCCTGGCAATCCTCGCAGAGCGGCAGAAAGCCGTCGATGATGGTCACCAGGAAAAAACCCATCCACACGCTTTCGCCCAGGCCCTGGCGACCCACCCGGTTCATGCCGTCGTTCCAGTCGCCCGTGCCAAACAGCGGCAAGCCGTGACGGCCGAGGGTCAGGGAACGGTCCAGAGCGCGGCAACAATGCTCGTACAGGTCGGCCGACTCGCTGGAAGGTTCCGGTTGCAGGAAAACCTCGTCTTGTCCGGGTTCAAGTTGTTGAGCCTTCAGGAAGGGGGTCACCTGGGCCAGGATTCCCCGGTCGCCGGTGGCTTTCAGATACTCCACGGTGGCCAGTGGCAGCCAGAGCAGGTCATCGGCAAAGCGCGTGCGGATGCCGCGGCTGAGCGGGGGATGCCACCAGTGCAGGACATCGCCTTCGACAAACTGGTGGGCGGCGTGCCGCAGGATCTGCTGGCGGGTCCGCTCGGGCCAGAGTGGGAGCAGGGAGAGGGAATCCTGGAGCTGGTCCCTAAAGCCGTAGGCTCCTCCCGACTGGTAGAAGGCGCTGCGCCCCATCATGCGGCAGGCCAGGGTCTGGTAACCCAGCCAGCCGTTGACCATGAGGTCCAGAGCCGGCGATGGCGTCCTGATCTGGAGGCCGTCCAGCCCATCGCGCCAGAATTTCCGGGTGGCCAGCCAGGCCTCGGCACAGGCCGACGGTCGGGCATACCGGGACAGCAGGACTGCCAGCTCATCCTCGCTCTCGGCCTGTCCCAGCAGAACCCAGATTTCGGTGGTCTCATCCGGAGCCAGCTCGATCGTCCCCTGGAAGGCGAAGCAGGGGGCCAGTCCGGCACCCACGCGCCCTTTGAGGCCCGTGCCCCGCAGGGCCGCCGGAGAGGTGGGGTCCTGATCCTCTCCCAGAACCTCGAGGCGATCGCCGCTGAACTGCAGCTGCGGGAGAGGGGATCCTCCGCTGATCAAGGAGAAGGTGACGTGTGAGGCAAAAGGTCCCGCCACGGGGTTGCGCGCCAGCAGAGCGCCGGTCCCCGGGTCGTGAGACGTGACCACGTATCGCTCGGAATTCTCCGGTGTGTCGCCCAGAACCAGCTGGCTGCAGGTCAGCAGGGAAAATTGGCGCGGCCGGCTGGTGGTGTTCCGCAGGCGGATGCGCTGAAAGCGGAGAGGATCCTCATGGTGGACAAACACCAGGGTCTCGATCTCCAGGTCATCTCCCTGGCGCTGAAACCGTGAATAGCCCTGGCCGTGCCGGACCTCGTAGTGACCCCCGGCGGGAACAGGACCGGGAAGAATCGAGAAATAGTGCCCATCGGATTCTTCGCGCAGGTAAAGGGCCTCGCCATGCGGATCCAGGACCGGATCATTGGACCAGGGGGTCAGCCGGTGCTCCCGGCTGTTGCCCCCCCAGGTGGTTCCGGCCCCGGTCTCACTGACGATGCCCCCCAGCTTTTCGTTGGCCAGCACGTTGGTCCAGGGGCGGGGGGGCAGGTCCAGCCGTCCATGGGGGCCGGAGGGAAGGTGGATCACGTATTCCCGGCCATCGGGGCTGAAGCCGCCACGGCCATTGTAGAAGGCGAGCTCGGATTCCTTCCGGTCAGTCGGCGTGGACACGGGCCGGGGATTGGCCCGGGAGGAGGGGGGAACCCCGGGAACCAGCTGCGCCAGATCGGGCAACCCCTCGGTGACCACCAGCCGGGCATGCACGGACAGGAGGTCCCGGTGGGGGGCGGTCAGGTCGCTTTCCTTGATCGGCAAAACGCCAGGTAGGCTCCCCGTTACGACGCCCTCGTTGCCCACCACGGCCAGCTGGATGGGAAGGCTCAGCCCATGCCAGATCCTTTGCAGCTTCAGCAGGTACTGGCTGATGGGTGCGCTGGCGTGCACCACGACCAGGGGCTGGTGTGGGTCGATGCCCAGGGCCGAGAGATCGGAAGGATGGCTGCCGGGGGCCAGCTGAGGAAGGGGGGAGGGGCGCAAACAGCGGTCTCCACGCAAGATAGCCGCGGCAAGGTGGTGGGCGTAAAGGTGATCTTCGGCGGTGCCTCCCAGGCGTCTCCGCTGGTCTTCTCCGCTTTGCCGGGCCTGGTCGAAGGCGGCCAGGATATGCGTGTCGGTGTCCAGCCCAGCCACCAGTGGCCCGGCCCCATGAGCGGCTGATCCCACGCCCAGCAGGAAGGTCAGGGTGACGCTGGCTCCTGCCGGAATTTTCACCTGGCGGCGCAGGCAAGCTACGGGGTCCAGCACGTTGCCCACCGTCCCGCTCAGCGGCGTGCGGGTTTGCATGGCGGCCGGCCGGTCCCGGTGAAAACCCCGTCCAAAAAACAGGGCCCGGTCCGTTTCCCACTCCACGGGGCCCGACTCCAGCAAGGCGTGCACCAGGGTGGGGGTGTGTTCCTCGGGATCTCGCGGGCGGCGGTGGGTCAACAGCGCACGATGCTCGGCCACGTATTCGGTTTGCAGAAAGAGCTTGGAAAAGGCCGGATGCGCGGCATGGGCGGCCGGGTGATTCAGCACCACCTCGGCCAGCGAAGTCACCTCGATGAGTCGGTCTTCATGGGAAAGGTCGGTCAGGGTCAATCGGCGCAGCTCGGCGCTCCGGTCATTCAGCACACAGGCTTCCAGGGAAACTTTCAATTCCTCCTGGATGTGGTCCAGCTGGAAAACCCCAGGTGTACTCCGCGTGATCACCTGCCCCGTGGTTTGGCCCGCTGCCCAGAAGGTGCCGCTTCTCAGGTCCCGAATGAAGAACTTCAGGCCGCCACCATGGGTTTCCGGCCCGACAGTCAGCATGGTATTCTGGAAAAAGCTGCCACCGGACCCGCGGGCCGTGGCCAGAACCGTGTATCCCGCGGCGGGCCCGGAACGGCCTCCGGAAAGGATGCCAACCGCAGGTGTGAACCCTGCCGGGACGTGGGGGGGCGAAAACTCTGCCGTGGACATATCAATCAACCTTCCGGCCAAACCTCATGCGGGGCGCGAAAATGGAGCTGTCCCGGGCATTGTTAGACCATTTGAGGGCATTTGTCAAAGAGGTGCTTGACACGAATGGCGATTTATGAAACCGTTTACATCGGCAGCGGACGAGGACTGTCCGTCAAAATGGTTTTTGGGCCCGTTCTGTTTCAGGAAGAAGCTGCGGGCATCCAGCTTGGAGAGCATCTTGGCCACCATTCGCGAAGTCGCCCTCGCGGCCGGGGTTTCCATCGCCACGGTTTCCCGGGTTTTCAACAACAACGCCCTGGTCAGCGGAGATACCGCCCAGCGTGTCATGGACGCCGCCGCCCGGCTGGACTACTGGCCCAACAGTGCGGCCCAGAGTCTGGCCACCAGCTGCACACGCACCTTCGGTGTGCTGCTGCCCGACCTCTTTGGCGAGTTCTACTCCGATGTGATCCGGGGCATCGATCACCAGGCCCGGCTCAACAACTACCAGATTCTCCTCTCCAGTTCCCACTCCAACAGCGAGGATGTGCTGGCCGCCAGCCGGGCCATGCTCGGGCGCATCGATGGACTGATCATGATGGCCCCGGACGAGGCCTCCATCGAAACGGTGGAACGGGTGAGGCGGCGCATTCCCGTGGTGCTGCTGAATCCCCGCGTCGAGGTGGACCGCTGCCATTCCGTGGGGATCGACAACTCACATGGGGCCCAGAGGGCCGTGGAGCACCTGCTGGAAATGGGGCATCGCGACATCGCCTTCATCTCCGGCCCGGAAGGCAACGTGGACGCGGAGGAACGACTGCGCGGATTCCGCCGGGCCTTCGTGGAAGCCGGCCTGGATCCCGATGTGCCCCACGTCATTCCGGGCGATTTCCGTGAGATCACCGGTTTCGAGGCCGGCACCGGGCTGCTGGCCATGAATCCCCGCCCCACGGCAGTGTTTGCGGCCAACGACAGCATGGCCATCGGCCTGATGTCGGCCCTGGTGCGGGCCGGCTGCCGGGTGCCCGAGGATGTGGCCGTGGTGGGCTTCGACAACGTGTCCATTGCCGGCTACCTGAACCCGGCCTTGACCACGGTCCACGCCGACGCCTGCGGCCTGGGGGCCCAGGCCATGAAAATTCTGCTGACCTCGCAACAATCGGGTTCCCGGGTGGG
>JAZBOO010000344.1:0-5841 GCA_036351155.1 Candidatus Krumholzibacteriia bacterium | reverse complement strand
GTCACCAGGTAGTCGTAGTGGAGCCCTTTCTCGCGGGCCTGGTTGAGCTCGTGGATGGCGCTGATGCCATCGGGGCAGGCCACCACGGTGTATTCTTCCTGCGTCAATCCTACCGAAAGATTACGACGGATTTCGGCTTCGTCATCAATGATGAGCACGCGACCTTTCAAGGCATTCCTCCCGGTTGGAAGCTTGTCATCCCGTTGTCACGAACGGTATGTTTCCATGTCTGCGAAATCAAGAAATGAACCCGTCTAACGCACATCGGCACGCTCAGTTGAAATTGCTTCTTCAAGGTCATCCCAGCGGCCTGAGCTGAGGTACAGATTGATGGCCTTGGCTGCCTGGCGTCCGTGGCCCATGGCCAGGATCACCGTGGCGGCGCCCAGGACGATATCTCCACCCGCGAAAACCCCTGGAATGTTGGTCTGCCCCGTGGCCTCGTTGACCACGATGCCACCCCAGCGCGTCACTTCCAGTTCGGGGAAATCGCGCGGAACCAGGGGGTTGGGGCTGTTGCCGATGGCCACGATGACCGCATCGAGATCCTGCACGAACTCGGAACCCTCGACAGGTACTGGACTTCGTCGGCCGGAGGCGTCGGGTTCGCCCAGCTCCATGCGGAGTAATTCGACCCCGGTTAGCCAGTTCTCCTCGTTGCCCAGGAACCGCAGAGGATTGCGCAGCGTGTTGAACTCCACGCCCTCCTGCTTGGCGTGGTGGATTTCCTCCAGCCGGGCGGGCATCTGCTCTTCCGCGCGGCGATAGATGATCAGCGAGCGCTCGGCGCCCATGCGCAGGGCGGTGCGGGCACAGTCCATGGCCACGTTGCCGCCGCCGATGGTGGCCACCGTCTTGCCGGTGATGATGGGTGTGTCGGTTTCCGGGAATGAATAGGCCTGCATCAGGTTGGCGCGAGTCAGGTACTCGTTGGCCGAGTACACGCCCAGCAGGTTCTCGCCGGGAATGCTCATGAAGCGGGGCAGACCGGCGCCGGTGCCCACGAACACGGCGTCGAACTCGTCGACGATGGTCTTCATGGGGGCGGTCTTTCCCACCACGAAGTTGTACTTGAACTTCACGCCCAGTTGCTCAAGGTAGTCCACTTCCTTCTGGACGATCTCCTTGGGCAGGCGGAATTCGGGAATGCCGTACACCAGCACGCCGCCGGCCTTGTGGAAGGCCTCGAACACGGTGATGTCATGGCCGTGACGGATAAGGTCACCGGCCAAGGTCAAGCCGGCGGGTCCGCCGCCGACCACGGCGACTTTCTTGCCTGAGGGCCTGGGCTTCGGGGGCAGAGGCGCGGGGCCGTTCTCGCGTTCCCAGTCGGCCAGGAAGCGCTCGAGACGCCCGATGTTCACCGATTTGGTCGGATCCTTTTGCGCCTTGCCCACCGTGCAGGTCAGCTGACACTGTTCTTCCTGAGGGCACACGCGTCCGCACACGGCGGGCAAAAGGTTGGTCTCCTTGATCTTGGCCACGGCCGCAGGAAAGTCCCCGTCCTCGATGAACTTGATAAAGGCGGGAATGTCGATCCCCACCGGGCAGCCTTCGGTGCAGAAGGGTCGCTTGCACTGGATGCACCGCTTGGCCTCGGCGATGGCCATCTCGGGGGTGTACCCCAGAGGCACTTCGTTCACGTTGCGGATCCGTTCCTGGGGGTCTTGCTCGGGCATGTCGATGGGGGGCAGCTTCAGCCGTTCTTTCATGTTCATCAGTCGCCCTCCCTTTTCACGGCATTTTCCAGCTTGCAGCCGGTGGCCCCCATGTAATGGTCCAGTGAACCCTTCTCGTCCTTCTGGTACATGGTCAGGCGGGCCATCATCTCGTCGAAATCCACGAGGTGGCCGTCGAACTCGGGCCCGTCCACGCAGGCGAATTTGGTTTCGCCGCCCACGGTGACCCGGCAACCGCCGCACATGCCCGTGCCGTCGACCATGATGGGGTTCAGGCTCACAAGACAGGGAATTCCCAGTTTCTTGGTCAGCAGGCTCACGAACTTCATCATGATGGGCGGGCCCATGCACACGCACTGGTCGAATTTATGGCCCTCGTCCACGAGCTTCTGGATGGCGTCGGTCACCACACCCTTCAGGCCGTAGCTGCCGTCGTCGGTGGTGACGTGCAGGTCGTGGCTGACAGCGCGCATCTGGTCTTCCAGAATCAGGAGATCCTTGGTCCGAGCACCAAGGATCGAGGTGACCTGGTTGCCGATCTCCTTCATGGCCTTGGTGACCGGGTACAGGGGTGCGGTACCAATGCCGCCACCGACGCATAGCACGTGGCCCAGTTTTTCGATGTGGGTGGGTTCGCCCAGGGGGCCGCAGATGTCGGGGATGCTGTCCCCGGGCTTCAGCTGGGCCATCTGCAGGGTGGTTTTACCCACCGCCTGGACGATGAGGGTGATCGATCCCTCGTCGCGGTCCACGTCGGCAATGGTCAGGGGGATACGCTCGCCCGTGTCGCTCACGCGCAAAATGACGAACTGGCCGGGCTTGCGGTAGCGGGCCACATCCGGGGCGTCGAAGCGGAAAAGGTGGACGTTGGGGCCGAGAACGGTGTGTTCGTGGAGGAGATGCATCAATGAAGTCCTTTCGCGGTCGGTGTGGGAAGGACTTGGGGGGATAAAAAAGATACCCACCTATTTAGGCGGGTATCTTCTCATATGCGAAACGTCAGCACAACCGCCAAATGGCGTTAATACTTGACCTTAGCTATAGATTATTCTCGCCCAGCCAGCGCTCGGCCTCGATGGCGGCCATGCAGCCGGTTCCGGCCGAGGTGATGGCCTGGCGGTACACGTGATCCTGGATGTCGCCGGCGGCGAAAACGCCCGGGATCTCGGTGGCCGTCACGTTGTCCTTGGTGATCAGATACCCGTTGTCGTCGGTCTTCAGGGCGCCATCGAGGAACTGGGTGTTGGGGGTGTGGCCAATGGCGATGAAGCATCCCGTCACCGGGAGATCGCGAATTTCGCCGTTCTGCGTGTCCTTCAGTTTCAGGCTGATGAGGTTGCCCATGTCGTCGCCGACATACTCGTCGATCGTGCTGTTCCAGGCCATCTCGATCTTCTCGTGATTCAGGGCCCGGTCCTGCATGATCTTCGATCCACGCAGTTCGTCCCGGCGATGAATCAAGGTCACCTTGGTGGCGAAGTTGGTCAGGTAGGTGGCCTCTTCCAGGGCGGTGTCCCCGCCGCCGACCACGGCAATCTCCTGACCGCGGAAGAAGAACCCATCACAGGTGGCGCAGGCGCTCAGGCCCTTGCCCATGAACTTTTCCTCGTTCGGCAGACCCAGCCAGCGGGCGGTGCTGCCGGTGGCGATGATCACCGCGGGGGCCTCGTGCGTGCCCTTGCTGGTGTGGACCTTCTTCATCTGCCCGGAAAAATCAACGCCCACCGCAGTTTCGCTAAGAAACTTGGTCCCAAAGCGTTCGGCCTGTGCCTTCATCTTCACCATGAGCTCGGGGCCCTCGATTCCCTCGGGGAAGGCGGGGTAGTTTTCCACGTCCGTGGTGATGGTCAGCTGGCCGCCCGGCTGATCGCCTTCGAGCAGGATGTGGGGGATGTTGGCGCGGCCCAGATAGATGGCGGCGGTGTATCCGGCGGGGCCGCTGCCGATGACGATGGCTTTGGGGGTGAAGTTTTCGGACATGCTCAATCTCCTGAAATCCTAGGTAAACAGAGGCCTTTTGGCCCGTTGGGAAAATGTGTCGGGCCATACTTACTACATTTGGTTCGCATGTCAATAGACAGGTAGGAGAGAGCGCATCCTGATCAACCGCCATGGCAAGGTCGTTGCAGGGCTGGTTTCGGCTCAGGATCTGGAAATCCTGGAGCTCATCGAGGACCAGTGGGACCTGGAAGCCGTGAAGGAAGCCCTGGAATCACCGGATGATACCATCACCTGGGATATCCTGAAGAGGGAGCTGGATGTCAAAAAAGGAATACCGGATGCCTGAGGTTTTTGACTAAATGTTTAATTTTGGATGCGGACGCAGCCAGAAGTGAAGAAATAATCAAATTTCTCCCGGGAAATTGGTTGTTCTTTTGTTTTGTGAAAAATGTAAAGCTTGGCATAAATGTCTAAATAGGTTAAAATGTAGACCAACTGGAGGGGCGAAATGACCCTTCCGAATTTCAACAGGTTGGGTTTATTGCCTGCAGGGGAGCATGAACTGGATTTGCCTCAATTGAAGGCATCAATTCTTGTTCAGGGAAAACCCGGCCTACATGTACCCGGGAAATGGGACCACCAATGGAGATTGCATCTCGTCAATAACCTGGAAATACTGGTAGAACAATTGAACCAAGTTGGGATCACTGATGTCCTGATTGGTGGCTCATTCGTGGAGAACAAGTACCACCCCAACGATATCGATGGTTGCTTTTCCTGTGAGCGGGAATTCTTGGTTTCAGGGGAGTTGGAGAGACAATTGAACCAGCTTGATCCCTTCAATTGTTGGACATGGGATCCCTCCTCTCGAATGCCCTACAGGGGTTACGGAAAAAGGCAACTGCCCATGTGGCACTACTACCGGGTCGAATTGTTTCCGGACTATGGGCAGAAGTCAGGTATCTGTGATTCCAAAGGGATAGAACTCACTTTCCCCGAGGCTTTCAGACTGTCCAGAGAAGATTTTCCCAAGGGAGTGGTCCGGCTCAGGGGGTCAGCATGATTCGTACGGAAAGAGAATACCAGGTGGCCAAGAAGCGAATTCAAGAGGGAGCATCCCACCTTGAAGCCACAAGGAAAAAGTTAAGAAGCGAAGGCCTCGGAAACGCGGAAATCAAGCGCGCCCTGGATCCCATGCGAACTTTTCAAATGCAGTTTATCGAGGAAGTGGAAATTTACGAAAACCTCAAGCAGGGCAAATTCCCCACCCTGCAAAACCTCGGGGGTCTGGGGCCGTTGCTCATTTCCCTGCGTATCTCCCTGGGATTGTCGCAGCGTGAACTGGCCGAACGGCTGGGGGTCCATGAAACTCAGGTCTCTCGCGACGAACGCAATGATTACCATGGCGTTACCGTGTCCAGGGCCGGCAAGGTTCTTGAGGCCATGAATGCGCGGCTGACTTCCCGAATTGAACCCAAAGTGTCCAGCAACTCCCGCTAGAAATCTCGAAATTCCTCCCGGAATGTGACCCTCGCCAGATGTCCCTCCATGACGACAACTTGCCCCAGCAGTGGCAACCCCCGGCCACGGCCTCGCCTCAGGCGCAATCTCTCCACCGCAATTTCCGCAATGCCGTCGACGGCATGAAGCGCGACATGGTCCGGGCCGTGTTCTACCTGCACGTGATCAGCGAGCGGAAGGTCTACAAGGTTCTGGGATTCTCCAGCCTCTACGAGTACGCCGCCGAGGCCGTGGGTCTGGGGAGGGAGCAGTGCAAGGCCTTCCTCAGGCTGGGGGCCCGGCTTGAGGATCTGCCGCAGATGAGGCGGGCCCTCGAGCATGGGGCCATCACCTGGCGTAAGGCCTCTATCATCGTGGGCGAAGCCCACCAGGGAAATGAGGCTGAACTGATTGACGCTGCGCAAACGCTCAGCGAAGCTGAACTGCGGTCCATGTCGAGGGCGGCAAAGCAGCCCTCTCCCTCGGCCCGAATGCCCGAGTGTTCTGATGCTTCGCGACCTCCCCAAGTCATACCAGAACCCCGACCAACCCTCCCAGACAATCCGCCTTCTCCGAGGCCGGCGGATGAAGTCCAGCACATCACCTTCCGGCTTTCCCCGGAGCAGTACACGCGGTGGGCGGCCCTCATGGGCCGAGTGAAGAGGCCCAAGGAAGAGGTACTGATCGAAGGCATGGAAGCCCTGGCGGCCGGCGGCAAGCC
>JAZBOO010000343.1:0-8084 GCA_036351155.1 Candidatus Krumholzibacteriia bacterium | reverse complement strand
TTCTTCAGCTGGATCGCGCCCCGGCTCCGGGCGATTTTACCACGTTCACCTGTTTGATCACGGCTGATGACTGGTCTTCCAATGCCCTGGTCCGTCGCTGGACCTGGTTGAGTCCGGAGCTCGCCCTGGATTTTGGGGACGAATGGCCGGGAGCCTGGACCGTGGAGGACATCACCCCGGGGACGACCTGGCACCGGTGGACTGGCCCGCCCTTCCTCGATCAGCGGGAGCAGCCAATTCTGGTGGCCACCGGACAGGAATTCCCTGAACCCACCAGCTGGCCCGCCATCAGCTACACCAACCGCGGGCACACGCGGCTGACTTCAGGAGAACTGGGTCCGGATATCCAGGCCGTGAGGATGGTCCATGCCCTGGGGACGGAAAGACTCCCCACCGGAGAGGCCATGGACGCCGGTCGGGTCAGGTGGGTGGGCCCCGATGGTCGCCTGGATGCCGCCGTCCCCGTGGGCGGTTATCCCACCGCGGTGGCCTCGGGGGCGGTCAACCCGCTGGCCGGGCTGGCCGCCTTTGCCGACACTCTTCTGCTGGATGATGACGGAGCCGTACTGTGGCACGTGGACCGATTTCGGCTCCCCGACGGCCCTGGCCCCTGGCGCTTGCAGCTGGAGTTTGCCAGCAACACCCTGTGGCGTCGCCAGGGCTGGCTGGTGGCCGACCTGCAGGCCGAGTCCCTCGTCACTGACCCCGAGCCCTTCCCCGTGAGCTGGAGCCTGGAGGAGGGCCTGGAAAGCGCCTGGGGACATGATGATCTGCCGGCCTCGTCTTTCCGGATTCAGGTCCGCGACATCGAAAATGGGACCTGGAATACCCTGGGTGGTGAGCTGGACAGTCCTCGGATTTCGGCCGCCGAGACTCAATCCCTGCTGGATCCCTCGAGTTTCCGGCGTCATCAGGTCCGGATGGTGGCTCACACGCCGTTGGGGCCCGTGGTTTCCCGTCCCGTGGTGATCTATCTCGATGGAGGTCACCGGCCCGCCTCCACCCTGAGCCCGCCCCGCCCCAATCCCGCACGAGACCAGGTTTCCGTCCAGGTCGATATACCGTCAGGCGCTACCGCTCGGCTGAGCATTTACGATGTGCGTGGACGCCTGCTACACCGCCGGGACTGTCCTGCGGGGGTTCACCTCCTGGTCTGGGATGGGACCGATGACCGTGGCCGACGCTGCGCGGCCGGTGTATATTTTCTGCGCCTGGAAGGAACCGGGCCCCATGTGACCAGGAAGGTGGTTCTGCTGCATTGAATCCGAATCGTGTATTCCCCATTTCCTTTATCTTGATAACCCTGCTGAGTGTTCAGGTCCAGGCGGGTCCCCTTTATGACCCTTTTCTGGAACAGTTCCAGGTGGGCCGATTCGGTGATCCCGGTGAGGTGACCATGGACGGTCTTTGGCCGGCCGGGCTGATGGAGCCCCCGGTACTGGATGAACACTGGCAGCAGGGTGCCCGGCAGTTGCTGGCCGAGGGGATCCCGTCCGACAACTTCTTGACCTTGAGGTTTCTGCATGGTCTCGAGCGGTCACCGGTGGGTGATCTTTCCGCCCTGCGGGAATCGCTGGAGCAGTTGATCAATCCCCGACTTGAGGCCAGCCAGTGGGTGGAATGGGCCCCTGGCCATCCCTGGCTGGGGAAGGCCGTCTGGCAGCGGCATTTCTTCCACCATCTGGACCAGGGTCGGCTGGAGCAGGCCCGTTTATTCCTTCTCCAGAGAGAACATGGCCCGGTTCAGTTGACCGAGCGTGAAGAATTCGTCTGGTTGATGCGTAAAACTCTGCTGGGATTCCCGACGCCAACCTCGGTCAGTTCCGGTCCCCAGACCCTGGACACCCCCTGGGTCAAGGAAACCGACTTGGGTCCTTTTGACCGGGCTCAGGTCTGGTCGCTCTGGGTGGCCCATGCCCGTGCCACAGGCCAGTCGATCATCCCTTCCGTCTGGAACTCCCGCGATGAAGCGGCTCTCCTGGCGGGTTTGCGCACCCCTTATTTTGGTCGCGAAGAACTGGAAGCCTCCTCCTTTGGCCCGGAAATCAAAGCGGGACTGGGGGCCACCCTTTTCACCAAGGATGAACTCGCCGAGCACCTGAAGGCCTATCCCCACCCACCTGCCGATTTCACCGTCCAGGGATGGTGGGTCAAGGGCGTGCGGTTTTCTTCCCGAGGCCAGGCCGACCAGTACGAGAAGCTGGCCGCCCGGACCGACATTTTCCCTGGCTGGAAGATGGATGTCCTCCGCCGCGCCTCGGAACTTCGCCTCCTGAAGGGACAGTGGGCTCAGGGGTTGAAGAATCTGCGGGGTGCTCTGGATATTGCCGCCCAGGATGGTGGGTCGCTGGGGCTTCGCCGCCTTCTGCGGTACTGGACCGAACAGGCCGCCGCCCTGGCCCTGGCCGAGGGCCGACCTGAAACGGCCTGGCAGCTCCTGGACTGGGGCGATGAAACCTTCAAGGGGGCCTCCCTGGTCGAATGGGAAAAGGAGACCGCCCACTGGCGCGCCATGCGTCTTGGCCAGGAGCGATCGGCCACCGGGTGGTCGGACATCGCCCGCAAAACCGTTGACTCGGGACAGGCCAGTCCTGTCCGAAAGCGGAATCCCCAGCTGGCCAAGGCCCTGAAAACTGCCGGAGAACAGCCCCTCTGGGACCTCTGGGTGAAGTGGGGGATAGCCCTGGCCGATCCTGCGCCCCTTTCCGGGGACCGCTTGACCCGGGCCATCGCCTACGCCAGCCAGCTGGCGGAATTTGACCCCGCAGCGTCCGGCAACGATCTTCCGCCAGCCGCTTTGCAGGCGATTGTCACTCGCCTGGAGAGTCAGCCCGAGATCCTGGCGCCCCTGCTGACCAAGGTCATCGACCGCGATGTGTGCCGCCTTTCCGGCTGGAAAACCTCGCCCATGCCTTCGCCCGTTCCCGGGTTGTTGCCCCTGCTCAGGCGTAGTCAACTGGACATGCATGCGGCACTGGGAGTGGCCCTGGCCACCGGCGACATGAGGGGAATCCTGGCCATCGCCTACGAATTGCCGGGAACGGGTTTGACGCCGCAGGAGAAAAGACGTTTTCTATACCCCTTGCCGGCGGAAGGCCCCATCCGAGAAGCCATCCTGGCGGCGGGGAGTGAACCGGCCCTGATCCTGGCCGTGGCCCGCAACGAATCGCTTTTCGAACCGGCCATCCGCAGCCGTGCCGGAGCCCTGGGCTGGATGCAGATCATGCCCTTCCACTTTCCTGAGTCCGGGGCCAATCCGGGGACAGGGAACTGGGCCATCCCGGCCAATTCGATTGCCAAGGGCGATGGCCTGCTGGTCGAGAACAGTCAGCGCTACGGGGGAGATCCCTACCGCACGCTGGCGGCGTACAATGCCGGCCCCGGGGCGGCGGACCGCTGGCTTCGGCAACTCGGGGGCGAGGCCTCCAGCGACATTTACCTGGCCTGGATCGGGTATACCGAGACGCGGAATTACGTCGAAAAGGTCTTGATCGACCGCGAGATTTACGATGGGATCCTGGCGGACCAGCCCTAGGACCCGATCCGATTCCCAACAAGGAGAACCATCCATGGCCAAGGGGCTACTGGGCTTTATCGAGAACATCTTTGCCAAGCAGAAAAAGGATTACGCCAAGCTGCGTCCGCTGGTGGATGAGATCATCGCTGTCCGCGGCGACTATGCCGTCCTGTCGGACGATGAGTTGCGGGCCAAGCGCGCCGAGTTCATGACCCGGCACCAGGATGGTGAAACCCTGGACGATCTGTTGCCCGAAGCCTTCGGTGTCGTCTGGGAAGCTTGCCGCCGGCTCACGGAGCGGAAAGAGTCCTGGGTGGTCTGGGGGCAGGAAGTCACCTGGGACATGATCCCTTACGACGTGCAGCTCATGGGTGGCATCGTGCTTCATCAGGGCAAGATCGCCGAGATGGCCACCGGTGAGGGCAAGACCCTGGTGGCCATCATGCCCCTGTACCTGAACTCGATCCCCGGCCGTGGTGCGCATCTGGTCACCGTCAACGACTACCTGGCCCAGCGCGATGCCCAGTGGATGGGCGGAGTGCTCGAGTTCCTGGGGTGCAGCGTGGGCTACATTCTAGGGCCCATGAACCCCGAGGAACGGCGGGCGGCTTACGGCTGCGACGTGACCTACGGCACCAACAACGAATTCGGCTTCGATTACCTGCGCGACAACATGGTGGTGCATGCCGAAAACCTGGTGCACCGCGACTTCCACTACGCCATCGTGGATGAGGTGGACTCGGTCCTGATCGATGAGGCTCGAACTCCTTTGATCATCAGTGGCCCGGTGGACAAGTCCACCCACCAGTTCGAGGAGCTGAACCCTCGGGTCCAGCGTGTGGTGCGGCAGCAGATGAAGATCGTCAACGACTGGATCGCCGACGCCGAGCGCGCCTTCCGCCCCGCCCTCCAGGCCGGGGAAAATGTGGACATCGATGCCGAGACGGCTCTGAAATTACTGCGCATCAGCCGTGGCGCGCCGAAGAACGGCCGCTTCCGGAAGATCTGCCAGGTGCCCGGGGTTCTGGAAACCATCCAGCGCACCGAAGAGGCCTACATGCGCGACAAGGCCATGTGGGAAGCCGACGCCGACCTGCTCTACGTGGTGGAGGAGAAGAACCACCACGTGGACCTGACCGAGAAGGGTCGGGAACTGCTGGCCAGTGACGAGACGGATTTCTTCGTGCTGCCGGACCTGGCGGAAGAGGCCGGCCGCATCCAGACCGACGAGAACATGACCCCGGAGGACCGGAACAAGGCCCTGGGCGAGGTGGAAACTGCTTATGCCCTGAAGAACGAGCGCATCAGCAACGTTGAGCAGCTGCTTCGCGCCTACTCCCTCTACGAAAAGGACAACGAGTACGTCCTGCAGGAGGGAAAGATTGTCATCGTGGACAGCTTCACCGGGCGGCTCCAGCCCGGTCGGCGCTTCAGCGAAGGTCTGCACCAGGCCCTGGAGGCCAAGGAAGGTGTGCAGGTCCAGAAGGAAACCCAGACCCTGGCCACCGTCACTGTGCAGAACTTCTTCCGTATGTACGACAAGCTGTCCGGCATGACCGGAACCGCCGAGACGGAGGAAGCCGAGTTCAACGGCATCTATGACCTGGACGTGATTGTGATCCCGACCAACCGGCCCATCGCCCGGAACGACCAGGACGATGTCATCTACAAGACGAAGAAGGAAAAGTACAACGCCATCGTCCAGGAGGTGACCCGCCTGCACAAGCTGGGCCTTCCGGTGCTGGTCGGAACCACCACGGTGGAGGTCAGTGAACTGCTGAGCCGTCTGTTCCGGCGAGCGGGCATCAACCACAACGTCCTGAATGCCAAGCAGCACAAGGCCGAGGCCGAGATCGTTTCCGAAGCCGGGCGCAAGGGTGCCGTGACCATCGCGACCAACATGGCCGGACGTGGCACGGACATCAAGCTGGCCCCGGGCATCCTGCAGCTGCCCGAGCACTGGCCCCAGGATCCCAACCTGACCCCCGAGATGTACGAGGGCCAGGACACGGGTCTGCAGATCATCGGAACCGAGCGTCACGAGAGCCGCCGGATCGATCGGCAGCTGCGCGGACGTTCCGGTCGTCAGGGTGATCCCGGCGCCGCGCGATTCTTCCTCAGTCTGGAAGATGATCTGATGCGCCTGTTCAGTCCCGACCGCATCATCAAGGTCATGGACCGGCTCGGCGTGGAGGAGGGTGAAGTCATCACCCACAGCATGGTCACCAAGGCCATCGAGAAGGCCCAGGTCAGGGTCGAGGCCCAGAACTACGAGATCCGGAAACGCCTGCTGGAATACGATGACGTGGTGAACAAGCAGCGGGAAGTGATCTACGGATTGCGCCGCCGGGCCCTGACCGACGAGAGCTTGAGCGAGCAGTTCGACGATTTCATGGCCGACGCCGTGGAAAGCATGGTGGGACAGACCTGCAAGGAAGGCGACGCCCCCGATTTCTGGAACATGGACGAACTGGCCTTGCAATACCAGAGCACCTTCCTGGCACCCCTGCCGCTGCAGGGAGACGACCACCTGGGGATCGGGTTCAACACGCTCGAGGACACCTTGCTGGAGCACGCCCGCGCGCGCTACAAGGCCAAGAGGGAGCGGCTCGGCGATCAGCTGACCGACCAGCTGGAAAAGCTGGTCTTGCTTCAGATCCTGGATGATCAGTGGCGAGATCATCTGAACGAACTGATCCTGTTGCGCAGCGGAATTGGATTGCGCTCTTACGGTCAGCGCGATCCCCTCCTGGAGTACAAGCGGGAAGCCTTTCAGCTTTTCGAGGCCCTGATGGAGGCGGTCAGCCGCAAGGGATTGAATCTTTTCTTCCGGGCGGAAATAGCCCCGGTGGAACGCCCCGCGGCTCCGGCCATGGACAAGATGCAGACCCAGCATCAAGAAGTTTCGGCCTATCAGGCCCCGGGACCGGCGGCTGCCGGGGAAAAGGCCTCGGCACAACCACCTGGGCCCACGGAGGCGGGAATGCCCATGGCCGCTCCGGTCACCAGGGAGGAGCCCAAGGTCGGGCGGAACGATCCCTGCCCTTGCGGCAGCGGACAGAAGTACAAGAAATGTTGCGGTCAGTGACAAGGCTTGCCGAGCCGGGCGGAGTTTGCTAGGTTTTCGCCGCCTGGCGTGATACGGAGATGGGACCGGTCACCTGGACCGACAGGAGTACAGGATTCAATGGAACAAGAACGGGACCGCCTGAAACATCTGCTGATCATCCTTCTCGAGGCGCTCTCCGTGGCCCCTTCCGAGGTGGGGGTCAGCCGCAATCGCATTCAGGAAAAGGTGGCGGACGCCGGTCTGGACGAGGCCGATGTGCATGGCCTTCTCGACTGGATCGAGAGCAATCTCAACGAAGATGAACTGCGGCCCTGGTATCAGGAACCGCACCTCGCTTCGCCATCCAGTTTCTCGTGGCGGCACTTCGGTGACGCCGACAAGGAATACATATCGCCTGATGGGATCGGATTCCTCCTGGAGCTGCTCAATGCCGGGCAGATTTCCCGGTTGCAGATGGAGGCTCTGTTGCAATACTCGGCCTACATCGCCCTGACGCCCCTGGATCGCTATGACCTGGAAACCGTGATTGAACAGGTCATCTTCCGGCAAAGCCGACCGGCGGTGACTGGAGGGGCTTCCGAGGGGTTCGAAAGCCTGCACTGATCCTGATGTCGCGCGCCTGACCAGCCGGGGCAACCCGGCTTTTTCCTTGTCTGGATTTCAGTTTTCAAGACGCCAACTGTTCGAGGAAGGATTGCCGTTTGAAGCTCATTATCGTCGAATCGCCGGCCAAGGCCCGGACCATCACCCGGTTTCTGGGCAAAGAGTACACCGTGACCAGCAGCTACGGCCACATTCGTGACCTGCCGGCCACCGCCAGCGAAATTCCGACCAAGTACAAGAAGGAACCCTGGGCTCGACTGGGCGTCAATCCGGCGGACAATTACGCGCCGATCTACGTGGTGGCCAAGGACAGCAAGAAACAGGTGGCCGAGCTGAAGAAGCTCCTCAAGCAGGCCGACGAGATCCTGCTGGCCACTGATGAAGACCGCGAGGGTGAGGCCATCAGCTGGCATCTGCTCGAGGTCCTGAATCCCAAGGTTCCGGTCAAGCGCATCACCTTCCACGAGATCACCAAGAGTGCCATCGAGGAGGCGCTTGCCAATCCCCGTGACGTCGACATGAAGCTGGTCCGCGCCCAGGAGGGCCGCCGCATTCTGGACCGCCTCTACGGCTATTCCCTGTCTCCGGTTCTCTGGAAAAAGGTGCGCACCAAGCTGTCGGCAGGGCGTGTGCAGAGTGTTGCCGTGCGCCTGGTGGTGGAGAAGGAAGAAGAGCGTCAGGCCTTCAAGGATGCCGAGTATTTCGACATCGAAGCCCATCTGACCAGCGGGAGCATGAAGTTCACCGCCCGCCTGAACGAGGTGGACGGCGTCAAGCTGGCCGGGGGAAAAGATTTCGATCCCGACACCGGGCTGCTCAAGGAGGCTTCCGCCAAGCGATACCATCTGCACGGGGAAACGGCCCTGGAGCTGGCCGAGATGGCCCGCACCCGGT